>CAIOZA010000100.1 GCA_903862655.1 uncultured Ignavibacteria bacterium
GGCGATGGAGTGTACTCGGTATTTAGGCTTTTTGTATCTTTACTCATGGAAAAGTTTGTTTTTGGTTTTGTCACCTCTAAGGTACTCATTATCTTAGATTTAACAAGCTTTTCCTTTTTTTTATGAATTATTCAGGTTAGAAAGCCCACTACTGCCTTTGCCATCCAAATTAAGAATAGGTGCAGGAACAACTCCAAATCAGTATGGAATCACAGGATTAATACCAGGAGATATGGTTTTTCAGACCATTGGGAATAACCAAAATCATGGGATGATTTTTTATTTAAAGAATAATCAACCAGGAAATTATTTTAAGTTTGGAGATGTAAATAATGGGATTTGGATAAAGTTTGGATTTGACAAAATTGCAAGATTTGATGGTGCGATTTATGCTAAGGAAATTCAAGTTTCAACAAACGTTTGGGCCGATTATGTCTTTACAAAAGAATACAAATTACTATCACTGAAAGACTTGGATAAATATATAACAATTAACAAACATCTTCCAGAAATACCTACAGAAAAGGACATATTTGAATCCGGAATAGATGTTGGTAAAATTAACGTGTTACTTCTTAAAAAAATCGAAGAACTTACTTTATATATGATACAAATAAACGACAAATGTATTGAACTTGAAAATCAAGTTTCGACTTTGAAATTAAAATGATGTTTTTGGTAAAGTATAAGTTTAAGAAAATACCACACTCTATGAAAAATATTCTTATAATTATTCTATTTTTTTTCACAACCAATTTATTTGCTCAACGAGGTGATACTTTAACCCTTTGGAAGGAAAATGAAAATTACTCTTATGAGAATGATACATTCCCACAAAACGTAATTGATCTTTATGGCAAATTATTAAGTGTTAGTTTAGTTACTGCAGATTATAATATAATTCAGCATTTTAAAAATTATCAATATATAAAGGTCGCTTTAAGTACAGTTCCAAATGGCAAGGGGAATATACAGATTTTTCGGATTGATTCAACTTATAGTAGAGGAGGTTTTTGGAGTGGTCGATCAACAACAGATAGTTGCGCGTTATATTTAAATATGTCTAAGTTATGCATAAGTGGATATATTAATTTTTTAGGAATTCCCCATGGGGTTTATAACATACGATACAAACATAATAACCAATATTATATTTTTCGAACAATCCAGTTTTATGGACCAGTTAAGGATAAGACTCTTAGTGTTCCGATAATTGATAGCCTTGAAAAAAAAAATATTGACACCACATTCGATTGTGATTCATATAAATCTAGTACCAAAGAATTACGAATTCTCGTTGCATATACAAATACCGCTGCCTTATATTTGACTGGCTCATCAGGAGGTCCACCTATGTATGCTGATATGAAAACCTATTCGGATCAATTATTGTATCAACTTCAGCAAGTATTTTTAAACAGTCATATAAACCTAATTCCAGTTCTAGTTTGTTGTATTGAGGCCCCTTTTAATGAAACTTTAAATTGGAATACTGACTTAAATAAGTTTCGAGTCGAATATAACAATAAGGATTATGTTAAACATTATACTCCTGATATATGTCTGCTTGTTATAAGAAATACTGACATAAATCAATCTGGGAATTCGTTCCGACTATCACTCAGAGGAATAAATCCTGGTGCACAATATGCTTATGGGGTAATGGATTGTCTCCAAGCAATAACTAATCTCACATTTAGTCATGAAGTTGGTCATCTTTTCGGATGTGAACATAACCAGGCAAATCTTGAACATGGATCAAATATCTTATATTCTTATGGGTATGGGTTTAATAATATCGACTTTGGTACAATTATGTCATATAACACTAATAGGATTTTATGGTTTTCGAATTCAAATCCAGCGGTAACCTTTGGTGGAATTAACATAGGTCATTGTGGAACAGAGGATAATAGCAGGGTAATTAATGAGACCTCGGGCTTTGTTACTGTTTATCGAATTCCACCCTTAAATCTAGACTTAAACTCTACCTCTAAATTAATACTTGATGGAAGTACAGGTCTTAATAGTTTTGGTGATGCCGTTGCAACGAGTAAAATAACGCTACATCCGGGATTCAAAGTTGAAGAGGGATGTCTATTTAACGCTTCAATAGTCCCAGGTGAATTCGTAAAGAAAATACCGCCTAGTGTTTACGATAAAGGAGAAATAATAATTGACACAAATCATACTTTGCCAAATAGTCTGTGTCAAGTTTTATTATTCCCGAATCCATGTTCCAACTCAGTTGATATTAAGGGCATTTATACAAATTCAACGGTTATTATTTATTCTTCTGTGGGCGAAGTCCTTAGAACGTTTAACAATTTAACAACAAATTCAAAGATTAACTTAAGTGATTTTAGCGCAGGGTTATATGTATTAAAACTATATTGTAAAGATGGATCAAAGACCTTCAAGATTATTAAAACTGAGTAATGTGGCACAGATTGTCACAGAATAGTTTACAAAACCAGTCTTTTATAGTTCAGCTTGGATTCTCCGAAACTGATTAACAGACCAACCTTCAGCCCAGTTGAGTTAAGATAATTAAGCAATTGTGATTCATGTTGCGAAGTCAATTCGTGGACTGTAATTCGTGGACTGTAATTCATGGACTAAACTCCCCACGTCCCCTTATCCAGCGACCTATAATTAATCGCTTCGGCCAAATGCTCTATCCTGATTTCGGGCGCAGCCTCGAGATCTGCCACCGTGCGTGCCACTTTGATGATCCTGTCGTAAGCCCGGGCACTCAGGTTAAGCTTCTCCATGGCATTCTTAAGAGTCACATTGCAGGCCTCATCGAGTTTGCAGTAGATTCGAAGTTGCTTGGATCCCATCTGGGCATTGCAATGAATGTTTTTGAATGCCTCAAACCGAAGTTCCTGAATCTGCCTCGCTGCCACTACCCTGCTTCGCACACTAGAACTCAGCTCCCCCTGCTGCGAATTGGATAGCTCGCGAAATGGTACCGGCACCACTTCTATCTGAATATCTATCCGATCGAGCAAAGGCCCCGAAATCTTCGCCAGGTACTTCTGCACCACACCAGGGCCACAACTGCAGTTAACTTCCGGATGGTTGTAATAGCCACAGGGACATCCCTGCGTTGGCTTTCTGTGAATTGACCAAAACAAGCAAATTACCCCTTCCTGCCAGGTATCCAAAGGAGTTAAAATCCTTTGCCGACCATCTTCGCAAACGCAGGTATGATTTGAAATTATCACAGCCTCAGGTGGCAAAAATTATTGGTGTTTCAACAGATACAATAACGTATTGGGAGAATGACCGCTCACAGCCACTGTTAATGAACATCCCAAAAATAGTGAGTTTCCTGGGTTATTCACCCTTTATTATTGAGGCAAAAACAATTTGTGATCAGATTAAAAATCTTCGAATTCAAAAAGGCTTGAGTCAGAAAATAATGGCAAAATTGATAAATATTGACCCTTCAACACTAGCAGCCTGGGAGCAAAACAAGAGGGGTCCGGATATGAAGAAAGTGGAGAAATTTTTGAATGGGCTTACCTAATAAATACAAAAACGCAACCTGGTTACGTTGGAGGTACGCTCCAATTTCAACAATTTCTAAGAAAACACAACTGGGTTGCGTTGGAAATTATCGGTCCAGAAATCCAAATTTTAAGTTCACAGGCCACCATATTCACCGATTTATTATTAAGATCCATTCTAAATTTAATGGAAGACAGTTTCTGTCCTCGACAGCTTGTTACTTTGTTTCGGCTTTCAGAGTTGAATATATACACAATAACACTTCTATATATTTACACTTATATTATTAAGATCAATTATAATTTATGCAAATTCGGGAGATATTTTGTAATTATTGCTATTAAAAGATGAAACATTAATGAAATTGAATTGGAACAAACATTATTTGATTATTAAAAAAGGTAGTCATGAATAACAATTAAAATCAAGATTTATGAAACAATCATGCGCAGTTAAGGTAAGTATTGCTAGGAAATTGGAGTTTCTTGTTAAAAACACCATGAGTTTATCATATATTTTAACCCTATTATTTATATTTTTCCGAATTAATGCTTATTGTCAATGGGACAAACCTATTAAAAGACCTCCGATGCTTATGAGCAATTCTCCTGTAAGCAAAGGGGATTTGCTAATTTTAGATGCATCTGGAGGCACAAGTGCGCAATGGTCGGGTCCTCAGAACTTTACAAGTACTCAGCGGGTTGTCGGAATAAGCAACTTCAATATTTTAGATACTGGCACTTATTATTGCACCATTTATGATACCATTTATGATACCGCTTATAACCTATCAATTAACGCACAACTTAAGGCTTCAGTTAATGAGGTTATTACACCAAGTTATGACTCTTATGTTTGTGCTTTATCTAGCTTTACCTTAACTGCACCCACCGGTTCAAGTTATTATTGGACAGACCCAAATAACATCTACCTTGGAAATCAACAAATATTGCAATTAAACTCTATTCCATTGACTGGTGGCGGTATATATCACTGTCAAGTCGGTGGTATTGGACTAGTAACTATATTTATTGAGGTTCATGATTGTTGCGCCGAAGAGGGGGAAAATATTTTATTAGTCAAAAACAAACTTATTTCACAAGCAATATCAAATGGACCATTGCCAACCAAAATAGCTGTTGAAGGTTTTTTTGATAATGATATCGACTATGATTTCCCGGGTATACAGAAGATTGTAATGATGCCTGGATCGCATATACTTCCCCTTGTAACAAATGAATTTCCACCCTGGGGCAATAACCCTCAATATTTTAAAATGAATAATATTGAAATCCGTGGTTGTAAAGCTCAATGGATTACAATTGATCCAATCAGTGCATATCCAAGCGAGACAAGTACTAATTTTATTTTTGACTTAAAAAATTGTACAATTTCAGATGGTTATTTAGGAATAAACGCTGGAAGCTGGACAATGTTTAATTTTTTACCAACAATATGTACCTTTAATTGTATATTGAATACTTTTGTTAATAACTTTAATGCTTTGTCAATTTCTGGATTTTGTCCTCAAGATAATTTGGTTTTAGCTTCTAATACTTTTGAATCAGTTGCACCAGGTTTATTGCCCCCCAATGACACCTATATGCAAGGTATATGGGGGCTCCAAATGTGGGATTGTAATGTAACTTTAGAATATTGCGATCCTCCTAATATATTCAAAAATCTAAGAAATGGTATGCGTTCAGGTGGCACATATTATTTAAAAACAAAACCTCACACTTTAGAATTTAATAACATTCAACCAACTCTGCATGATGAAGGTTATGCCATTTATGGAACATCTGTTTTATCTAATTTCCCAAATATAATTATTATTCAAGGAACAAATAGCAATGGTGGCTACTTTGAATTTGATAATTGCTTTACGGGGATTCAAATTAATGAAGCAAATTCTGAAGTCGACGGGATTTCGATGCACAATGTAAATAATGGTATCAGTTTCATGCGGAGTTCATATTACAATTTATCTGCAAAGCATAACTATATTGAAATTACATCTCAGTTACAGCAACCTTATCATAAAGGGATATTTCTTTACCAAAATGACCCTGTTGGGTCACTTGATATAAGCGAGAACAATATATACATATATCCATTTGGCTCGGTGGCCGGAGGTGTTTTTCAATATGAAACGAACTGCAATAACATCAACCAAAGCAATATCTATAATAATGATATAGTTATAGATAATAATCCAGCAATGGGCTGGAAATTTGGTTATTTTGGCCAGAATACTAGCAAAACAGTTTTAGGCCCAACAAACACATTTAATTTATATAGTTCATCAATAGGAGCAGTTGGAGTGAGTTTGAATGGCTGCAATGACTTTAACACTAAAAACAATATTTTTAACGGTGCAGGATATTCAAGCGGAGATCCTAATTTGAAATTTCCTAAAGCCCTGCAAAGCAGCAGTACAAAAAATTCAGATTACAATTGCAATTACTTTAACGACATATATTATGGTCTTCAGTTCTCAAATATTTGTACGTCCCCGAACCGGATAAAAGGTAATGAATTTAATAATTACTTTGTTGGATTATATTATGATAATACTGCAAATACGGATATTCAAAATTTTGGAGGGAATAGGTGGTATGGTTTAAATGGCAATGTTGGAGCTAAACATGACGGAACCTGGCAACTTTCAACTTATTTGGTTAATCCAATAAATCCTGAGTGTGTTCCTACATTTATTACTAATCCCCCAGGAGGTCCATGGATATCAAACAACATGTCTCAACAGAATTATTCTTGTGTGACAGATCAAACTGAAGTACCCTTAGAGGCCAATATAATAAGCAATCTTACACATCTTGATTCATTAATTGTACTGCAATCTTTGAATTTTGCCAATTTCTCTAACCTCCAACAATGGAATCTTGAAAGAATATTGTATAAAAAGCTAAGAACTGATACTCTATTATTGCAGAGCAATTCTTTAATGAATACATTCTATAATTCCAACTTATCTTCAATCAGGTTTAGTAAAGTAGAAGAAAACCTAAAATTTGCAAGAGAGATGAGCACTTCTATTGCCTTTACACTTAACAATCTTAATCATGAGTTAAAAATAATTGGAGATTCAATCATTACTCTTAAGCAAATTATGGCTGGATCACTAAACCCAACATATTCACAAGCAATTGTACTTTGTATTGATTCGCTAATGGGGCATTATACACAATATCTGCAACATGCTCAATCTATTAGGGGATGCTTTGATAATAACAAGTTGTTAAACTTGCAGAGTGTTCAATCTGATAATAATACACTCCCACAAACACAGATATTTGAACTAAATGAAAAGATAGTAAATGACATTATTATTAGTACTATCGCAATAGGCACTTCAGATTTTACTGAGTATGACAAAATAACTTTATTTAATATTGCATCACAATGTCCATTAATAGGAGGACCTGCCGTGGATTTAGCCCGGTCTTTGTATGCCATTATTAAAGATACAATTTTCACGGATGATTGTATTTATGAAACGGATCTTCTGACAAAATCAAGTTCAAAAGAAAATAGTGTTTCATTTTCATTAATGCCAAATCCCACTCGAGATTTATTAACAATAACCTGGGATAATCTAAGTGAAGATTTCGGCCATATTGAAATATTTAATTCATCTGGAATACAGGTGCTTAAAAGAACCATCAATCAAAAAAAATGGTTTTGAAGTCCTCGATTTGTCAAAATTGGAATCTGGTCTTTATTATATTAACTTTGTTACAAATAACACTACTAAGTATATTGGGAAAGTTGTAAAGCTAGACTAAGTAATGAAATACCTCTTAATTTGTTTTTGTGTATTTATAATCCAGTCCGCCTATCCTCAATGGTCACTTGACATGAAAAGAGATTATTGCTGGTTAGGCGGATATGAATGGAATGTTAATTCACCCAGGTCCATGATCCAATTTGGTTCTGGTGTCATACATAGTGTTCCAATAAATACTCCAATTTCTTTTGCATTTACAGATGCCAGCATTTGTGACCAAGATGGCAGTCTGTTATTTTATACAAATGGGATGCATGTCGTAGATAAAACGCATCATGAAATGCCGAATGGAGATTCCTTGGGGCTCAGCTATTACTACAATTCATGGAATAATCCATATTCATCCGGCTATCGCCTCACTCAGGGAGCACTTATCCTTCCTAAGCCGGGTTCTCCAGATGAGTATTTTATCATTCATGACAAATTAGATTTGGATTATAATTACCCGGGAGGTGCCATTGTTAACGAATTACTGCTTAGTACAGTGAATATGTCTTTACACGGGGGGCTGGGAGATGTTGTTCTTAAGAATTTTTCTCTTATCAAAGATACATTGGAATGGGGAGGTATTACTGCTGTCCGGCATGGGAACGGACGTGACTGGTGGATAATCCAAGCAGAAACAAACAACAATGGTTATTACATCCTGCTACTTAGTCCGAATGGTATTATAAATTACGGATCTCAGGCGATTGGCAATACTTGGACACATCCCGGTATTGCAAACGCAGTTTTTTCTCCGGATGGAACAAAATACGTCCGTTGCGGCGATCCTTCAGGGATCCTGCCCCATCATCTTGAATTATTCGATTTTGACAGATGTTCCGGTACGCTCAGCAATCCGGTTGACCTGTCATTTCCAGACACAGCATATACTTGCAGTGCGGCAATTTCTCCGAATTCGAGATATTTGTATTTTTCGAATGCACTTCATGTGTTTCAGTATGACCTGCAATCTGTAAATATCATTTCATCGAAAACCATTGTTGCAACCTGGGACGGAACATATGATTCAATTTTTGGATTAAGTCCTGTAACTCTTGATTTTATGCAATTAGCGCCAGATTCGAAAATTTATATATCAGCTTCAGCTTCTGATTATTATTCAACAATTGAATTCCCTGATAGTGCAGGAGTTGCCTGCGGGGTTTTGCAACACTCTATACATCTTGCTTCGTTGAATTACTTATCCATACCGAATTTTCCTAATTACCGGCTCTTTAATCTTCCTGGTTCTGTTTGTGATTCGCTGATTTACCTTCATACCGGGAATCCCATTTTAGAAATATCTGCAGAAATGACAGTGTATCCCAACCCTGCCATTGATCAAGTAACAATTACATATAACCTGGGAAGTAATTCAAAAACTGATCTTCAAATACTTAATCTTTGTAGTGAGGTAATTAGAACACATACACTTGCAAAACCAAATAATTCATTTTCAATTGATTTGAATGGCCTAAAACCTGGGATCTATTTTATTAAGTTATCCACTGAGACATGTTCAACGATTTGTAAAAAGATTGTATTACAACCTCAGAAATAATCATCATTTCCCAGAAAAGCGTAAGTCCCGCTATGCTTTTTTCCCCTCATCTGTTTAAACAAAATCTCCGTCATAACTAAATAATTCGTGTTAATTCGTGGAATTCGTGGACTATACTCCCCAGGTTCCCTTATCCAGCGACCGGTAATTAATCGCCTCCGCCATAAGCCCGGTCTTTATTTCAGGTCTGGCTTCCAGACGGCTGAAACTTGGTGTTTA
>CAIOZA010000101.1 GCA_903862655.1 uncultured Ignavibacteria bacterium
AATGCCTAAAAAAACTCAAAATTTTATGCAATATTGCTGGCTATATTTATTTATTTGTTTTGTTCTTTTAATTATTTAATTTAATCAATCTATCTAAGTTCTTTTTATATATTTTGTCCAATTAATTTTGAAGACATACAGTATAAGTTGGACTGGTTGAGGTAGTAGATAAACTCCATACAAAGCCTCTTTCGGTTATAGTCGTTCCTGCGTTGTCTGTCATTGTTCCGATTGGAGTGCAAGTAACATCATATACCTGCGGTACTGCTAATGATGGATTAACCCCAACAGCTACTGAATGAGTATATCCAGCAGCAACTGATGACCAGTAAACATTTGTTCCGATTGGAGTAGGTACAGTTCTATTTGTAGTAGTGTTATCGCCAACCTGACCGTTAGGATTGTATCCCCAACCATATAAAGCCCCACAGGTTGATACAGCTATTGTATGATAGCAGCCTGCGGAAACAGACGAAAATGTCGTTCCAGGAGCGATTAGTGTTAATACTTTTTTATCACCAGTTGTGTTGTCTCCCAATTGACCAAAGTTATTAAAACCTAAAGCATAAAGTGACCCATTTGTTTTAATGAACAAACTGTGGCTTAATCCACCGGTGGCAGTTGCCCAATCTTTATCAGTTCCAATCTGTGTTGGTGCTGTTTTATTAGAAGTACTTGTTCCGTTTGTTTGTCCGTTCAAATTGTTACCCCAAGCCCAAAGACTTCCATCAGTCTTGATTGCTAATGAATGATAACCACCGCATTCAATGAAAGCCCAATCTTTATCAGCTCCAATTTGGGTGGGTATTAATTTGGGGTTTGTATTTGCATCTCCCAGTTGTCCATTAAAGTTTTGACCCCAACCCCATAAAGATCCATCTGTTTTTAATCCTAGAGAAAAGAATTCTCCGCATGCAACTGATTTCCAATTCGTTGCAGTACCAATTTGAGTAAATGAAGTTTTATTAATTGAAGATCCATCTCCAACTTGACTATATAAATTATACCCGCATCCCCAAAGTGTGCCGTCCGATCTTACTGCAATTGTATGTCCATATCCACCTGCTACAGAAATCCATGTTGAAGCAGCAATTTGTGTTGGAAAAACTTTATTTGCGACATTAGCATCCCCGAGCTGACCGGCATCATTTTTCCCCCATCCCCACAAAGTTCCATTATTATGTATGGCTAAAACATGATAATCTCCGCTTGCTATATATGCCCATGCTGTAAAATCCGTAGATGGAGAGTTAGAAGCAATGTTTGTTGGTACTTTGGATGTGGTAGGTACATTTACACCAAATCCTCCTTGAGCAAATGAATTATCTCCCCATACTTTTATCTTATGGGAAAATGCCTTGTTTGTAAAAGCCATTATTAACATAATAATAGCAAATGTGTAAATTGTTTTTTTCATTGTACCCTAAAAAAATATTTTAATAATTATTTACATGTTCAGCTAATTCAACTGTATTAAATTCAGGTGTTCCAAATAAATGAATTTCAATAAATCAATAAATTACTTAGTCTCACCTAATTACAAAAATACAATCAAAAATACTTAAATGAAATACCAACTAATACGGATTTTTGGATCCGTATTGCTACTTATATAGTATCAATGCCCATAACAGATAAAGAAAGAATCTTATATTACAAATAGTTTAAACTCTATTATCAGAAGTACTTTTCGGATAATTAGAGATTTTATCCCTTTTTTTCCTTCAAATTGAAATGAAATCATGATTCTAAATGATATATTAGATAAATAATAAAAAAAGAGGCACTCTTTGCAGACCACCTCTGAAGTTTGATGCGTTGATGCTTTTATTTATGCAATATCAACTTGCCTGCTGTTGTGAATTTATCACTTGTTACCTTGTAAATATAAAACACTAAATCTACTTATTTAAATTAAAATCAGTAATTGGCTTTCCGTTTTTATAGAAATCGATTCTTATAACTACTTAGATTCTGATGACTTTATCTTTTCAGGTTGAAGCTTTTTGTATCTGCGTTTACTTTTGGGGCTATTATGAGGAAGGATTCATAAATATCTTATAGTAAAAATTCTTTACCCGAACTCTTATGTGCAATATTATAACACAACATTAGGTATATTTGAATTGTGATTAAGATTGATTAACTTATATGTATCTTTGGGGAGCGTATTTGAGCAATTTAGGCAAAAAAAAACCATGATGTCTCATGGTTAATTTTTAGTAGCGGGGCTAGGACTTGAACCTAGAGCCTTCGGGTTATGAGCCCGACGAGCTACCATTTGCTCCACCCCGCGATGTTTAGAATACAAAAATACGCAATATTTATGATTTTTCATAATTAATTAACTTTTATTCCAAATTTGTCAGGATACCTTGTGAACTTAACCAGCGAACAAATATCTGCTTTATCTACTGATAAGCATCTTTCCGTTACTGCTAATGCAGGTTCCGGGAAAACTTTCGTACTTGTAGAAAGATTTAAAAAAATTCTGAAACAGTATGCGACTTTGCCGATTGACAGTTTCAAAGGTAATGAATTCAGAATTGACCCGACAAGAATTCTGGCAATAACATTCACCCGCAAAGCTGCTTCAGAAATGCTTGCGAAGGTTGTCAGATCATTTGATGAAGATCTGACGAACCTGATTAAATCTGACGAGAGTCAAAAAAAAGATTTTAAACAAATAAACCTTCTTAGAAAAATTCGCGAAGGTTTGACCTATGCCAGAATATCGACAATCCACAGCTTTTGTTCTTCATTATTGAAAGAATATCCTATTGAAGCCGGTGTGCCACTCAATTTTGCTGAGTTGAGTGAACCTGATAAGATCAGACTAACCAACAAGACAATTGAGAGTACTTTGGAAGACTGGCTGACATCCTCAGACTACGAATTAAGAAATAATTCCAAGCGGATGCTCAGAATGTTAAATCAGGATAAAGTCAATACAATCGTATCGGCAATTATAGATAAAATTGAAATTAAGAAGAATCTGGATATTTTCTATGCGAAATCCGATCAGGAAATACTTGATGAAATCAAAATGATTATGCAGAGAGAATATGTTGAACCACTCTTGAATTTCGCAGAATTACTCATCCAGATTGTAAATCGTGGAGTAGTCGGCAGCCTTAATAAGAAATTTCCTGATGCTTTAGTTTATGCGAAGAAAATATCGTATCATTTGAATACTGATAGAGTAGAGTACTCAACTATCATTGCAATTTTGGATGCATTTCAGTCTCTAAAAAAATTCATGTTGACTGATAATGGTATTAGAGTTGAGTTTAAAAAGTGTTTAGACAATACAGCTGATATTGATTATCTAGACAATTTGGATGGTAAGAATCTTCAGAAACAGATTGATGTTGTTAAGAATTATGTTGATAATTTCGACAAACAGGTAGAACAGATTGGTCTTTCGAGACTGTTGCTCGATTTTTCGAAGGTTGTAATGAATTCAATCGATGAAGAGAAGTTATTGCTCAATGCACTTGATATGAATGATTTGCAAATGTATGCCAGCAAACTTCTCGACAATCCTGATGTTGTTGCACGCATCCGAAGCAAGGTTGATTTCCTGATGGTGGATGAATTCCAGGATACAAATCAGCTTCAGTATGATATAATTAAAAAATTGATGCCGGAACTTGAAGGCAAGGATGGAGGCAAGGATTCAATAAATCTTTTTATTGTTGGCGATGTTAAGCAGAGCATTTATGGTTTCCGCAATGCAGATGTCAGAGTGTTCCAACAGGCAGGAAAAGATATATCAGACTTGAATTCAAAATCAAGCTCGGATGAAACCGCTGTTACAAATATGGAGTCTTCTATTGGGAATGTTAATTTAACCACAACTTTTCGTTTATCACCAGTGCCTGCTTCGTTTGTTAACAAGGTTTGCAGCAAATTAATGAATAGTCAAAACTCTGATTATGATGTTGATTACATTCCATTGATTTGTTCGAAGGATGTAGAATCATTGGAAGAAAATAACCTGAATATAATTAAAGATAGCAGGTTAGGGTCAATTTCATTTCTACTGTCAGAGTTGCCACAAAAGCCAAACCAAAAGAACTCAGAAGAAGTTTCTGATGAAGCAGAAGAGGATACAGGCTTTTTGGAAGAAAATCTGATAGCAAAATACATTCTCAAACTTGTGAATGATCCTATAAACGATTATGAATTCAAAGATATAACTATCTTAAGTCAGACAAAGAATAACTTCCAGAAATTAGCAACAAAGTTCATAGAATTCAACATTCCTTTCCTTGTTCACTCAGGAAAAGGCTTCTATCAATCTCCTGAGATCATAGATATATTGTCATTTATGAAGTTTATTTACAATCCGGATGATGATGCTGCTTTGATTTCGGTCCTAAGATCAAGATACTTCAACATGGACGACAGTTCAATTTATAGAATAGCAAAATCAGAGGCTGAAGGCTCATTTTGGGAGAAATTGAATCATTTAATATCAGAATCAGATTACAACCTGATAGTTGACTCATTAACAAACATCATAGCAACTTCAGCATCAATGCCGGTTTCAAAGATTATTATCATGATTAATCAGACATGTGGCTGGTATGGAACAATCAATGACAGCAATGCAAAATATCAGATACTTGCCAATATGGATAAATTCATACAAATAGCAAGGGAATACGAAAATAAGGGCTTCAAGAATCTCTACGATTTTGTTGAGGAAATGAATTTTATCTCGGGGAATAAAATACTCGAAAGCGAAGCAGCAATTATTACTGGTGAAAATGCTGTCAATATCATGACAATACATGCCTCCAAGGGTCTGGAATTTCCGGTAGTTATATTGTTTAATAGTAATTTTTCATCTAACCATAATCCGTCATACTATATTACTCCCGAATATGGCATTGGTTATAAAATTCCTGTAGCAATAGAAGAACTGTATAAGCAAGATTTAGATACACCACAATTCCTGATTAACAAAAGGATAAGCCAACTTGCAGAGAAAGCCGAAAAAAAGAGATTGCTGTATGTTGCACTAACCCGATCGAAGAGTAAAATAGTTATTTCATCGACATACAAGTACAACGAGAAGAAGGATGTTTATACCATCAATGGATTTATAGCTGATATTATCAGTTCATTGGAAATTAAATTTTCAGAAATAATTGCGAAAGATACAATCCTCATATCGGATGAACTGAATGTATATAATCAATCCAGGATATACCCTGTAAAAATCACTTATCCGATTGATATTTTAACAAATATTGATATTTCGGGCATAACTTCAGAAGTTAGGATTATCAAAGCATCCGACATAATCATGCTCAATAAGGATATAAAATCTACCCAAACAAATGAAATGTTTTCACCTACTAAATTGATGACTTATGAGTCTGATTCATTATCCTATTCAAAAAAATATATATTTGGAATGCCTGATATAAATCCAATTGATTACGACAAGGATTTTGAAATTCAAAACGATATGCCAATTACTACAGGCTTTACCGCTGGTTTGGCAATACACTCAGTCCTTCAGAGTATTTCAGGGTGGATTAGTGCCGATGGAATTATTAAAACTGAATCATTGAAAGATGCAATATCAAAGTGCACAAAAGCTGATTTTGAGACTCCATCAAGTCTTTCTTCCAGACTTATGGTTGAATGCCTTAAAATTGCAGGGACAAAGTTGATTAAGAACAATTTGAAGCATATATTCAACGGGAAACCGGAGTTCAATCTGATACTTCCTATTAATGGAGATATTCTGAACGGGAGCATCGATCTGCTTATTGAAAATGAAGACTCAATCGAGATCTGGGACTGGAAATCCAATGTTGTTAACGAAAAATTTACAATTGAAGTACATGCAAAACATTATGAACTGCAGATGAGAACCTATGCGTATTTTGTGCATAAACTCTATCCTGAAAAGCAGAACATAAAAGCTAGATTATTATTCACAAGATTGGCAATCGAAGATGCTGACAACAAGGCTTGGTCTTATGAATTTTCCTGGAATAGAGAAGAGTTAATCAACATTGAATCAGAATTGTCACAGTTGATTATGGGTATGCGTAACCACTTATACAGCTGGCTATAATCAAATTTATCTACAATATTTTTTATGAAATAAGTCTATAGAGTTGAATTATTATTACAAATGATTTTAATTGGTTTATGATTAGAATAATTACATTTTTTTTGGTCGGCTTTTTCTTAATTTCAAGTAGTCCTTTATTCGCACAGCTAAGAACTGTCAGCAATGAGCAGACTAATCTGATTTGGCAAAGATCTATTGTCAAGACAAACAAGATCAAAGTTCAATATATTGCACTCCTGCTTCCATCGACGGATATGAATGATTCAGTTAGTTTCAGCAATGGCAGACTTATTAAAGTAACTCATTTTGATCCTGACGGAAAAATTACAAATTTTTCTGAATATGAATCCACAGAAGATTCATTAAATTCCAAGTTCGAGTATTATAACGATGGATACCTGCAAACACAAATCAAAACCGCAGCTGCTGCGAATACATTGAAGACTTCATTTAGATATGACTCATTAGGCAGATATACTTCTATTGCTAGTTCCGGTGCTGAGTACCGCGAATACGAATTCATTTATGATAAAAAGGGTAACCTAATCAAAAAGAATGGATATACATACTATCCTAAGACGGATAAAAAAGGCAACGTAATCGACTCAGAGAGTGACAGAATTCTTGTAGACATTTATGAATTCAAGTATGACAAACAGAATAATTTGATAGAGGAGAAAGTTAAAAGTAACGGACGTCTTCTCTCAACTACTAAATTCAAATATGGAAAAAGCAAACAAAAGCTAAATGAGCAAATTGTATTTCTGGGTAATAAAGTCAAGATTAATTATTTATATGACGATAATTTGAAAATGACCGGTTACATTAAGATAAATATAGACGGTTCCAAAAGCTACTACAAAACAGAATATGAATATTATCAATAGAAATCACATTATTAAATGAGTAAACAGGAAATTCCCGTTACGCAGGCTATTCGCGTATTGAAATCACACAATGCTCAGTTTGAAGCATTTTTCTATGAATATGAGGAAAAGGGCGGGACTCATCAAACAGCTCTCGAGCTGTCAGTAGATGAGCACTTAGTTATCAAAACATTAGTCCTAACTGGAGATAGCAAAGATATTTTTATCGTTTTGCAGCATGGTGATCTTGAAGTATCACTAAAGGAGCTAGCCCGAATACTTGGATATAAAGTTGTAGCTCAGTGCGATCAAAAGGCATCAATTAATGCTACTGGTTATATGTTTGGCGGAACTAGCCCATTTGGAACAAAGAAAGCACTTCCTGTTTATGCCGAATCCACAATCTTATCCTTACCAACAATTTATATTAACGGAGGCAAGCGTGGATTTATCATTTCAATCGAGCCTTCACTCCTCAAGCAAATTCTGAATGTTAAAGAAGTTAACGCCGCTATAAAAAAACATTGAAACCTTTCCCATTTTTTTTCTGTTACTCTCAGGACAGTGGCAAAATAAGAAAACTAATTTTTTAATTTTTTTTAAAAAAATCTATAGTTAATCGTCTTAGCTAAAAAATTTTATAGGATTCATTATGATGAAAAGCCAGATCAAGATACTGGGAATATTTTTATTAATTCTAGGATGCTCTCTGATCAGCTTTGCCGGAGAGTTAACATCACATAAACCACTTGCCGCTGTTCTTCAGGACAGTATTTGGTCTGTGATTGATTATAAAGGGAATGTCCTGTTTAAAGATACAAAAATCACTGATGTTTTAGGATATAGTGAAGGTGCAATCAGAGTAAGGATGAAATATGATAGCCTTAAATTCTGGGCTTTCCTCGATGAAGAGGGCAAGGTTCTGTTCTATCCTAAATCACAAATAGTATATAACTTTGCCGATGGAATGGCTCTTTCTACAAGACATAACCCCTGGTCCAGAACACTGGAAATATTCGGCTATTATGATAAATCCGGTAATGAAGCCGTACCTCACATTTATGATGATGCGACTAATTTCAGCGAAGGTATGGCTTACGTCATGAACAAGGATACAAGCTGTTATATTGATAAATCAGGCAGTGTTGTAATCCCAATGCAAAACCTGGCTGGTAATGAATTCAAAGAAGGACTGGCAGATGTCAACAATAAGGATGGCAAAATTGGATTCATGGAGAAGGAAGGTAAGATGCGCATTGGATTTAGCTTTGATGAAGTAAAGCCATTCAGTGAATCTAAAGCTATATTTAATCGCTATGGGAGATTCGGATTTATTGACTCATCAGGAAAAGTGATTCTTAAGCCAATTTTTGATTTTGCTGATTCTTTCTCCGAAGGTTATGCATTTGTTGGATTTGCTGAGGATACACTTTTTACTCCAAAATGGGGGTTTATTGATTCCAAATGTAACCTGGTTGGAGATACAGTGAAGTATACTGATCAAAAAGGCTTTAGTGAAGGTCTTGCAGCTGTAAAACTTCAGAACAAATGGGGGTTTATTGATTATAAGGATCAATCAGTCATCCCATTTGATTATGACTTAGTATCATCTTTCAAAAATGGTTTAGCCTGGGCTCTATCTAAGGATAAAAAAGTATCTGCTTTTATTAACAAAAATGGAGAAATAGTAGTTGACCTTACAAAGGCTAAAAGGGTTTTCGATCTCCGTTGGAACACAAGAGTGAAATAATATAATATGAATAAATCAAATAATGCGTCAAATACTGTCAACATCATAACACTGGGATGTAGTAAAAATGTTGTTGATTCTGAAAATCTGATCGGGCATCTGGATTACAACAATATAAGAGTAACAGATAATATCACTGAAGCTGACACAGTAATCATCAATACCTGTGGTTTCATTGGACCTGCCAAGGAGGAAAGCATCGGTGTGATCATCGAGGCTTCTGAGCTGAAGAAAGCCGGAAAGATTGGTAAGTTGATTGTTACCGGTTGTCTTACAGAAAGATACAGTGCAAGCATGCAGCCTCAATTGCAGTATGTTGACCACTTCTTCGGGGTTACAGCATTTGAACAAATACTTAAAGCAATCAAACCTGATGCTGTTTTCCAAGAACATTCGCATAACAAGCGATTGACTCCCCCCCACTATTCTTATGTAAAGATATCAGAGGGTTGCAATCATGAATGCTCTTTCTGTGCGATTCCGCTGATAAGAGGCAAGCATGTTTCCAGAACTATTGAATCCATTGAAGATGAAATGAAGGAAATGGTGCAAACAGGTGTTAAGGAGTTCAATATAATTGCTCAGGATACGACCTATTATGGCAGAGATTTAACAGGTAAAGCACAATTGCCAGAATTGCTCGACAGAATCTCGGATATCGATGGTGTCAACTGGATCAGACTTCACTATGCATATCCGACAGCGTTTCCGCTGGAAGCTCTGGACATTATGAACAGAAAATCAAATATCTGTAAATATATCGACATACCTCTTCAGCATTTCTCAGATAAGATTCTGAAATCAATGAAGCGTGGTACATCTGCTGATTATATCGAAAAACTACTTGGTACAATCAGAGAAAAAATAGATAATGTAGCTATCAGAAGCACTTTCATCGTTGGATATCCCGGTGAAACAAAACAGGATTTCGATATTCTATATAAATTTATCGAACGTCAGGAGTTAGACAGAGTCGGAGTATTTCCCTACTCGCACGAAGACGGAACTTCAGCATTTTCGATGATCGATACTGTTACCAAAAAGGAAAAAGAACGTCGCAACGAAGAACTGATGTTACTTCAACAAGATATATCTCTCAAACATAACACAAAAAAAATTGGTTCAACTCTTGCAGTATTGATCGATAGATTCGAAGATGGATCTTATATTGGCAGAACTCAGCACGATGCTCCCGATGTGGACAATTTGGTATATTTCAAATCCGATACTCAGCATCAGCCGGGTGATTTTGTCAATGTTCTGATTGACAGAGCCGAAGAATACGACATATTTGGAACAAAAATATAAAAGAAAAACATGGAAAATATCTACAAAAATTGTCAGAGCTGCGGAATGCCCCTAAACAAGGATGAAAAGGGCGGCGGTACAAATTCAGACGGCTCAAAATGCACAATGTACTGCAGTCATTGCTTTCAGGCTGGTCAATTCACATCACCTGATATTACTCTTGATGAAATGAAGATAAGAGTTAAGGGAAAAATGAAAGAGATGAAAATACCCGGCTTTTTAGCAGGTATCTTTACTTTGGGGATGAATAAGCTTGAAAGATGGAAAAGCAATTAATCCTTTTATATTATTTCCATTATTTATATTTTTGTGTAATCAATTTCAGGGATTACATTTATGCCAATACCTACATCAAGAACTAACGAGACAGCCAGAGTTATTATCTCTGAAGAATTATGCAACGGATGCGGGCTGTGCGT
>CAIOZA010000102.1 GCA_903862655.1 uncultured Ignavibacteria bacterium
AAATGATTGCTCTCCACCAGATAAGGAAACGGTAGTACCTTTTGATGCAAATGGCGATTTGGTAATAATATTTACTATACCATTACTGGCATTTGGACCCCAAAGTGCAGAACCCGGACCAAGAACAACTTCGATCCTGTCAATATCATCTTCAATGATAGGAAATAAATAAGATACGTTAGCTTTTAATGCCGCAAGATTAGCCATTCTGCCGTCTGTGAATGTTAATGCCTGTCCGGAAAATACGTTATTTAATCCACGGATCGAATAATCTTTCTGCATTAATCCTTTTTGAACCATATCTACACCCTGTACATTCCGGATATTATCAATAGGTGTCAGAGAGTTGTTCTGCGATATTTGTTTTGAATCGACAATGCTGATCGAAGCCGGAGCATCGATGCCTTTTTCGCTTTTTCTTGAAGCAGTTACTACTACTGCATCCATCTTTACAGCATCCTCTTCCATTTCTGCGTTGATTTCCTTATTCTCTCCCTTCTTTAGGCTGAGAGAGCCATATTCTAACTTTTTATATCCGAGCATACTTAAGCTGACCTTGTAATCCCCAGATGGTATGTTTTTAAGAATGAAAGATCCGGTATTATCGCTCCATGCACCCAGAATTTTTGTACCGTCATTTTGGTTAGCTAACTGTATTCGAACTCCAGCAAGTGCTGAATTTGTACCCTTTTCCGAAACAGATCCTGTAAGGGTGCTGGTTTGTGCATTAGCCATTAAGCATATACTTAGAAGCATAATGTAGATAATAAATACTTTTTTCATAAAAATTCCCTTATAGATTAAAAAAAATTATGCTAATTAATTTTCGGGCTAACATTTATTGAATATACTCCAAATTCTTTAAAGGGTTTATATCCCAGATGTTTTGCAATAGATTCTGATGCAGTGTTCCCATCAGTTACCCAAGTACTTACCGATTCTTTAAAATTGCTTAATAGTTTACAAAAAATCGTCGTTGCCAGCAAAAAACCTCTAGAATTCCTATACTTTCTTTTCATACCATAAGCAAAGACCAGCAATCTTGTCATTTTTTTTCTAGTCAGAAGGATTTTAATTTTTTTTGCCCAACTAGAAGCACCATTGAATTTTTTTATAAGTGGGTTGATGTCGTACATGTTGATAATGAAACCTGCAGGTTTATCCTTATAATAAATTATAAACACTAAAGCAGGACTGATAGCAAGGAAAAGTATCCGAATAAAATACAAGCATTCTGAGAATGAAATATGTGAAAAATGGTAGTTATCGCTGAAAGCCTCATCATATATTTCAGAAATTGATCTAATATCTTTGTATAAATGCAGGAAACTTACTTTTTGATAAGAATAATCACCAAATTTAAATTCTTTAGAACCTTCATTTCGATACCTTTTTACTGTTACACTGCAATCTGTATTGATCCAGGTTCTTCCGATTTTTGATATTTCAAATCCAAGCTTTGAAATTAGCTTGATGTAATATTCAGGATTATATGTTTCATAAAAAGAAGACTGAACTTCGAAATTATTCAATAGAAAACCTGTTGACCCATAGCTGTGAGGATTGAATGGACCTTCGAGAGTTGGAATTTTTTCCTGTCTGCATAGATCATACATTTTGTCGAAGAGATGCTTGGCTGCTTGTTCATCATTTATACTTTCGAAATAACCAAAATATGCGGCTCTGGCTTGGGTATTAATAACGAAAGATGCCCTGCTAACACAAATTCCTTGCTTATAGCATAAATATAGTTTTAATTTATTCGATTTAAAATATGGATTTCTCTTGGCATCTAACTGTCTCCGTACTTCTGATTTCATTTCGGGAACCCAATTAGGATCACCGGAAAATAATTTTACTGGCAATTCCAGGAAATCATTCATTCCAGCTTTATCTGTAACTTCTATGACTTTATATTCGCTCATAAAAAATCTTAACGTTTTGTAAATTATTTGTTATTTGAAAAAGTAACCTTACAAACTTACAACCGTAAAAAATTCATTTTATCACGGAAATATAATTAAATTGTCAAAAAAATGTCATGACCAATTGCACAAAGAAAGGTGTTCAGGCAGACCGCTTAACACAATAAAGATTAAGCGATTTGACATTCTCATTCATAATTAGTATAATCAAAAAGAGAGGCTGGATTCATCGTCCAGCCTCTCTAATATTAAATTGATATATTTCTCTTACATCATTGCGCTGGGAGGTGCCGGATCGTCCGGATTACCTGCGTGCTTCAGAGGAATCTGAATCATTACATAGGCAATGAGGATAAGTATCAATGCACTTATCGCAAACGGCGGATTTGAAAAGATAACGAGTAAATCTACCTTGGCTATCTTGAACGGAGCAAAGGCAAGTCCGGTGAGAGCCTCCCCTGCAATAAATCCTGCCGCCAGGAGTACTCCGATATTCTCCACTCTCGCTTTCTGACCTTCATTGTACCCTCGTTTCGCAATAAACATATCTACAACACCTTTGACAAGACCGCCAAGGAAGATTGCGAATGTTGTCTCAAGGGGTAAATACATACCAACGCTGACAAGCATAGGGCTTTTAACCTGCATCAAAATGAAAGCTAATCCCATAAGCATTCCGACGATGATGAGTGGCCAAGCCATTTCGCCACCAACAATACCTTTAGCCAGCATTGCCATCAAACCGGCTTGTGGTGCCGACAGCTTCGGAGATCCGAAACCGCCCTGATAGCCTTCTTTCAATCCCTGAGCAATATCTGCCTGATTGAGGAAGTCAAGAACGAAGAACATTACTGCTGCAGAGAGAACAACACCAATTATGTCACCGATCTGCATTTTCCATGGAGTACCACCGAGAATGTGACCTGCCTTCAAATCCTGAAGCATTTCGCCTGCGACAGCTGCCGCAACGCAAACAATAGCTGCTACACCAAGTACTGCGGCAACACCACCGGATTTGGCGTCCACACCCATGATAACCATTATCAAGGCTGTAACGACTAATGCAGTAAGCGTCAAACCACTTATAGGATTGTTGCTAGATCCCATGATACCTACGAGGTAACCTGAGATTGCTGCAAAGAAGAATGCCAGAACTATTAGCACTGTAGCCGCAACAAATGCTGGAAGGAATGCAGTTTGAAAAATAAAAAATGTAATAAGGAATGTTGCAATGGCTGAACCAACTATGCCAACCATAACCCATATAAATTTAAGATCTTTTTCTGTTCTGTCTGAAATAACTTCATGACCGGAAGCGGCTTTTTTAACATCTTTAACCGAACGACCGATACCGGTGATCAAGCTTTTACGCATTTTGAATAATGTGAAACCAGCACCCATCAACATACCGCCGATAGCGATAGGCTTAACGATGAATTTCCAGATTGCATAAATCTGCACAATCGGATCGCCAGCTTTAGCAGTTGCAGCCTGAAGTGTAAGCGAAGGATCCTTCTGCATAAGCATAGCCGCCCATTGATTGATGAAATTGACATCGATGAATGGAGTTATAAAGTAAAGAATTATGGGAGTAAGCAATCCCCAAGCGATTAATCCACCGCTGAAGTTCAAAGCACCAAGCTTTGGTCCAATGATGTAGCCAACACCCATATAAGCAGGACTGATACCCGGTGAACTAACAAGAATACCACCCTGACCTTTAATCACGGTTCCTGTGATAACTGTCTTAGTGAAGGAGACAAAATGTTCCCATGTTTCGGGGAATAATTTGAATTCTGCAAGAGCTTTAATTAAAGCACCACCGGCCATTGCACTGAAAAGATAAGTTGAACCGGTTCCACCTGAACGTCCGGTTTTGTGGATTTCAGCAGCTGCAACTGATTCGGGGAAAGGCAGATCGCGGTCTTCGACCATGACTCTACGAAGCAGTGCAACAAACATAATACCCAGAATACCACCTATCATAAGAATAAGTGATGATGTGATATAATGTCCCATTGTAAAAAACTGGGGCCAGATGCCGGAAATAAAGAATGCCGGAAGAGTGAAGATCGCACCTGCTGCGACTGATTCACCAATTGACCCGACAGTACGGGCAAAGTTCTCCTCGAGAACCGACCCTTTGAACAATTTAAGAATTGCCATTCCAATAACTGCTGCTGGATAAGTTGCAGCAATGGTCATACCCGCCTTCAATCCAAGGTAGGCATTTGCAGCTCCCAATACAACTGCCATCACCAACCCAAGCAACAATGCCCTGAGTGTGAATTCTGCCATATTTGAGCTTGCAGGAACGAAAGGCACGAAAGGTTTTTGTTCTGCCATAATTTCTCCTGTGTTTAGAAATAAATATATTACTTATTTGTACTTATCTATAAATAAAGCTGATGCTTTTATGCCGCCATAGAAATTCTCAATCGAGAAACTCTCGTTTGGTGAATGTATGTTATCTCCCGGAAGCCCCATTCCCATTAGTACTGTTGGAGCTTTCAGAACTGAATCGAACAGACCAACAACGGGTATCGAGCCACCTTCGCGCATGAATACTGTATCCTTGCCGAATGCTTCTTTTAATGATTCTATTGCTATCTTTATGCTCTTGCTGTCAATGGGCATAAGCACTGGATTCCCACCCCAAAGCATCTTGATTGAAAGCTTTACGGTAGGAGGACATAATTTTTCAAGATAGCTCTTTGCTTTTAGTGCGATTTCTTCTGATGTTTGATGAGGAACAATTCTCATTGAAAACTTAGCAGAAGCTTTCGATGGAAGAACAGTCTTTGATCCCAGACCAGTATAACCTCCGTAAATGCCATTCAGATCCAGCGTTGGTCTTGCCCATACTCTTTCGAGAGTGGTATACCCAAGCTCGCCATGAGTCATATTAATATCTAAATCTTTGCAGTATTCTTCTTCGCTGAAAGGCAGTTTCTTGAATGCATCCCGTTCTACTTCTGTAAGGTCAAGTACATTATCATAAAACCCGGGGATAGAGATTCTTCCGTCTGAATCTTTGAGCTGTGAAATCATCCAACAGAGGACATTCAGAGGATTATCGACACCACCGCCGTATGTACCTGAATGAAGATCTCTGTTTGGTCCGGTTACGGTTATTTCAAGATAGACATTTCCTCTTAGGGAGTAGCAAATTGAAGGCATTCCATCGGCAAACCATTCGGTATCCGAAACCATGACTGTATCGCATTTGAGCATCTCCTGGTTATTGATGATGAATTCTTCGAGATTATCACCGCCACACTCTTCCTCGCCCTCAATCATATATTTAACATTTACCGGAAGTGCGCCTTTAATTTTTTTATAAGCCTCGTAAGCCTTGACGTGCATGAATGCCTGACCTTTGTCATCGGATGTACCGCGGGCAAAAATCTTTCCGTTCTTTATCACAGGCTCGAATGGAGGTGAGTCCCAGAGATCCAGAGGATCGACAGGTTGAACGTCGTAATGTCCATAGACGAGAATTGTGGGTGCACCTGCTCCGGCAGTCAAATCCTGAGCATAAACTATTGGGTGACCTTTTGTTTCATAAAGCTTTATTTCGGGTATTCCTGCATTTCTGAAATTATCGGCTAGCCATTCAGCAGCTTTGTAAGTTGATTCATTATAAGCTTCTTCTGAGCTGATACTTGGAATTTTAAGAAACTCAACAAGCTCAGCAAGGTACTGGTCTTTATTTTGATCAATAAAGTTTAATACTTCTTTCATATAAATTTCTCTTCTATATTATAATAAAGTTAGTAATGAACTCTGCAATATAATCACAATATTTGAAAAGTTAAAATTAATTAATTTTTCTCAGGATTTATCGCTTGTTTCCATATTGATTGTTTTGAAGTTGAAAGATAGTGTTTTAGTGTCAATATAGGATTTCTCTATTACTTCTGCGTTGCCATCAAAGTCAATAAGAACTATAGTTGCAACTCTGCTGCCATAAACATCTGTCTTGATAAATATAGGACTAACTGCACGCTCCATCTCAATATTTAAGCCTGTATCAGGAAGTAGTTCATCGGCAAATTTCTCATCGTCAGCGAGTAGATCAAAAATGGAATTAACCATCTTTTCATCAGGATAGGTGATTGCTTTCGAGAATAGACCTTTGCCTTTCTCAAGTTTGGGCCATGGAGTGTCGAGAAGTGCATTACTTACACCATAAATTCCATTGTCTAACATTTGATACCCATCGCCCTGATTGGATTGCCAGTATAAATGCTGACCGTCAAAAAGCATAAGATTATATCCTTCGTAAACATCGGCAGTTTTATCGAGATAAGCTAAGAACTGATCGGCATCAGGAGTACCTGTAAGCCAGTCCAGGACTATTCTGCCTCTGCTTGGACCTATTTTGTGCGGTTGATGGAAGTCTCTGAAGTTTGTCAAGGTCGCAAATCTGCCTGTTTTTGTGATTCCCAGCCATGTGCCACCTTTCTCCAGATCTTTGCCTGCGAGCAGGGATGGATGTTCCTCCCACCAATTAATTCTTGTGGTAGGTCTTGAGTAAAATTCATCTCTGTTGCCAGCAACAATCAATCTATACTTTTTATGTACTCCGGTGACGGAAAAAATAATGCACATAATAATCGTTCTGTGTTAATGAAACCGATGTAATATACTCATTTTTTAAAAATAAAAAAACCTCCGGGGTGTGATCCGGAGGTTTCTCTCTTTTAACCTTTTTAACTTTTTTTTCAGGGAGCTAGATGCTGTATATACTTTTTGTTTTGTCCCTTATTGTACTTTCATTTATCGGTACTACGAACAAATTCTTAATAAGTTTCTTAAATTAATTTATATTATTTTTAATTATTTTTTTCCGACGTTTATTATTATTATTCATAGCGTTGACTGTACACATTCTCAGAGAAATATAAGATCATGATATTTCTTAATACTATTTTTTCTATATTTCTATATTAACTAGCTAATTTAGAAAAAAGAACCTGATGTCTTAACTTTATCATAATACCATTCTTTTATTCTGAGCCAGAATTGTTTCTCAATACGTTGAATTATTATAATTACATTATTAAAAATTGGAATAGACTGGACGCTAAAATGACAAAACCTCCGGATTGCTCCGGAGGTTTCTCATTATAACCTTTAACTAATTTATCTAGAAGTAACTTGATGCCTAATAAAATTTTTTATCTTCTTGCTTTTTCGTCTGCTTCAGAATCTCTGTCATTTGTTACATAGCCTTCCCAATTTATAGTACCATTATCAGCTAGAATTATGCCACAAGCGTAAGGTGTTGCCATTGACGTTCCACTCATAGTCGCATAACCACCGTTACGGTATGTAGAATATATCGAAACACCGGGTGCAGAAAAATCGACAGGTGTACCATAATTGGAGAAGCTTGCAAATGCACCATTAGATCCGAAAGCAGAGATAGTATAAACTCTGGTGGCATTGACTCTTGCAGGTGACTGTGTTGAGCAATCAACTGCGCTATTGCCGGCAGCAACACATACATAAGCACCATAACCAGCAAGTGATCTAACAGCGTTATCCAGGGTTGTAGATGCAGATCCGCCAATGCTCATGTTAACAACATTGATTTTGCCTGCAACGAGATTTCTACCGATATAATCAAGGCCACTAACGATATTTGATATGGATCCACTACCTCTGTAGTTCATGCACTTAACTGCTATAACAGTTGCA
>CAIOZA010000103.1 GCA_903862655.1 uncultured Ignavibacteria bacterium
AAATGTTAATATTATTGGATTATCAGGCACTTCTTCAGGCGCAAGTGGAGGCTATGATAGTTGGCGAACCACACTTTGGGAGCCAAATTTCTGTTTAAAATTAGCACCTGACAATTTCACAGTTTCTGCCGGTAAAGTCGTAAAATATTCATTATCCAAGACTTATGACATTACAGTGCAACTCGATTGTGGAGCAAATGGAGGAAAAAATTCAGATGGTTATATAACATTTCCAATGAATATTAATAATTACTTCGATGGTAATTTTGCAGTTGTTCTGAAATATTTGTATCCAAGGGACTAATTGCTTATTTTAATTGTCAAATATTATTTTTTAAAATATAGTTGTTCATAGTAAATTAAAGTTCAAAAATTAATCTTTTATTCATTTATTGTAATGTAAATTTTGTTAAATTTGATATGCAAATGCATTACAATTATTTTGTTTCACTTTAGGAATATAAGAAATGGCTTACAAACTTTTTGCGTTAACCTGTTTATTCTCCCTCGTATTGATTTCTTGCAACGGCAAGAAAGAAGCTCCCAAAGATGGTATGGCTGAAATTTCTCCGGTTGCCGAAAGCGAATTGCTCGTAAAAGCAAAAACTATCTTCGGTGTTTTGCCAGACAAAATGCCAGGCAGTGAAATCGACACTCCGGAGTTGATTGCACTAGGCAAAAAACTCTACAATGAACCAAAACTCTCTTCTACTGGTACTCAATCCTGCGCAACATGCCACGATCTCACAAAAGGCGGAGTTGACAATAAAGCTACATCACCGGGTGCTAAAGACGGTCTATCCGGTACACGCAACAGCCCGACTGTGCTCAATGCAGGCTACCAGTTCGTTCAGTTCTGGGACGGTCGCGCAAAAGATCTTGTCGAACAGGCAAAAGGTCCGATTCTAAATCCTGTCGAGATGGCAATGAAGACCGATAAAGATGTCGAGAAAACTATTGCAGCTATTCCCGAATACAAGGATATGTTCGCAAAAGCATTCCCAGTTGATAAAAACCCTGTTACTTATGATAATCTCGCTAAAGCTATCGCCGCATTCGAGAGAACTCTCATCAGCAGAAGCCGTTACGATCAATGGCTAGCAGGTAACAAAGCAGCTCTTACTCCAGCCGAAAAGATGGGTATGAAGCACTTCTTCGACGCTAATTGTACTATCTGCCACATAGGTCCACTACTTGGCGGAGGTATGTATCAGAAAATGGGTTTGGTCAAACCTTATGCAAACACAAAGGACATGGGCAAATTTGATGTAACTAAAGTAGAATCCGATAAATTCATGTTCAAGGTTGCTCAACTGAGAAACGTTGCAATCACCGGTCCATACTTCCACGACGGCAAAGCAGTTACACTCGAGGAAGCTATCAAGACAATGGGCGACATTCAGCTTGCAAAGGCTCTCTCCCCAATGGAAATTGAGCATATTGCAGCCTTCCTAAAAGCATTGACTGATGTTGATTTGGAAAAGACACTTGTTAAGAAATAAGGTCTCTTAGTGTTTTTTTATAAAATAAAGAGAACTATCAACTTATAGTTCTCTTTTGTTATTGATTAAATGCACCAATTCTACTAATATTTCACATTGTCTCTTTCTTGCCTGTTTCTCATAGTTTGTTAATATGCCTGGTTTATCTTTAAATTTTTTAAACATATTTTTCAATTAATTCCATTAATTTTTCTTTATTTATGGGTTTAGAAATATAATCATCGCATCCGTTGGACAGAATTTCGTCTCGTTCGGAACTGAAGGCATAAGCAGTCTGTGCAATAATTGGTAAATCAGGTCTTATCGCTTTGATTATTTTAGTTGCTTCAATTCCATTCAAAACCGGCATCATTATATCCATCAAAATTAAATCAATATCATTTTCTTTTTTGACAATATCAATTACATCTTGCCCATTATCAGCATAAAATATAATAAATTTTTCATTTTGTAATACTAACTTCAAATACTCAAAACTGCTTATCTCGTCTTCAGCAATTAAAATTTTTATGTTCTTATCTTTGTCTATTGTTCTGTTTTTTTCGACGGATATTTTTTTAATTGCTGCTGAAGGATTATAAGGAATCGTAAAGTAAAATTCCGTACCTTTGTCCATTTCAGATTCAAACCATATTTTGCCGCCAAGAAAATCCACAAAACCTTTGCAAATTGACAGCCCTAAACCTGCTCCTTCATAACCTCTTGTAATTGCTAGATTATATTGTGCAAAACGCTCAAACACCCTATCTTTTGCCTCTTTAGGTATCCCAATTCCCGAATCTTTGACATAAAATAGTATTTCATCATTTTGAATACTATAACCAAATTCGATTTGACCTGATTTTGTAAATTTTATAGCATTATTTATTAAGTTAGAAATAGTTTGATATATTTTTGATTCATCAGATACAACCATCGATTGTTCATACACCAGTGAGCAAACATAATCCAATTTTAAGCCTTTTATACCGGCAGAAAGTGTGAAGAAATTATATAGATTGTTCATAACAGTATTTAATGAAAGCACACTACTGTTAACCTCAATTTGTCCGGTTTCAATTTTCGAAATATCAAGAATATTCCCAACCGTTTCCAAGAGTCTGTGTCCACAATTCTGAATAACAGTGGTATATTCCTTTATTTCTTCTTTTGATATATCTTCAGACTGCAGTAGAGAGGAAAAACCCAAAATCCCGTTCAAAGGAGTTCTGATTTCGTGCGACATATTCTGAAGAAACGCACTTTTCAATCTGCCACTTTCTTCAGCTTGTACATTGGATTTGATTAATTCAAGATTCCGAACTTCGAGTTTTAAATTTACATCTTCATTTTCCTGATTTTTACTTAATAAATTTCTTTCACTTTCTAGCAACAATATTTCATTCTGTTTACGTTCTGTTATGTCCTGAAATGCTCCATATAGTTTTGCTGATCTACCGTTCACCAACTCAGCTGAACATTGTGTTCTTGCCCATATTTTCCTTCCCTTTGATGTCAGCATCGGTACATCAATATCAAAACTTATTCCTCTTTCTATTGCTTCTTGCACAGCTGTCTGGAATTGCAGTCTATATTCAGGATCAATTCTTCCTAAAGCCTGATTGAGCGAGAATTCTTCTTCAGGATCGGCTTCATTGATAATACGTGCTTCCTTCGAAAAGAACATTTTGTTTGTTTCTAAATCAAGTTCCCACCCGCCGATCTTCGCCATTACGCCGGTTTTATTCAGCATTGCAGTATTACGGATTATTTCTTTCTCCATCTTAGTTTTTTCTGTAATATCATGGATAATTGAAAATAAAGCTTTTTTATTTTCAAAATCAATTGGTGTAGAATGCACTTCGACTGTACTGTCAGTACCGTCGGCTAATCTATGCGTGAAAATAAACTTATTGCTTTCTTCCTTACTTGCAGTTTTAAGTACGTCTGAAAGCTGCTTGCTATGCAATGTATTTATTGCTTTTATATTCATTGTCATTAATGTAACTAAAGGATAGCCATAGAATTTGGCTGCGGCAGCATTGGCATAAAGGATAGCTCCGGTTTCCGGGTCTACCAGTATCATTATTGAAGAATGGCCGGCAATCATATTTCTGAAATTTACCTCGCTATTAATTAATTTAATAATCATAGGATTTGTTATTCTAAATAACATAATGGAACCTATAATAATAATAATAATAGCTATTATAACAGAAATAAATAAATCATTCACAAAAGGGTTCAGTATTTCTTTAACATCTATCTTTGCCACTATACCCCATTTCAATTCTTTGATGTAGGTAAATCCTGCATAAACCTCAATGCCGCGGTAATCCCTTCCGACAATTGTGCCTTCTTTTGTACTAAATGCACTCTGCATAGGTATACCAATATTGTCGTGACTACTAATCATTGATGATTTTAAATACTCTTTCTGATTTCCGACAAATAGATAATGAATAGAGTCTGATTTCTGCTCAGCAATTACCAGATTACCTGAATTCCCAAGAATAGACTGGTGCGTATATGTTTTTTTTAGGAAACTTATAATCGAATCCTTATTATTGGATTGCTTTATTAAAGTTTCAATAACAGCTTTTTTATTCAATGCTGAATTATATAAACCGTTCTTAACCAAATCAGACATGGCAAGGTAGTCAAGCCAACTTGTAATTAGTGTTAAGAACAGAATAGAAATCGTAAAAATTATTAACAACGCGGCTGTTTTGCGGGATTTTAAGATGCTATTCATAATAAAATCATCCAATTAATAGAATAAATGTTTTTTTAATTGCTATTTAATTTGATCAAAATAATC
>CAIOZA010000104.1 GCA_903862655.1 uncultured Ignavibacteria bacterium
CATCCATTAATAACCCCTGATTTAAGCAAAAAAAATAATAGAATAAATGTAATTAGAACCAACTTAGAACATTAATGGAGAGAGATATGAAAAATTATCTACAAAGAATTATTGTCAGTATTGTATTGATACTCTTTTATCTATTTAACTGTAATATTTTATTTTCACAGGAAGATCCCATAACTTCAGTAACTGCAAAGCTGATCGAGCAGAGTGGAAAGAATTATGTTGAAGTTAGTTATCTGTTAAATAAAAGTACATTTGTTGAAATCCTTAGAATTGAACTTAAGGATAAGGATGGCAAAAGTTATGAAATAAAGCCGGATAAAGCTGAATTATCAGGCGATATCTGGTGGGTGGCAGCCGTGCCTCCAGGACAACGGAAATTTTTATGGGAATGGGAAAAGACTTTATCGAGAAATGACTTGAATGATGAATACGCTTGTAAGGTGGTAATACAAAACAGGGGATCCAAACCATCAATGATAAAAATGAAGATTAAAAATTTTAAAAATGGAAAATTTAGAGTTCCTTCTTCCACAATAGATGTCTCTAACTTCGAAGATGGAACAGAAATTTATACAGGTGTCGCTGGCATGGGATATTACGGAACATGGTATAAGACTGCTGAGGACGACGAGGCTACTTTTTTCCCTGCAAAACAAGTTAATAATTTTCCATATTATAATCATAATTCTACAAATTTTGCAGGTTATCCAAATATTGCAAGTGGTTCATCTTTCTTTGCATACAAAGATGTATCGGAGTCTGAGAGAAGAATATGGATTAATATTGCCAAAGGTAAAAGCCAAGGTGTAGGCGGGACAAAATATTCAGATTTTCAGATTATTTATTACCAAAGAACAGATTTGATGGAATATTGTAAAATCGGACAATGCTATGCTGGTGCTGATTGGGCTTTAGATGATTATCCCGAGCTTGATTTTGTCCAGATATTTTATCAAGACTCGAAACCAATAAAATCCGCTGAGGTAACATTAAAACCATCTAGTTTGATTATCGAAGTAAAACCTAAAACATCTTACAAGCTTAGGTTAAAAGACACACTTAATTTAGAGATTACAGTAAAAGCCCCAGATAAAACTCTGGTTGAAGGTGCAGAAATTGGTGCAATTAATAGTATCACTGGTACTGCAGATCCCATTATAATCGGTACTACAGGTGCTGACGGCATGGTAAAATATAAATATGGAATTGCACATACAGTTGAGCCTGGAGATTATTTCATCAAAGTAGCCGCAAAAAAAGATAATAAAAAGTCAGATACAACAATAATAACAATTAAAATCTCAAACTTACCACTACTATTGATTGATGTTTCACCTGGAACTGTTTTCAATCTAGAGCCTGAGCAGGAACAGAATTTAAAATTTACAGTGTCGGAAGGTATTGGTAAACCAATAATAGGCGCCTCAGTTGAAGTCCATGATTTCATTAAGGAACCAATGGTAAAAACTATTGTTGGTCCAACAAGCGACCTGGGCATATTTAATTATAAATATAAGGTTCCAAAAGACACAAAAGATTCGGATTATGCTGTCAAACTTGTTGCAACAAAAGATGGTTATGATGCATCAGATACGACATTTCTTACGATTACTGTTGGCGCATCAAAAAAAACCTGGACTTATTTTAAGGATGGAGCACCTTATCAGATATATAAGATTGAAGAAAATAGCGGTAAATGGGAAGGTGCAGGTCCTAATGTAATCAAGTATGAAAATGGCAATGTTATTGTCAATGATTATCTAAAGTTTTCCGGTGGGACTATTGAAATAGACACTACTCCCGGAAATGTTAATGTTAGGACTGATGGGAAATGGTATCTTGAGAATATATTACTTCCCGGTTCAACTGAAAAAGGAGAATTGCTTATCTGGGCTTTACCTTTTAATGCAAATTTGATGGAAGGTTTTATTAATCTTAGAGCGGTGCAACAGTCTGCCTTAATGGGTGCTAAGACACTTAAAGCACTAGGATTTGCAGTTGTACTCGAAAAATTGGAATTTGTAGGTGGTTTGAAATCAGTTGGTCTAAAATTCAGTGGTTCACTATTGATAGATGGTTGGGGAGCAAGCGGAAGATGTACTGAAGCAAAATTACCCACTTGGGCTAAAGACAGAATTGGAAAGTTTTCAGTTAAGGATATATTAATTGACAATGAAGGATTTCATTGGCCCACAAGCTTTGACATAAAAAACGTAGGCTATAAGGATTACTTCTGCATAAAGAGTTTATCAGCAAAATACGACCGTGATGCTGATAAATTAGATTTTGATGGTGATATTAATACTCGATGGTTTGAAGGTGAGTTTGGGGTTGGGTTATTGAATGGCGGTTTAGATAGACTTAAGCTAGCAATTTTTCTCGAAACACCGGTTCCTCTCCCTCCTATTCCTATGACTCCGCCTCTCCCGATCTTTGCTTGGAAGGGTTGCAGTTTTGAGGTAACAGGCATTTCCGGAGGTAATATGACTATTACCGGCATGGGTCGATTTGTTAACAATACTATGGAATCTATGCTTAAAGTTATGCCTAAACTTGATGCTTTCAAGGAATTCGAAAATCTTTTTGAAATTGATATGACATTGAGATTTCCTGATCCTAACACAATAGAGGCAGAAGCATTCACAAAAGTTTTCAAAGTTCCTTTTACAGATACGTGGACTATGGATGGTAAAGAAACAACAACGTTGAAAATGTGGCAGAGTTTTGGACATAAGGGCGAGTATAGAATTGGAAATTTCGGCGGCACAAAATCTGTTTATGAAGTAACAGGAGGATGGTCCTTAAGTTGGTATCCCAGCTTCATTTTCAGCGGCTCATTCGGTGGTTCTATGTATATTCCGGATTTATTCCCAGATAGCTATTGGTTCGGTCTGTTGAGCAATACAATAGGATTGCCCTGGCAGATTGGAAGTGTTGAACTTTCGATGAGAAACGCCCAGTTTGCGACTAATGTATCACACTTTTTTGTTGGTAAATGGGGTGTTTTGCTGGATTTAGGAAAATCTCCCAAAGATACAAATTTCTTGAGAGTTTGTAAGGGAGGGGTAAATATTATGAACAAAACACTTCGTATTAACGATACTCCTTTGCTAGTAATCAATCCTTATCAGCAGGATCATCAAAATGTAGCACTTATTACTAATGAAAAGAAAATCAATAATTTACCACTCGCGAACGATACAACATTTGTTGAAATCGGTACAAACACAACTATGGAAAGATTGTTCATTAAGGTTAAAGGATCAGAAGCACCTGCAAAATCGATATTAATAAATCCGGCTGGACAAACGATAACCGGAACAAAATCGGATTCTTCAATAATGTATATTCCAGGACTCAAAGATAAAAATTTAGCTCATTGGATTGTCGTAAATCCTATTGGCGGTTTATGGAGACTTGGTGTGATTAATCCAGTTTCGACCGACTCAATTTTTGTTTTCTCCTCAATTTTGCAACGAGCAAATTTCTCATTTACAACCTCACAAACCGGACGAGAGATAACTGTAAATTGGGATGCAGAGAATTATGGTGATAGTGCAATAGTTGAAGTATATATTGATGATGATGATTCCGGGTTTGACGGTAGGATAATGGCTTCAGTTCCCGAAAAAGGTGGATCTGTTAATATCATGCTCAATGATACTTTGACTGATTGTTCATTCTATGTATATGCATATAGGTGGGATAACGAAATAGGCACTAAATCTTACTCTAAAACAGTCCACAGAAATGATAAGGCTCGTCTTCCTGCACCGACCAATATAAAAGCCATATCAAATATTATGGGGAAAACAAATATTTCTTGGAATATTCCGAATGATTCAAATATTACTTCTTATATTGTAAAAGCAGTTGATCCTTCTGGAATAGATACCTCAGTTTATACAATAGCATTTAATGTTCAGGATAGCATTGAATTTGTGATTCCTAACCATACAAATAAAAAAATCTATATTACATCAATGGATCATAATGGATTTACTGGATGCCCATCAGAAGCAGTTGGTATTATTACCGGTTTGCAAGAGGATGATAAAAATGCTTTAATATCATGCGATATTACAATAAATTTAATACCCAATCCTACTTCTGGTATTAGTGCAGTACGAATATCATTACCTGAACCTGCTTTCATCAGACTTGGGATTTTTGATATATTAGGAAATAGAGTTGCTGATATTGACAACAACTTCTATGAAGCTGGAGTATTTAAAACTGAAATTAATTGCTCAGATTTACAATCTGGAATTTATTATATAAGATTGCAGACATTAGGTAGTACTGTTACTAAGATGTTGGTAATAAATAAATAAATAATGCTTTATTTATCCATTTTTGGAGATTTAAATCATTAAATGGTATTTTCACATAAAGGCTAATAATTATTGAATAAAATGATAAATAGATATATTCTGCTTTTGTTTTGTTTGTCGGGTGCATTGTTTTCACAAACAACTCTGCCTGAATGGAGATTAACTTCCTCTCTTCCTTCAGGGCTTTACGGGCATAAATCAGTAATGCTGCCCGACGGAAATATCCTAATTGCCGGTGGTATTGATAATAATGGTAATTCAGTGAATACCTGTCTTATATATAATTATGGGACAGGTATTATTAATCCGGTTGAGCCATTAACAGAATCACGCGGATTTCATTCACTAATCTGCATTCCCGAAGGCAAGACAAAGGCAAAGATTTATTTAATCGGCGGTTATTCGGGCAACATTAACAATTTTAAAACGATTTCATCTATTGAAATGCTGGATTATACATCGGGTATGACTTTTTTCAATTGGAGAAAAATTGGTGACATGAGATCTTCCAGAGCTCAATTAGCATCAGTTTGGGATAAGGGAAATTATATAGTCATTTCGGGTGGATTCAGTCAGGCAACTGGTGGAATTGCTTCAGGAAGCAGACTATCTTCCTCAGAACGGATCAATATTGCAAGTAATGTTATTGAACAATTACCGGATATGACTAAGAAAAGAGCAAATCATCTGATGGGTTGTATCATTGATGAAAATGGTTTGAATAAAATTATTTCTGCCGCTGGTGAGGATGATAAGTTGACCACAACAGAACTTCTTGAGAATTGGGTCTGGACATCATTTGCCTTTTCTCCCAAAGTTTATCACGATAATTCTGTAGCATTTTCAGATATTGGCGGCATCGGGAGAATATTTGGCGGTGAGGATAATACGGCTAAAGCAACCAATAAATGTGAATGGTATGATGTCAAATCCGGATGGAAATACTCCCCTAGCATGTTTGTTCCAAGAGAGAACACTTCTGCTACATTGATCGCAGGAAAGAATGATACAATACCAGCATATCTGATAGCCGGAGGAAGGAATCAGACAAATGCTATTCTACAAACTGAATATTTTTCATTACCAGATCAGAACAATCCTGCCGGATTATGGGTTCAGTTTGACAATCTAAAGAAATCCACTTATAATTCATCATTGAGTATTGGTGGTCATAATCTTCCATTATATATCGGAGGATTAGATAATTCAGGTAATCCTCAGTCAATCGTTCAGGCTTATCAGCCATTACAAATAAATGATGTTAAATTCTCACCCGAAGAGATTGGTAGAATATCGGATAGCGTCGCTGTGCCAATCAGAAATAGCTGGCTCTTACCGGTTAAATTGACAAAATTCAGATTTACCAACACTGCTGAATTTATTTTAACTGCTGATACTACTAACTTTATCATACAGCCGAATTCAACAAGATTGGTTTATCTTAGATTCAGACCTAATTCCGCAGGAAAGAGGCAAGGATCACTTCTTGTTAATATCAGCGGATTAGAGGATACAGTAAAGCTCGAAGGAACCGGCATTCAGTCCTCAATCGCCGTTTTGGTGACAGATCAAAAATTCGGGGATGTATTCATAAATAATGACTCTACAATCTGTTTCAAAGCCATTCAAAATAATGGCACTGACACAACATACATCGATTCACTGGTCGTTCAGCCGACTTCTGATTATGAAGTTATTTCGCCTCAAGGACGAGTAAAAATCCCTCCTGATAGTGCGCTATCTGTTTGTCTGAGATTTAAACCACATTTGAGATCAGAAATTCTTGGCTCAATGCTTATTCATATTGGTACTAAGTCCTATCCTTGTGGTTTGTCGGGTAAAGGTATAATCAAATATTTATCCGGGATGTCTTTCACCGGATGCGATACTGTTAATTATGAATCCGGGAAAAAATATACAACTTTTATAACATTGAGGAACATCAGCGACAGACCAGTAAATGTTACCGGCGTGCAACTACTTGGTGGTTTCAATAATCTTTTCAGCATTAATCAAACATTTCCTTTTATATTGAACGTTCAGGCAAGTAAATCATTACCTGTTGACTTTGCTCCGCAAAGTGAAGGATCTTTCATACTAAACATTCTTGTTGATAATGATGGGATAAAAGATTCGATTGTGAATCTTCCGATCTGTTTTGTTGCACGATCAAAAAATGCAGCATTTTCTATCTCGTCAATTGATTTTGGTAAATTATGTTTAGAGGATTCAGTCGCGACAACAGTCTTCGTTGAGAATCCCAGTTATTTTGATAATCTGAGCCTGGATTCACTTAGAAGTAATGATTTATCCGGCAATATGATTTTGAATGGCTTCAATTCCAGAAAGCTCAATCCAAGAGAAAATAGTCAATTTGTAATTAGCTTAAAATCCTTAAAACCCGGTAAAATAAACTATATTGTGAGTCTTTATACATCGAATGGAAAGACTGATCTGCCAGTTTCAGCAACATTTTTACCGACCTTGAATCTAAATTCACAGGATACAAAATATGAATTTTCACCCGGACAGTTGTTTACTGTGCCTTTAAATATTAATATGACAGGCTTTACTAATTCTATAACAACAACAAACTTCGACATTAGTTATGACGGTTATCTTGTAAGACCATCAAGATTAATTCAACTTCAGGGAGGTTTACCACTTGATTTGGCTAATTCATCCTTAACAACATCCAAACTTGGAGAATCGAGTATTAAGGCTGTATTTACATCACCAATTACCTCTAAGCCGGCAATTGGGATAGAATTCGAAATGCTATTGGGGAATTCCTCCGAAACCGAAGTGAAGATCGCCAAGTCATTAACGGATGAATATTGTCTGAACCTGTCATCATTCAAAGTACTGATTAATAGTATCTGCGGGGGCAGAAAAGGTTTGATTTCTGTTAATAATGCCTTAGTAATGCTTCTGACCCAGGATTTGAATAATGACGAATTAAATATAAATATTTACTCTCAAGCCGGTTCCAATATAAAATTGAAGATATATGATACCCAAGGAAATGAGATTCTTCAGGAAAATCTAATTGTCAGAATGGGTATTGCAAACAAAAATGTAACCCTCACCGGCTTAAGCAGTGGTTTATATTTTGTTGTAGTTTTGGATGATCAGGGCAATATTGCAAAGAATAAAATTCTATTAATGAAATAAAATGATATGAAAAGAAAATTTATAAAACTTCAAATATTAATGCTATTCTTCGCATTTCTGAGTTTATTTGCACAAGAAGAAACTCAGCCAATAAAGGTTGGTATTTACGGAGGTTTATCCTTCAACATGCACAAAGGGAGCTTCAATACTGCTGATGGTATTCTAGACTGTGGTTATTTTAAGGATGCCACATCGTTGAGATGGTTGATTGGCAATAGTGTTGATTTTCCGGTGGCAAAAGATTTTGAAATATCCGGAAGAATAAATTATTGGGATGCAGGTGCAGACTTCACTTCAATGAATCTAAATCCACCGAATATTACATTACCTGATGGCAGCCTGACCAGACTTAACACAGAACAGAACCTCAACACAACTGTTGATTATTTTCAGCTGTCCATTTTGGGAAAATACTTTTTGTTCAGCAAGATGTATTTTACATTGGGACCAGGATTGGGTATTAATAATAGAATGAATTACGAACAAACCGAAACGATAAAAAGTCCTGCCGGAGTTACATTCCTCGGCGGAGAATCGACAAGAAAGATTATTTCGGGTAGATTTGATGAATATGGCAGATCAAAAATTCTTAGATTTTATCTCTTTGCCGGTATAGGTTATGAACAATATCTTAGTAGCAGATTTATCCTTAATCCTGAAATAAGTTATTCATTGCCTTTTACAAACGTTGTTAGCAATACCGAATGGAGTATTCACAACGTACAGCTAACTGTTGGTATCAAGTTCGCTCTTGGACAAGATAAAACAATTATTCAAGAAATCGAGAAACCCGGAAAAGTTGAAATTAAGGAAGAAAAACCTATAATCGCCGATGTATCTCCGATTGCAAATTTATCTTCCAGAAATGTCCTCGTCGATGGTACGATTTTAAATTATTCTGATATCTTTGTTTCTGAAGAAATATCAAATCAACTAGTTCCGCTTTTGCCTTATGTTTTCTTTGAATCCGGTTCCTCTGATCTGGATGATAGATACAAAAAGTTGAATTCATCCCAGATTTCAGAATTTAAAGATGATAATATTCAGGATTCAGTGTTGGGTATTTATCATAATTTGCTCAATATAATCGGTTACAGGCTTAATAAATACACATCTTCTACCATCAGTATTGTTGGATGCAATGAACCATTGGAAGACACAGGTGATTTGAAAGCCTTATCTTTGGATAGAGCTGAAACTCTTAAAAAATATATTGTCGATATCTGGAAGATTCAACCGGACAGAATCGTTATTAAAAGCCGATCATTACCACAAGTCGTATCTAACCGTTCAAATCCTGATGGTAAACAGGAAAACAGAAGAGCAGAAATTTATTCTGATGATTACAAAGTTATAGAACCTGTCAAACTTTCGTTAAGAAACATAAATATTGTTCCAGAAAAGATATTATTTAGACCCGAAGTTCTTAATCCCGAAAAAGTAAAGAACTGGAGCTTGAATGTAAACGATATTAAAGGCAATATGGTCTGGGAAACCACAGGCAATGCTTCTCCAGGTCTGGCAATCGAATGGAATTTCAATAAGGACAAAATTTATGATATTTCGAAATCAAACATATTAAATAACAGACTTACCACAACTCTTAATTTATTCAAAGAGAATGGTGACCGCATTGTGGCTGTTAATGAGATTCCGGTACGCCGCCAGGTGACATCAAGAAGCCTGAGAGGTGACATCATAAAAGATTCGGTTTTCGAACGGTATCAGCTTATTTTCTTTGATTTTGATAAACCCGAAATAAGTAAATTTAATGAAGAAGTTGTTCCATTAGTCCAAAACAGGATCCGTACAAATTCAAACGTTGAAATTACCGGCTATACCGATAGAATTGGTGAGGAAAAGTATAATTCAAATCTTTCGATCAAAAGAGCCAATGCTATTGAAGGTGTCATTAAAAGCAGGATTATCCCCAATAAGCTGACAACACACGGTGTGGGTGAAACATTTATCTATAATAATGACCTGCCTGAAGGAAGATTTTACAATAGAACTGTTATTATTGACATAATTACACCTTATGAATACTGAAAATATCATGAAATCAATTAAGTATATATTGTTTCTCTGCATTTTTCCAATGGCATTGTTTTCACAGCAAAGCCTGGAACTGGTTAATGTATTTCCGTCATCATATAAATTCACAGCTGGATTATTGCGAAACGGTCATTTTTATATTAATACTAAATATATTGGTGACACAACAAAGCAGTTGATATATAGGGAAGCAAATACAGGAATCACGCCGATCAATTATACATCACATATTCATTTTAAAATTGATAACATTGTTTTCCAGTTACCATTTGAATCAGATTCGGTAACTCAGTTGCCACCGCCACCCAATCAACTACAGATCACTAATTTATTCAGAGATTCTGTTCAGAACATTCCCAGGATCAATGCGACGATGAATGCAGTTATGCCTGACGGTGAGACTATCCGGTTTATATTCAGAATGATGCCTGTAAAGAGACCAAGTGGCGGGTTTATCAGGTTCATTGCCGAACTGGACAGTAGCTCCAAACAACATGACATTGGGGTACTTCTCTTAATTGATACCAAAATCGGCAATAACGACAGAGCACCAATCATCACTTCTGTTGGTTATTACAGTAAAGAAAAGGAATTTACTAAGACCGGACCAAATGGTATCCCTGAATATTGGCTTGCACTTGAAGGAAGCCCACAGAATCCTCAATTAACAGCGAGAGGCAATTTGCAGGCTTCAGAACTGATTGTCCCGGATCTGTTTTTGTTTGGGAACTGGTCGGATTTCTCATATAACAATCAAGCTATTAAAGGATTAAATTCATTCATCTGGAGAGACAGAGGAGCTGCTGACACACTCGATTACACTGATAGTGCAGTGCTTTTGATATGGAATCAAAAAAAAGTATCAGGCAAACACCTCCCCTTAGGCTCAACTGAAATCGGAATTGTTGATTCACTTGAGGTTGTCGATGCATCAGATACTTACGGGGGTGGATCCGGCTCAGACACCGGTGGCGATGGGATCTTCTATGCTATGCCCAATGGTTGCATTGAATTCGATACATTGCACCAAAGGGATTGTAATGATCTTAATTATCACCCCTATACTCCGGATAGTCTCCAGCTACTGTTCATTATCACAAATACAAAAAACAGAACTTTTAATAATGTAAGAATTGAAGTTGGAAATATTCCGGTAGACATTAAAACCGCAAAAAATCAGAATTTTATTATTCCATCAACATTAACAAATGGAACATCTGCCGTAGCAACTCTAACATTCTGGGCTTATCCGCGATTAAATCCGTCGAACTTCAAAATTCCTGTTACTATGATTGGCAATGTCAATGATACTCTTTCTGTAGATACACTTTGCATCTTTGTACCTGGAATAAGAGCCAGAGATTCACTTGGGCTACTCAATTTTATTGAACTATGCCCAACCAGACGAGACACAAATGCGGTACCGATTTTCCTTAAAGGGGTGAGATGTACAGATATTGATTCAATTTATTTGATTGGTACTGCACCTGATATTACATATTTCTCTGTTATTAATCCCAAGCCCACTAAATTGAATCCAACATTCAATGACAATGTTCTGATTGAATTCAAACCTATGACATTAGGTAATTTTAAGGTAAAACTTGTAGCGCGTATCAAGCAACACGATGATTTCCCCGGAGGAATTACTGAATTTTATAGTGACACTGTTGATGTTACAGGTATCGGCAAGGCTGATGAATTTGAATTTGCACAGAATGGGGATACTCTTAACTTCGGGCATATCTGCGTAGGAGATACAGCCATTCAGGAGTGGGCAATAATCAACAAAGGCGGATGCGAAGTCGATATCTCATCTTATACAATTAAAGGTGGAAAGCCAAATCAGTACTCATTGGTTAACATTTCCTCTTTTCCATTGATAATTCCAAGAAGAGATAATGGAAATGTTGGTAAGGCTATAATTAGATTCACACCAGTATCGGCCGGTTCAGATCTGGCTTATCTTGTCATTAACAGTACATCCTACCCATTCAAGGATACACTATATTTAAAGGGTATCGGCGATATACCGGATTATTTAATAAAATCCAATAAAGTTGATTTTGATACAATCTGCCCGAATCAATTGATGGCAAAAATTGCCTCATTAGAGAATCTAACGGCTTGTCCGGTTGATATTGATTCAGTTTATATAGTTTCAAATAATTCAGGCTTTTCTGTAGCTCCTGATAAATTCACAATTGCTTCCTATAACGATATTCAGTTGAACATTAACGCAAATCTGGCTACTATTAATAGATTCACTGGAAAAGTATTTATAAGAAGTGCTAAAGGCGTTGACTCATCAATTATAATCAATGCAATGGTGGCATCGAGAATTCTTCAAACTGCACCACAGCAGAATTTTGGTGATGTCAGGATTGGGAATAAAGGATCAATCCCTGTTACCATTAATTCTTCGGGTACAGCAGGGGTTGTGATTGATAATATCATTATTCAGGGAGTGCATCAGCAGGACTATAAAGTTATATTGCCTGCTGGAGTGAATTATCCAATTTACATCCGCTCTGGCAATAGTCTGACTTTTGATGTAGAATTCTCGCCAACTGATATAGAAACTCGGCAGGCGAATGTTGTGTTTCAGATGGATCAAACGAAAATTTGCGGACAGCCTGATCCCATACCACTCAAGGGCAGAGGTATAAGACCAATTATTGATATTCAAAATAATAAGCTTTATCTAGGAAGGGTTTGCATTGGTAAGAATATCGATACTTCGTTCACAGTCAGAAATCCCGGTAATGGCGTTTTAAATATATTAAATTACACATCATCTGGTTCGGATTATTTCAAGCTAAGTGGTATATTCCCTTCGAAAGTTGATAGCAATTCAAATACAAAGCTGAATATTAAATTTACTCCCACACTTCTTGGAGATTTCGAAGCCAAAATCAATTTCACAAGTGATGGCGACTGGCTGTTCTCAAATGATAGTGCTTTGCATTGCTATGGAACAGGCATAATTTGCGCAGAGCTATATATTGATACAATCATGGCTAATGTCGGCACTATTGTCCCGATTCCGGTTAATTTAAAATCAAGCAAGGGAACGACATTAACATCACCGCAAATGTTTGACATCATGAACAGTTCGAATCACAGAGCATTGAACATTTCGGTGTCACATGACAGGAATTTACTGAGATTTGAGAATGATACTTTTATTTATGGTGCTGTCTCCGGTCAAGAAAATAAATCTGTTTATCCTGATTCCATCGTCTTCACGTTTGACAAAGCTCAAATCCTACGGCTTGACACAACATTAGCAACAATCAATGCTGAAGTACTTCTAGGTGACATTTACCAGACACCATTAAAAATTTCAATTAGGAATTTTGCTGACGGTTACTCAGATTTATCCATAAGAAATGGATTGCTTATACCACAATACTGCGCTATTGATAAAAGGTTTGTCAACACAAAAGATGTTAATGAATTTCTCCAGGTTGTCAATAATCCAGCTGAGAATGAACTGAATTTAGAATTATTTGTACAATCCGGATCTAGATGCACAATTGAGATCATTGGTGGCATGAATGTTGTAAAATCGGAAATATTCGAGGCTAAGTCCGGATTCAACCGACTTTCAATACCTTTAACTGACTTGATTCCCGGTGTATATTTAATAAGAATTAATGAAAATTCAAATTTGCAGGATAAGTTTATAATACTAAAATAAATGAGAATAATATTTCCACATTTTGAGATTGTGTAACAGACTCCATAATACAATTCAGGGACTTGGTACTCCCCTATCTGGCACGGATGGCAGAACTGTTTTTTCAACTCTTCCGGCAAATCAACAAAGTCGAAGATTAAAAAGGATTTAGAAGAGCAGTAAAATTTTCTTGTATTAATTGAATTTATTGTTTAATTTACTTTTTTTCAAAATCATTACGATTTTATGAACATACAAATACCTTAATAATTGTGTTCTACAACAATATATAAGGCTTATTATGAGAACTCTTCTTTTTGTATTGATATTATCAATACTCACTTTTAGTGCTTGCAAAGACAATTCTACAAACCCATCATCATCTAAAGATGTTTTCCCTTTAAAATTAGGGAATCAATGGACTTATCGTGTGTCTTCTTATGATTCTAATGACAGTCTGTTAACTCAATACAATGACGTATGGACAATAATTGCAGATACATTAGTTTTAAATGAAAGAGCGTTTATTCTAGAATCCTCTAACAATAAGAAATATGGTTTTCCGCTAGCTGCTTTATTTATTAGATCTGATGGAATTTATAGATTAGCTCAAGATAATTGGAACATTGAATTATGGTATAAATATCCAGTTCAGCAGGGTAATATTTATCTACTAAAATCAGACACAATGAAAATTGGCAAAACAGAAATGAATTTGTATTTAGGTGGGATCAATTACAAGTGCATTGAATATTTACTAAATATGAATGTTGATTCAGCTCAAACACAAAATATCACTTATATTTCATTGGGGATAGGTAGAGTTTATTCTTCAGCCAAGTTATATGTCAAAGGAAAATTTACTGGTGAAGTCACAAGCGAATTATTATCTTATTCATTGAAATAACTAGAATGTTCGAATTTAATTTACAAAAAGGCTGTCCCCCGGGCAGCTTTTTTTTATGCGGCTCCGGCAGACACGACGGCTCGTTCAATTCCTCCGTTGGAAGATGAAGCAGATAAATATTTTTGTATCTAAATTTTTCTACTATTTACCCAATAAAGAATTTTTGAGTACACTTTTTTTCAATATAAGAGAATTAAAGATATTAATATAGCTGGTTGTTTTTATTTATTTGTTTTGTGAATAATTATTATTTAATTTTATCAATCTTTCTAAGATGTTTTTCTTAGATCTTTTTATATAATTTTGTGGTTAAAATGTTAGACATCGAGAAAACCAAAGAAGAGCTTTTGCAGGAACTGCAAGAGATGAAAAATGAGAATGAATCCCTTAAAGCTTATGTAGCAAAAATCAGCGAGAAGAAAAAGGTTGATAAAAAAAATGTACAAAGCTCCAATGAATCTGAATTAGCTACTAATGAAGAATATTCTGAATTAAATCAGCAGCTTCCTCAAGAAATGTACCACATGCTTGTAGAAATGTCTTCAGATGGTATTTGGCTTCTTGATAAACATTTCATGTCTATTTTTGTTAACCCTGCTATCGAGAGCATGCTTGGTTACACAAATGATGAAATGTTTGGCAGAAGTTGGTATGACTTTGGAGATCCTGAATGGGTAGCCCGCGCAAAGGAACTGGAAAAACGTCGTGAGGGTGGTGTTAAGGAACCGCATGAGTTCCTTTTTATTCATAAAAATGGTGGGAAGGTGATGACTCGCATTTCCACCACACCTTTATTTGATAAGGACGGTAATTTTAATGGCGCTATCGGTATCCTGAGTGATATAACCCTACAAAAAGAAGCATTACAGAAAAGTGAGAAACGATTCCAATTGCTATTCCAGAATGTCAATTTTTCACACAGCTTGTATGAAGTTGTACTGGATAAGAATGGGAAACCCTACGATTATAGGTTTTTGGAAGTAAACCCAGTGTTTGAAGAAAATACAGGTAGGAAGGCTTCCGAACTGATAGGCAAAACTCTTTTGGAAGTCTATCCTCAAACAGAAAATTATTGGCTGGAAAAATTTGAACAAGTATTCAACACGGGTATTCCAATTCGTTTTGAAGAGTACAGCAAAGAGTTGGACACACATCTTGAACTTAATATCTACTCTGTTGATAAAGGTCAAATAGCATGGTCTAGTATTGATATCACCGAACGCAAGCAGGCAGAAGAGAAATTGCAAGAAAGTGAACAAAAATATCGAACGCTTATTGAGAACTCCGGCACAAACATTTATATCATCGATAAAGATGGCATTTTTCAGCTTATGAATACCAGTGGAGCTACTTTATTTGGGGGTAAACCGGAAGATTTCATCGGAAAATCCATTTATGATTTAAACCCCAAAGATGTTGCAGATGAATATTATGAATCGAATCGCAGAATTATCGAAAACGGGGTAGGTCGAGTTTATGAGACAATATTCGAATTTCCGAGCGGGCAAAGAACATGCATTGTTTATGAACAAGTTATCAAAGACGCTGAAGGAAATAATGTTGCGCTCCAGAGCAGCAGTATTGACATCACAGAACGCAAGCTGGCGGAGGATGCACTTATCGAGAGCGAGATGAAGTATCGAAATCTGTTTGACAAGGCGAGCGAAGGACTCATATTGTTGACTATTGATGGAAAAATCGTTGAACTCAACCAATCATTTGCTCAAATGCATGGCTACACAGTTGAGGAAATGAAGAACATGGATATAAAGGACCTGGATGTGCTTAGGGAAGATGCATTTGACGGACGAGCTGAAGTAATGAGGCGCATACTTGCCGGAGAAGTAGTCAGGTTTGAAGTAGAGCATTACCATAAGGATGGACACAGCTTTTTTATGAGCGACACTGTTAGTTTAATTACCATTGCCGAGCAGCAGTATTTTCTTGCATTCCATCAGGACATTACAGACCGGAAGCAGGCAGAGGAGAAATTGCGTAATAACGAAGACCGTCTCCGAGCTATTACGGAAAGCGTGCCCGACACTATTTTAGAATTGGATAGCAAGGGAACTATTTTATATATTAACCGCATTTTACCTCCCTTAAATATGGAAGACGTTATTGGTGAAATCTTCTATAAATGGATTTCGCCGGAATGCCATACCATTGTGATTCAAGCCATGGATCGCGTATTTTGCGATGCTATACCACAAACTTATGAAATTCAAGGTTTTGGCGTTAATGGTGAATTGACATGGTACGAATCCCGTATTTCTCCCGTTGTAGTTAACTCTCAGGTTATAAATGCTGTGCTGATAACAAACGACATCACCGAGCGCAAACAGGCAGAGGAGAAATTGAGGGAGAGCGAATATGAATTTAGATTACTTGCAGAGTCCATGCCACAAATCGTCTGGATTACCGAACCTGATGGGAATAATATTTATTTTAATCATCAGTATCAAGATTATACAGGTTTAACACTTGAGGAGAGTTATGGAACTGGCTGGATTAAATCTTTCCATCCTGATGATAAGCAACTGGCTTGGGACGCATGGCAGAATGCTGTTAATAATAACGATATGTATTCAATTGAATGTAGACTTCGCAAATATGACGGTTCTTATTGTTGGTGGTTAATTCGTGGTGTACCTGTTTTAGACATTAATGGACAAATATCAAAGTGGTTTGGTACTTGTACAGATATAAATGAAATCAAGCAAGCAGAAAAATTACTCGAACAGCAATATGAAGAATATATGCAACTCAATGAACAACTTCGAGTATCAAATTATCATTTGGAAATCGAAAAAGAACATGCCCAAGAAAGCGAAAAACTCAAAACCGCATTTCTTCAGAATATGTCCCATGAAATCCGCACTCCTTTGAACGGTATTTTAGGTTTCTCAAATTTATTGCAGGCTGATGATTTAACAAAAGAAGAAATAAAAGAATATACAGGGGTTATTCAAAATAGTGGCCAACGACTGATGGAAACGGTCGGTAATATACTTGATATTTCAAAAATTGAAACAGGTCAAATTGAAATAAAAAATAAATCATTTTCATTAAATGCTTTGATGTCAAGTTTACTTACTTTTTTCTCTAACACAGCAACAATCAAGGGCGTGATATTAGATTATCATGTTGCATTGAAAACTCCGGATTCTTTTATA
>CAIOZA010000105.1 GCA_903862655.1 uncultured Ignavibacteria bacterium
CCCTACAAAAGTTACCATTTTAATATGATCTTTAATTGGCAAAAGCTTTGAGACGATTATTTCAAATGCCTCGTAGCTCATAATTCCCTTTCTAGGACTCGATTCAATGGGACACATGCCGCATGAAGCAGTACAAATACCAGCAACATTTTCGATATAAATATGACTGGGGATATACATTAATTCACCTCTTATATAATGCAAGATTTTAACAATTACAAATAATAAAAATCATTTGACTTTTATAAATCACGCCTTCTTAAAAAACCATCAGGAGAAGCTGTTATCGCAATTTTATGCTCAATCATTTTATCTATTTCGAATAACAAACGATTTCCATCATTGGCTTGAATACAAGTATTTTCAAGTTTTTCGAGATAAGCAAAAACAGCAGTCTTTGGATTATTTCCTTTACCCCAGGGACGATTGGTCACAAAACCATCCGGCAAATCTTCAACCCCCGTATCCCAAACGACACAATAGCTGTCCTGGCTTACTAATGGCGCATACGCTTCCAACTCAGCAAGTACATGATCATGGGTATGATTGGAATCAAGAAAGACTAATACGCGCTTATAATTTGATGCAAAAGTATTAACCTGATCAATAACAGCTTTATCAATCGATGAGCCTTCTATCATTTTAATCAAATGCGCCATAGGATGCCGTTCTATTGCCTTTCTGTTATGAGCACGAATATCAATATCAATACCCAACACTTTACGCTGAGACTTTGATGGATCCAAAATTAATCCTTGTTCAATAGCTTCACTATAATCAAGCAACGCGAGTAATGAAGCACTCAAAATAAGAGATCCGCCTCTGGCTATTCCTGTTTCAAGAATTAAATCTGGTTTTATTTTCCAAACCAGTTCCTGAATTGCATAGATATCCGTTGGCACTTGAATAACAGGTCTACCAAGCCAAATAAAATTTTGTGCATAATTGTGATTAATTGACTCTCTTACCCAAATATTTGACAATCCAATGAAGTCTCTATCATATCCAATACTTAGTATATTTGATTGTACAAATTCATTAAATTTTTTTTGATCATTCATTTCGTTAACCTTCATATTTTAATAACTCAGCTGATTAGCAAAATGCTTTCAGCTAACGCCAAAATCGTCATCCCTGTAAGGATGGATATTGCTGGAATCCAGAAGCCACGGAGGCGACTCGAAATTGGATATCGGCAAGCCCTGCCGATATGACTTATCTTGCTAATTAGGATAACTCAAGAGGGTATCGCATAACAAACGGTTTCCCAAAGCGATCCGGAACGATGATGTCGCATAAATAAAGAATAATATGGATACTCTGTCCATAAATAAAAAGGAATATTCAGTAAGTCTTCTGTTTTGTGATAAATACAAATTGCTAATTTTGGTTTATCTTTTGATATTAATTTTTTTCCTAAACGCAATGCATTTAATTCCGCCCCTTCAATATCCATTTTTATAAAAGTTATCGGTAACTTATATGAAAAATCATCCAAATTCATTTCATTTCCACAATAAAAATTTCCATTTATTCTGCAATTATGAAGAATTTCAACATCTTTATCGAAACCCAAAACACCATTTAAAACGGAAATATTATTAATGCCATAATTTGCTAAATTGGTACGCGCTATTCTCGCATTTTCCTCATCTGCTTCAATAGCTATGGCATGCCAATTTTTTATATTTGATCGCCATACTAAGGAGACAAAATCAACTACCGTATCACCATCAAAAGCCCCGCAATCGATGAAAAACTCGTCTTCTGTTACTTTTATAATGTCAGATGGAAAATATTGAGGGTGTGATGTACATTCAACTGCGAACCAGTTTCCTTTCATAGGAAAATTGAAGTTTTGAAACATTCTGGCTTTGATCATAGAAAGAAGGACAAATCGAGATAATTCATCAGATAAAATTTCAAAAACATTATTAAATAGATCAGGATGCCGCACAATCCAACTGCCAGGATGGTATCCGACTGAACCATCATGTTCTGCAAATAATGGAGTTATACCTAAATATCTTAATTCATATTCGATGCTAAATGTTTCCATAGCGGCAACAACAACTGTTGCACCGTAAAAAGAGCTTAAAAGTTCTGATGGTGCAAAAACCGACACCCCATGCAAAACTGTTCCTTGTTTATTAGCATTACTATCGACTAATGCCACCACAGCAGGCATCCTATTTCTCCATGAATTTAAAACTTTTCGAGCAAACGCACCAGCTCCGTAAATAACCACAGATTTTGCCGAATATAAAACATCCTCGGCAGAAAAATTACTATGCATTTTTGCTGCTTTATCAGACACAATTTCACTTATACCCAAAATATCATTGGGTGTCTTCGCATCAATTAATCTCCTGAATAATTCACTATGATCCATACCAATCTAATCCTTACAATATTGTCGTTCTCTAGGAATGGCATAAACAACCGACCCTGTACCACACCAACTATGAAGCCGCATTACTAAAACATAATTATCCAAGTTTTCATATAACCACTTAGGAAGTACCCATAAACCATCTGCATTATGATACGTTGTTACAGCTATAATAGGGCGACAGCGTTTAATCGTTTTGATTGCGCCTTGCAATACGATCAATTCAGCACCTTCAACATGAAGTTTAATAAATGTTGGCGAAATATCTAAGCTATCTAGTGTCAGACACTCTACCTCGACACCAAAATCAAAAAATTGCGAAGCATAACCCAAACCAGCCTGAAATTTTTTAGTACATGATTTATCTGCCAGCGCAATCGGTAAAACAGAGATACGTTTTTTAATATCAACCGAATAAGTATCAATCGTTGCAAGTAAATTCATTCTATTATCGGCATCTGGCTCAATAGCCCAAATATGCTTAAACCGAGCGTTAACTCTCTTTATAAAACTCTCTGTAACGCTACCAAAATGCGCACCTACATCCACAAACACTTCATCATCGGTTAATAACGAAACAACCTCTGGAATAAAAAAACGATTTTCGATAGTAATTGGGGCATCTGAAAAAGACCATTCTTGCCGTAATCTTCGCCAAGCAATAAACTGAAGATGATGAGCTCTGGATATATCATCCCCCCAATGTTCTAAAACTTTCTGTATATTTTCAATATCTGTTGACAAGAAGGGCGGAGCAACCCAACCATTAGAAAGGGGGTGACAATGACGAAATCCCTCAGTAATATCATAAAAAGGGACAACATTTAACCAACCCGCGTTCCGTAATTTGGTCGCTAAAGGTACATAAGGAACATTGACAATTGTTACAGCTAATAGCATTTCTTGACGTTGTTTAACAGTTACTTCATCAGGTGATAATAATGTTACATCATCCCAATAGGAATTTTTTTGAATACTTTTTGCATTATAATCAACAATTATTTCTATTGTTACCCCTAAGCTTTCGAAATACTCTTTTGCCATTCTGCCTAAATTACCTGCACCATAAAACATAATTGACCTGTTAAGTATATGCGGCAAAGAACATACACTATCTTCTGCAATTTTTGCTAAAAGAGAAATTGCTTCAAATTTATTTATTGTTTCTAAAAATCTAGACATTGATACTAAAAGTCACTTAAGTCTGCATATTAAAAGCATTAAGTTTAAAAAATATTTCCAATATTGAAATATGCGAAATAATCCCTCCAAACTCCGTCATGTTCAACAATTTTTTTTACTAATTGCCTCTCTTTTAATGATTCTTTTCCCATTTTTTCTAAAGCTTCTGCCATATAATAATACGCGAAAGCATGATTATCATAACGCCTAACAACATCTCTGAATATCTTGTAGGCAAATTCAAAGTCACCTATTTTCATACGGTGATTATTTACAAAATTAACATCTAAATTCATCAAATACGTCTTCTTCGCCACATAGTCTACTGAATAATCGCCTGTATTAATAATATACTTTCCAGCAACTAAACTACCTATTGGCATATCTTTATCAATATAGCCATTGTCAATACAAAGCTCCCATAATTTACTACCTCTTGAAGGAAGGGCGAGACTAAACCCCGCCCAATCCAACCCCACATTTTTTATTAATTGAACCGTTTCTTCTCGGTGTTCATCGGTCTCTCCTGGCATGCCAGAAACAAAATAACCATGAATCCAGAAATCAAATTTACGAAGCTTTTCAACAACAACTCCAATTTTCTCAACCTTCAATGGTTTTTTTATTAATTTGTTAAGTACATAAGGTGAGCCTGACTCAATAGCCAAATTGACAGTATCAACTCCTGCAGCTCGCATAACCTCCGCCATTTCATCGTCAATGTATGTAACAGTCAATCCATTTGGACATTCAACTCGGATATTAAACTCAGCCAGCATGCGGAAAAGATCTTTCGCCCATTTTTTATTAAATAAAAGCTGATCATCATAGATAGTTAAGACATTTAATTCATGATCATTAATTAATCGCTGTAAATGTGCACGAATATTATTAATCGAAGCATACCGCATACTCTTATCACTATCAGCTGACTTCCAACAAAATGTACACTTAAAAGGACAGCCTCGAGATGTCACAATAAAAAATTGATTCTTTTTTTCTGATAAATCAGCGTAAGGAGAAAAACCCTCTTGCATAGAATAGCCAGAAATATCAACATAGTTGTAATTTATATCAATCATTTCATCAAGGTCTTCAACATGACTTTTTACTGGTTTTTTTCCATCTTCCAAGGATTTTCTCGTTACCCATGAGGGGCTTGATTGAAGAAAATCTTTTTTATTTTTCGCATTTAAAAGATTAAAAAATGGAATTTCTCCTTCATCATAACAAATCGCATCAATATATTCCTGCTCATTAATAATATTAGAATATGAGGTAAATGCAGCATTTCCACCTAAGACTATCAAGGCATCCGCATTATTTTTTTTTATGACACTGCATACGTCAGACAGATAATCATAAGAATTATCAAACATCATTGATAACCCTATAATATCAGGTGAAAAATTAATAAGCTCTTGTTCTAATTCATCTAAATAAGATAGATTATAATTTGTAGTGAAATTACAATCTATTATTTTCATTTTGGCTTGACCTTTCATCTTATTTTCAATGTATGTAACAATTGAAAGCAACCCATAAGGAAATGCTTTAAAACTGCTACTTTTTAGCTTATTTTTGGCTTCATTTCTTTCAAGTAAATAAGGCATTACAACAAACAAAACTTTTTGAATATTTCGTTCTGAGGTCATTTTTATTTTCCAATATAGTTTGTTAGTAGTGAATTATCATTTGAGTAATCAGCTAAATTATTTGGCGCAACAGTTTTTTTCAACGAGTTACGTTTTAAAAATATACCAAAACTTATACCTGATTATTTACGTGACTATGAAAGTATTATGATTTTAGCTTACCTCTTGTGTAAAAGGGTATCCAAAAGGCATAAAGGGTTGAGGGCTTTTTTCTAATCCTTTATTCTCTTTGGGTACTCTTTGCTATAAAAAGAATACTTTCACAGTCACTTAGGCTATTGAATTATGTAAAAACGTAATTACTTATATGCATTATCTGCCGAGGTGACGTAAACTAAGGAAGGGCCTGAATAGTTATGATTAATTGTTAATTAAGTAATTCTGTAAATCAGGATCATCTGGAAATTTCGCTAAAAAATGGCGCAAACTTCCTTTATTTGTACTGTTTAAACTAAGTAATCTACTATCGGGAATCCCATTTAATTGAAAACTAGCAAACCATGAACTCGGAGTTTTGCCAAAGATATTTTGAAATTCA
>CAIOZA010000106.1 GCA_903862655.1 uncultured Ignavibacteria bacterium
GGCTTCTCCATCTGGAAATAAATCGATATAAAAATAATTGCCAAGCCATGATTTTAATTCCCAATGAATGCCAGAATCAAAAGACATATAAATCAAATTATTTTTTCCTACTGCAACGATCGTATCTTTATTAATAAAATTTATTGATTGAAATGAAAGACCGGAAATATATCTGTCGCTTTCATTTTTATTTAATTTAGTATAGCTTTTGCTTGTTAAATCAATTTTGTTGAAATAGAGGGAATCTAATGCACTAAATGTTAGAAGAGAATATAAATAATACAATTCATCTTTGTAAACAGTAAAAGGAGCTCCATTTATTTTTCTTAAATTTACAAGAGTATCTACAGACTTAGTTAACAAATTAAGTCTTACTAATTTAGAATTTAAAGAAAAATATAACTTGTTATATGCGTCAGCATAAAGATTTTTTACAACTGGACAAGTCGAACATCCCCCGAAATCTGATAATGTATTGGTTTTAATATTCCCGTTATCAATATCAATAAATGTTAATTTACCGTGACCTGACGAACAAACAATTTGATTACCAGATATAGTTGCATTATAATAAGTAGTATCTGAATTATAAGTGAATTCTTTGATTTTATTTAAAGTTGAGTTAAAAATCAAGATTTTATTTTCGGTTAAACCTATAAAATTATCTTTATAAGACAATAATTGATAGAAATTAGATTTACCCAGATCTATTAAATTCCAATTTTTACCATTGTCATTAGAAGTAATTCCCCATCTGTATGAAGTTAATCCAAAATATGAAGAACCATTACTAACAATGCCAATTATTGAAAGGGAATCACTTAAACTAGACTTATCCCAATTTATACCTCCGATAGTACTTCTAAGAATTATACCACCATCTCCATATACTAATATGCTGTTACCGTTAGAAACTGATCCCTTGAAATTTGAACTAATTCTATTTAATTCAAGATTATCAAAAAATTGGTTTTGAGAATACATTGGTATTGACCAAATTAACACAATCAAACTTAAAATAATTTTTTTCATAGATTTCTCTTATATTTTAATAAATTTACTGACTCTATCTCCAATTCTCACAAAATACATGCCCGGAGCAAGACCCGAAACATCGATCCTTACTCCCTCTCCACTTGTGGAGAGGGTTGGGGTGAGGTCGCAGTTCTGCCCAAATACATCATATATTTTTATATTCAAACCCCCTGACCCCCTCTCAAGAGGGGGATAGGGAATTTCTATGAAATTAACTGCCGGATTGGGATAAACTGATATCTGGTCAATCGCAGTCTCTTCTTCCACATCTGTTGTGGGTTGGAATGATATATCATCAACGTACCAGCCATCCTCGGATTTTGTGACGTTAGTTCTCAGTCGGAATCTAATAAATACTGTGTCATTTTGGAATTGTGGAATAGTCAGAGATTCCGGTTTCCAATCCTGGCTATTGAGACTGCTGTCCTTCCAAGGTGCAAACTGTTCCTTATCCCAGAATTGAAGTTGTGTCCAGGTCTTTCTGAAATCAATTGAATATTCAACGATTACACTATCTTTAGCTTCGACAATACAGGCATGAATAAATTTGAGTTTTAGAGGCTGTGCTGTTCCTTCATAAGGGTACATTACTATGTAATTATTACTTGAATTAGCATAGTTTCCGTCAGGTGAATCTGTCAGGCAATTCGGAGTAGAATAAGAAAATTTATTGGTCAAGCCCCAGCTTTTATTAAGAAGCAGCCTTGGCTTACTTCCATCGAAATTTTCAAAATAAGTGGTATGAGCAGAACCAATATATAGAGTTGTATCAATGCTTTTGGGACTCTCGCTGGCATAGCCGTCCAGCACAGATGCAAATATTTTGTAGAAACCATCTTCAGCTACTGTATATTCAACTTTAACGATCTTTCCGGTATCGCTGACCAGCACAGCTTGTGTTACTTTTCTTATCGAATCAATATAAATATTAACACTGTTCATGTTTGCTAGAGGAGTCACTCCATCCAGTCTTAGAGCAGGAAGTTTATAGTATAGACTGACTTTTGATCCATCTCTGCCGATTCCTGTGAGAACTGGAGATCCGGGTAATTTAGATCCACCAGCCCAAGCTGAATCGATTTGCGGAGCAGATGTATCTTTTGCAACATAAGAACTAAGTGTGTAAACATATTTTTGAAATTTCTCGAGTCCGCTGTCCTCGTACGTTGTCGTTGTTCCAATGAGATCGGCGATAACAGAACTATCACGTTTTAGCTGATACTTAACCAATGACTGACTCAGGGGCTGGCCGAATGCCTTCTCTTTAACGGCATTCCAGCTTAGCATAATTCTGTCCGGCTTATCGGGAATCGTGTTAGCTTTGAAATTGTTAGGAGCTGATGGTTGATTTATGTTAACTATAGCTGTATAAATATCACTGTCGAATATGTTCTTCACTGCTGAACGCATATCAATCCAAGATGGATAGACTATACCATCATGGAAGGCACATCCGCTATAATCACCTGCAAAGCAGTTATTCTCAAACGGATTTAATCTTAGATCACCAAGCATGTCTGCTGCTCTGCGGTCAGTCCATTTGATGCCGCCATCGCTGGAATAACTGACATAGGTTGCTGTCAATATATTATTGGGATCGTCACGACTATCGAGATACATCAGGGCTAAGTCGCCGTTCGTATTGTCAATCGCCAGCCATTGGAAGAATTGATCGTTTGTTGGGTCCGAATGGGCAATAATTGGAGTGCTCCAGCTGTTGCCGTTATCCGTAGAACGTGAGAAATACACATTTGGATAAGCATCGCCGCACCAGGTCAAATAAAGATATCCTTTACGGGGACCGTTTGTTATATCGCAAACCATTGATGGGTATGTCTCAGCACGCACTTTGACTTTAACAGTATGACGCCATGCACCAGGCGAGATCTGACGTGTAACGCCGAATATATTATAATTGTGGATTATTGAAGGAGTTGAGAAACTCTTCCCGCCATCGGTAGATTTTGAGAAGCCGACACCATGAGCTATTCCATTATTCCAAACAACATAGACCTCTCCATTTGCTCCGGTAACGGCTAATGGAAAACTCTGTCCGTACGTTGTGTCCTCAGAAGTACGAGCAAGCCTTGGACTTACCGGGACAGGTGATGACCATGTCTCTCCTTTATCTGTAGATTTAGAAATAACAATCTGAGTAGCTGAATCCTTTGGAGATACACGCTTCCAAGGCACATAAAGATCGCCCTTATGAGGAGAATTCGACGAATTGTCTGACCAGATGTAGTATTTATCCTCGAAAGTGGAATCAACTGTCTGCTGACCTCTGTGAAGTATGATTGGGATATGTGTTTTCCATGTTTTGCCCTCGTCCGTTGTCTTCGAAATGAAGATACCGTTTTCGGTAACCTGACCTTGTGTATTGCCGTCACTTCTAGCACCAAATCCTCCATAGACGAGATAGCCAGTACCGTCAGCACCGAAGGCAACAGAAGGATCATTTGACGAAGTCCAGCCTACGAAAGGTCTTCCCAGCTTGATATTAACCCATGATTTTCCAGCATCGGAGGATACATACACCCATGATGCCGATGTATCGCGGTAATCCACTGCCGAGCCAATCAGATTTTTTGGATTTACTGGATTGACAGCAATGGAAGACTCATTCTGCATCTGCTCAGTTCCCTTCTCGTCAGGTGTTACGTTAATGTTCCAAAAGCTCGAAAAGAGTTTGGGAGTATTCGCCAATGGTACAAGAAATTCAATTTTTTCATCATAAACCGGCAGCGGATGAGCAGATTCGATATGACGAAGGTAGAAATCATCTGCTTTATTGTTGCCTTGAGTCTTATCCTGAGACATTAGTAGTGAATCTGAGCAAAAGGTCAGCAAAATAAATACGACGAGGTATATAAGCTTTTTCATAGTTCTAAGCGTATGATTTTTAAAAAGCTTTAAATTAAGAAATAAGTTTGGAATAAGGAAAAAAGAAATGGGAGAGTTCCAATGAATGATAAATTGAAATATAAAGAATTTATAAGATCATTTCATTTCAATGTTGACGACAGTGCGTTCTATTGGAAAACTGATGGAATAAATCCATCAAAAATCCCAAAATTTCAAACAAGAACCAACTTTATGTCTTTTTCTTGTTTATCTTTTAACCGCGAATGTAGATCATTAATCTCACTATATCATCATCTTCTTATTTTTTATCCAAATGAGTTATTTTACTATTATTAGATTCTTCGAAACCGACCTTCCGGCACATTCTATACTGATGGAGAATATACCTGATCCAAGATTAGATGTATTTAGCCTGTAATCCATTGTTTCCTGAGTCATATCGCCTGCATCGATTGACTGCACAAGAACTCCGGTTATACTGTAAATTCTTATCTTTACTGCGCCGGGGATTGTGGAAGTTATTTTCAATCCTGCGAAATCGTCCGATGGATTTGGCGAAATGCTTAACGTAAGTCCGCTAATATTTGATTCATCCTGAACTGAGCTGTAATTTTCGATTGTGAATGACCATGTCTCTGACCATTGGCCTGCATAACCGTTTTTGATGGCTCTGACATGCCAGTAGTACAATCCATTCGGCTGAAAATTAGTGAATACCTTCATTGTATTCGCAGATATATTAGCGGCATCATAGAACAATGAATCGAATGTCTGGCTCTTCGATATTTGGAGTTGAAATCTCGTAGCACCGGCAACACTTTGCCATCCAATCGTTGGTTTATTTTTAACATTTGCCTCACCGTTCGCCGGCTTGGTCAAAACAGGAGCTGTTGGCAGAGACATTGTTGTGAAAGCCCATACTTCCGACCATGGCCCGACGGCAGTACCATTCAAAGCTCTTACCCGCCAGTTGTATTTAGTATTGGCAGTTAGCGTGTCACTAACTATTTTTGTAATCAAGCTCAAATCAGGATATGAAATTACTCCACTTAAAAAGCCGGCATCTATAGACAGATTGACTTCATACACAGTCTTGGGGGTATAGAATGCATCATAAGTTGCTGCTTTCCACGAAATTGAAGGATTGAGGATTACTCCAGTCGAATCCTTTGCCGGTGAAATAAGTCCGGGTGCAAGAGGCACGAGGTTACCTAGAGTGAAATTCCATAGACCTGACCAGGCACCTGTACTTGAGATACTCTTTGCCTTCACTTGCCAGTAGTAAGTTGTGTTATCGGTTAAAGTAGTGAGTGACAGAGCTGTGTCTGTTACTGGAGTTGTTGATACGAGCTGTGTCATAGCCACATCTTTATAAACAGAAACATCGTACGATGAAGCACCCGGTACTTTGTACCAGTTCATATTCACTGCGGCTGCCTGTAAACCGGTTGTGAAGCTTTGAGGACTAATCTGCTGTGGAGTCGGGATGCCGTTATCCGTAAGATTGCCCATATATGGAAGAGAATATCTCTTAGCTAAAGTCACATTTGTGAATTTTTTAGATGCGCCATTCGAATAAACAACAATTAAACTGTCGAGAGCATTCTTTGCAGGTGCTCCTATTCCGAAATGAAGCTCACTTGAATTCTGGTTGCAACGTGTTCCACTAACACTGTTAAGCTCGCGATAGTACATCTTTCCATCAATGTAAGCTGTTATTTTGGTTCCATAAGCATCCATATTTACTTTGTCTGCCGGACTACCCTTTAATCTTATAGCGATCCATGAACCTTTCTTGGGCATATCATTCCGGAATAATCGAACTCCCTGGAAACTACTTACAACTATAAGATCGAGATCACCATCACGATCGAAGTCAATTCTGGCAGCTGACCAGGGACCGTGCAGAGCACATCCATAATGCCATGTCATATCTTTCAGCTTGTAATTAGGAGCTCCTTGATTCATATAAAGGAGTCCCGGCCTCATGGGTTTACCGGGTCCAATTGGATCATAAGATATCTGTCCGTGCCAGAGATCCTGGTATCCGTCCAGGTCGAAGTCACCCCAAAGCATTCCGGCATTCATCTCGAAGAATTTCAGCCCCATTTCGTTATGCTTATCTGTGAAATTATAATTTGGCGATCCTTCATTTTTGAATATAAGCGAAGGATTGGAGTACATTCCGCGCCAGTCAGGATGACCAAGATTGCCTACGGCAAGATCGATCAAACCGTCATTATTAAAATCAGCCCATTCAGAACCCATACCATGACCGAAGTAACCAGGCTCGGCTGTGGGGTTACCCTGAATGCTGGTTTGGGCGGCTACTTCAGTGAATGTGGCATCACCGTCATTCTTGAAGAGATTATCCTTTGCCAATCTATAGTTTGCTACAAAAATATCCGGTTTGTTGTCCTGATTGTAATCAACTGCTGATGCACCGTAGCAGTCAAAGTATGGCGAAGCTTCACCCCGAGCAATGCCTGCCGCAGTTCTTGTGTTTGTGAATTTACCATCTAATCCCTGCTGCCAGAGTTGATCGGGAAAGTATAGTTCAGTATATTGATTTTGTGCATTGTTGAATCCAACTCTGTTATTTGCAAGGAACAAATCCAATCGTCCATCTCCGTCATAATCTGTCCAAACAGGCGTGATACAGGAATAAGGATTGAAAATGGAGTCCTGAGAATATTTGTTAGGTAAATTGAAATCGACACCAGGGCTTGGATACGGCAGATTGAATATATTCTTACTCGTTACAGCAGTGAATTTGAGATTGCCTTCGTTGCGGTAGAGCTGATCGCGGTTTACAACCATATCTGTAGCAGCGTTGAAAGCCCCGTTACGTAAAACATAACAATCCACATTGCCATCATTATCAAAATCTCCCCACGATGTTGCCCCTGCTCCAATCGTCTGGAATTCTGGAACTAGTTTAAACTTGCCATCCTTTGTGCTGGTAAAGAGATTTGAACCGATTATGATATCATCCCATCCGTCATTATTCACATCCTGAACAGATACTTCTGAGGCATTAATAGGATTACCACCGCCATCAGTTAGTCCAACAAGTTTTGTTACATCAAACAGAACAGGCGGAGGAGGAGGAAGTGAACCATCCCCATCGGGATAGTCATATTCTACTAAGATTCTGACCATGAAATCACCACTTGCATAATAGTAATTTCCGGGACCGCCAAGACTATTTTGCTCAAATGGAAGCAACCACCATGAAGTTACATCAGGCCCGGTTAAGCCGTTATTGTCAATAGCGAACCAGGGACCATTCGGCTGAATCCTATGCTGAATCAAGAATCTATCAAGTCCATCAAGATGAAGTCCTGTAATCGGAAATGTCTTCCAACCTGGTGTACCTTTGTAGTCATAGATGATTGGAGGGATTTTCATATTATAATCATGCACCCAGAATGTTGGTGCAACAGAGCCTTCGGCAGGATCACCAACAATATATAGTGTATCTGTGACGGAACTTGTACCAGTTAGATAGATTTGCACTTCTTTAACTGTACAAGGACCGGAAGGCATGAGAAACTTAGTTTCTTCCGTCATCGATCCAGCAGGGTAACCCGAACTGGCAGGTGTACCATTATCGTTTTGGACTACGATATCCTTTGCAAAAGCATTTTGAATGAAGGATACGAACAGAATAAAAAGTAGAAATCGTTTCATCGCATTTTTCCTATATTTTAATTAATTTTGGCAATTTCAAATTACACAACTAAATTACCATAAAATTAATGAATTAGCCGATAAAAACAAATATCAATTTTAAAGAATAAAATCCAATAACAATATTTATTATTCGTATTGATTTAAATATTGGAGAAAATGACATGAAAATAAATTATGATCCTGATGTAGATATTTTAAGAATTACTTTTAATAATTCACCCATTGAAGAAAGTGACGAAGAAAAGCCTGGGATGATATTAGATTATGATATCAATGGCAAGATAGTTGGCTTGGAAATACTTCATGCTTCTAAAACTATAGAACATCCTCAATCTGTTGAATATGCGGTTGAAGTGTTAACTTAGATAATCTTTTTTCATCTCTTCTGTAACTTTTACCCTCTTTTTACTATATTACAGTATTACATAGAGCATATAATTTAAATCATATAATAAAGGCTCCTATGAAAAAGACATTTTTTCTTTTTTTGGTCTTAGTGTTTTTGGGAGAACTTAACGCTCAGGATCCTGATATATCCAAGATCCCCAAATACCTCGGTGCCTCCAACTTCGGTACTGAGTTTTGGGTTACTATTCCACCATGCTTTGAGGATGAGAGTGGAAATCCATTATTTATAGAAGTTTTTGTTACATCGCAAGTAGAAGCAACAGTTACAGTTGAAGTTCCCAGGAAAAGCTTCAAAGAGATTCAACAAACTAAACCCAATAATGTTATTGAATTTAATATCTATCCGGGTGTTGGACAACCTTATGAAAAATCCGGTTCTGGTCTGTATGTTCCTGAACAGATTTTCGTGGGAGCTGGCATTCATGTTTCTGCCGATCAGCCTGTTGCCTGCTATGTTGTAGTCCGATATACATACACCTCCGATGGCTTTCTTGCGATACCTGTATCTTCACTTGGACAGGAATACATTGTAGCAGGCTATAAAGAAGAAGGGATGTATGGATCCCAATATAAATTACCCAGTACAACAGGAATTATAGCCGCTTTCGACGAGACAATGTTCCGCTTTACTCTTGGTGGCAATCCCAATACAAAAACCGCAGGCAGTATGGTGCCGGGTGAATCAATAGTTCGAACATTGCAAAAGGGTGATGTATGGATGGTGTCAACCAGCGGAGGAGATCAGGACTTATCTGGTTCCAAAATTGAATCTAACAAGCCTGTGTCTGTTATTTCAGGTAATTTCTGTACCGATATACCAACCGGGAACAAGTGGTGCGACTATACTGTCGAGATGGAATTACCCACAATGACATGGGGCAAGAACTATATTGTTCCCAAAATCCCAAACAGGAAATACTCATCAATTATCAGAGTTTTTGCAAAGGAACGAGGAACAAAGGTTTTCAGAAATGGAACGCAGATTGCAACTCTGGATTCTTCGGGAGGCATCGAGGGCAAAGCTTTTATAGAGTTGAGAATGAATCCCATGGATCAGCCTCCAGCTTCTATTTCAATTTCTGCTGATAAGCCCATTGGTGTAACATTATATAACACAGGGACAGAAGAAGACAGTAATAATGTTAGCTCTGATCCCTTTGTTATGGCAATTTCTCCCGTTGAGCAATTCCAGAAAGAAATTCTCTTTTGTACTCCGGGAATAGGAAATTGGCAGAAATTTAAATATAATTATCTGAACTTTGTTTATGAGTCCGATTCAGCCGGAACTCTTTCAGATCAATTTGAGTTTGGTACTTCAATAGATAGTATTATCTCTTGGGAAAAGCTAAAAGATAAATTCTCAGATACCTGTGAACTAATCAAATCTCCGGTTGATAGTAAATTCTATGGAGTAAAGACACTGACTTTACCAAAAGATGGTGTTTATATGATTCGGTCGGATTCTCTGCTTTTCTCAGCATATTCATTTGGATATTCTGATTATGAATCCTATGGCTATCCGGCTGCAGTCAGGCTGAGAGACATGACAAAGCCTGACACAGAAAAACCCAAATTGGATTTTATTGATATGATTAAATATGGATATGCTAAAGGATCAGCTACTGACATGCCTGACGACCCTAAGATTAGATCAAATCTTGGTTTAATAGTTTTCCATAAAGATTTATCGTCGAACTGTAAATTTACTCATGACACATTTATTCCTGGTAATACTCGCACGGTCACATGGAGAGTTGATGTTCTAGATTTGTCATTACCAACTCTTGCTGTAATCTCTTTCTATGATAGATGTGGCAACGACACAACAGTTGTTCTAAAATATGATTCTTCTACAGATCCTTTAGGTGTTCATTTGTTATTACCTTTGAATATGACAGAGAATTTACCTGATAGTTCATTATTCATTTGGAATAAGTCGGTCGCTCAGATGTATCGGTTAATTATCTCAGAAGACAGGTATGAGCAAAAAAATGCTTTAATTTTTGATTTAACAGATACTATGAAAAATGTTTCGGGACTTAAAAATAATACTACTTACTTTTGGCAGGTTCAAAATATACTGAATGACACAATACTGGGTAGATCAAGCATCTGGAAATTCACAACTGGAAAAATCAACAGTGTAGCGTATAATTATCCGGAAAATGGCTTTAGTATGAATCCCAATCCTGCCTCAGATTTCATAGAAATATCCGTAGGGGCGAACGGCTGTTCGCCCTTACAAAACGATGTGAGGATATTTAATATCTATGGGCAAACTGTATCCACGGTTAACTCCACCCCAACCCTCCCCGCAAGCAGGGAGGGAGTAAGAATTGATGTCTCCGGCTTGGCTCCAGGAATGTATTTTGTGAGGATGGGGGATAAAGTCGGGAAATTTGTAAAATACTAACTCTTCTGCAAAAATATCTTCATTTCACATTCAGCGATGAGTTCGCCGGATGAATGGATTGTACCTTTGATGATTGAAGCATCCATAATAGCGTAAGTAACTTCTACACTAGTGGTCAGTATGCTATGAACTGCCGGGAGTGAATAAACCCTTAGATTATTCACCGAGCCGATGAATCCGACTGGAGTAGGCACATTTTCAACAAGGCTTTTGTAGCCAATCTTAGCAGCGGCGGTTTGTGCAATGTTTTCTATTAGCCCGGGTTCCCTGAACAATCCGTCTTTTACGAAGATATTTGATTCAAGTATCTCGAATGAAGTTTCGCATATTGTATCCGTGAACATCACAAGCGAATCTATCATGATCATTGGTTCACGCTGTGGAATCAGTTTCCAAATCTGTAAATCTTGTGGATTAATCATTTCAATAAGTACTCCCAGAGTGGTCCCTTTTTGTTTTTGTTTCTCATTTTCTGCATAATCACCGATAGATCTTCATCGGGGAATACCCAGCGTTTGCCGGAATTCTTCGCCAGATCTTTAAGTATCTCAATATCGAAGTCCTTGGATATGTAGTACTTTGGTGCAATAAGATCATCACTTTCACTAATTACTTTTTCATTGATTGCAATCTCATGTAGCGGAGTTCCCGGGTATATTCTCATTCCCACAAACGGAAAATAGACAGTCCTATTGATAAGCTTACTATTTTCGAATGTTTCCCTTATTGTTTCGTTAGTTTCGCCATAACCTCCAAGAATGAGGAAATGTGCAAAGTCTATATCGAGTTTGTTGCAAGTTTCGGAGACTTCGAATACATCCTTCATCTTGAAACTTTTGCCATAATTCTTCAACTGTGTGTCCGAAAGTGATTCCGTCCCGAATTCGATGTGAGCCAAGCCTGCATCTTTCAACAGTTTCAGCATATCTTCATTGAGATTTCTCGGAGCGAAATATGCCCCCCACTTAATTTTGATGCCTGATTCAATTATTTCGTGAGCCAGCTTCTCATTATATTTATCGTCAAGATTGAAAACTGAGTCAGTAAAGAAGAAGTAATCTATTCCTTTCTCCTCGCTGAGATATTTCAAAGATTTTACGATTTTCTCTGTGTTAAGCGTTCTTACCTTTCTACCTTCGATCAGAGGATAGGTGCAGTAGATGCACTTATATGGGCATCCTCTCTTTGTCTGAATGTTCAGCATTCCGCTGTTTTGCCAGTAATAGCTGATCAGATCATCGCTTAGCTCCAGCTCAAGATCTCGGAGAAAAGTTGTTCTGGCGTTGATTCTTATCTGTCCGTCAGCCAAATAAACCAGTCCTTCGATATCTTCGTATTTTGTCCCAGAATCCAAAGCTTTTAGAAGCTGAAGAAGACTTTCCTCTCCTTCGCCATGAATCCCGAACTCAGGTTTGAATGTATCGAACAGCAAACCAGGATAGATTGAATATCCCGAACCACCTATAATTAACTTTGTATTTACACTTTTACGTATTTGAGCAATGATTGATGAATAGTGACTGATGAAGATCTCTGAGTTCATGGAATCAACATTGTCGATGTTTCTGAGCGACACTCCTACATAATCCGGTTGAAACTCTTTCAGCTTTGCATCCAGTTCAGCAAGATTGGAAGTCATTATGTCGAACATCTGAATTTCATAATCAGGCAGCCGTGGAGTCAGATAAGACATAAGGTATGACAACCCTAAAGGATAGACCGGATAGGGCACTGCGAAGTTATTAGCCGATATAAATAAAAGTTTCTTCTTCAAAGTTTAATTCCAGAACTTATAGTAATTGAACCACTGCAGAGGATATTCTCTGACAATTTTTTCCAGTTCGACAATATAATCTTTCATCGCATTTTCGATGTTCGATTTCATTTCTGTTCTTGACGATTCAGAGTAATAAAACTTAGGTGGAGTTGCAGAAAAATGATAATGTTTCGCGCTTTCCTTCATAGCAAACACATAGGAAACAGGAACATTATATCTGCAGGAAAGATAGAATGGTCCTTTCGGGAACAGAGCTTTTTCTCCCAGGAAATCTACTTCCAGAGCATCATCAGCAGAGATAAACCTATCCCCGTGCATACATAGTAGTTCCTTAGCTTTTAATGCGCGGTTGATTTCAAAAACGTGCGATAAATCATCCTTAATTACAATTATATTGAAGTTCTTCTCTTTTAAAGTAGTGTCGAAGAACTGTTTAAGCTTCTTATGTTCAGCATCGAACATGAGAATATTGAACTTAGTTTCGATTCTGTTCAACAGCTGTCCAGCAATCTCCCAGTTTCCGACGTGCGCACTGATAAGAATGCCGCCATCCTTCATATTGCGGATATAATCCTCATTCTCAAAATTATATGTGAAATCTGTTGATATTCCTGAAAGCATAGCCGTTTTATCCAGTATAGTCTTACCGAATGTGAAATAATTGAGATAAATACTAATTATAGCTTTGAGTAAAGAGAATTTCTGAATTTTTCTGAAAAAGTAGAATGGATGCTCTTTGTCTGTGAAAAGGAAATAGTAGAATGAAACAAATGCCAGAAAAAAATAAGCGAATCCCAGACCGAAGGTTCGGAGGAAAAATATGAAAATGCTGTATCCAAGCACATTCCCCCTACTTTGACCTTTCCATCTGGGCATTTCTTAATTGAAGATTAATGGTTTACTGACAATTAGCCTGAATATAATCATAGAAATTATCGAGAGTGCTTACATTTACCAAATCTTCAGCTTTAATCTTGAATTTGAATGTCTTTTCTACAATGATTGCAATATCTATAAAATCTAGACTATCAATACCTAAATCTGTTTTCAGATTAGA
>CAIOZA010000107.1 GCA_903862655.1 uncultured Ignavibacteria bacterium
CAACCTGGGTAGCTGCAGATGATAATAACAACGGAACAGCCTACACAGCAGGCACCGGAATAAATCTAGCCGGAGATACAATAGGCATAACCGCTGGCGGAGTTACAGCAACCGAACTAGCATCAGACGCAGTCACAACAGTTAAACTAGCAACCGGAGCGGTAACAGAAGGCAAACTGGCATCAAACGCCGTAACTCAAGCTAAAATTGCAGATGGCAATGTAATAACAGCCAAACTAGCAGATAATGCGGTAACAGAAGGCAAACTGGCAACTAATTCCGTAACTAGTGCTAAAATTGCTGATGGCAATGTAACAACAGCCAAATTAGCAGATGGAGCAGTAACAGAAGGCAAGATGGCAGCAGATGCTGTCTCAATCGATGCATTAGCTGATGGAATATCTGATGGTCAAACTACAGTATTTCTAGGTTATAATGCCGGATCCAATGATGATGGATCAGCAAACAACAATGTTGGTATTGGTGCTAGCTCATTAAATGCTAACACGACTGGAAATGCCAATGTTGCCGTGGGGCGCAATTCAATGAGTGGTAACACTTCGGGTTATAATAATATAGCAATTGGAGATGGGGCAGGATCAAATCTGAGAACAGGATATAATAATATCTATATTGATAATAATGGTGTTGCTGCGGAAAACGGTAAAATAAGAATCGGCGATGGCAATGAAAATGCATGCTATATTGCAGGAATTTATTCCAACACAACCGCAACCGCTTCAAATTTGTTTGTTGATGAGAATGGGCAGTTAATGCGTTCAACATCATCGGCAAGATACAAAACAGCTATAACGGATATCAAAATCAATACAGAGGATATTTTCAAATTGAGACCTGTAAGTTATTTATCAAAAGCTGACGGCAAAGAGTATTTCGGTTTGATAGCAGAGGAAGTAGCAGTTACAATACCTCTGTTAGCCTCCTACGCAAGGGAAAAAGACGTCGTAAAGGGTAGCACAAGCGAGAAACTTATACCAGACGCAGTTCAGTATCCAATGCTAGCAGTTTTACTTCTGAATGAAATCAAGAAGCAGAAAACCGAATTGGACGCACAAAAGAAAATCAATAAAGAGCTCTTGTTAAGACTTGAGAAATTAGAGCAAATGCTGAATAAGCTGATAGAGAATAAAAAATAAATAACGGCATCAACGAGAGTACAATTTTTATGATGATGCAGGGTTAAAAGTAATGACGGATAAGGATTACAGAAGAATAGGCGCAATCTCAGCTTTGAATAATGTCGAGTCCAGGGTTTTACATAATCTATGCGAAACCCTGGCAATCGACAATCCTACTTTTATTAAGGGGAAGGATCAGTCAATAGAATATATGTATAGCCGAGCCTGGTCAGAAATGCCTATAGTAGATGAAGAAAAATATAATTATTTGTAATGAAAGTTTTTATTCATTATTAAAGAAAATATTAATATGAATTATAATCAAAATGAACAAAGTTATATATTGGAAAATCAGCAGATTGATCAAAACTCTTCTGAATTATTCCATTATGAATTCAATTCTGGTCAGTCAGAACAGGAAACTCTTAAATGTTTGACTTCTGAGAATGAACAGGACTTGGAAGAACTCCTTATCAAAAGAAATATGTTGAGATCAGACTCAATCTGAGCAAGATTTGGATTATTATAAAATTAAGCAACAGCTGAACAAGTGGAAAAGCAAATCTAGAAAAACCGGGTAGTTAACTGGAAAAAAACATTTTCACTAGGATTAGTAAAAAAAAATGACGGATAAGGATTACAGACGAATAGGTGAAATATTAGCTAGGAACAATGTCAAGCCCAAGGTTATACACGATCTATGTGATATACTTTCAATTGACAATCCTTTCTTTATTAAGGCCCAGTTAATTGAATATATGTATAGCCGAGGGTGGACAGAAATGTCTTGGCTTAAAAAACAGGAATTTGAAATTCTGAATCAGCAATGATGTAAATATTGATGTTGAATTTTAGAAAGATTTAAATTATATCTGATTAGTCACAGCGAAAAATTTCTTCTCGACGGGAAATCAAAAAGTTTTATGTTATGTGTTATTATTAAGCTGAGGTTTAATGACAATAAAAAATCACAAGAGACTAAGAGGCTAGAGCGATTACAATCTGAGCTACATTGGGATCGCTTTAACAATGGTGCAACAGCTGAATAAGCTGCAAGAAAAAGTAAGGTAAAATTCACATTTAAGTTGAGGTATTATGAATCCAAAAAACATATTAATGAATTGCTTCAAGTGAAAAAATACACCTAGCAAATTTTCATCTTTTTAAAAACTTGCGCAACTGCTGAATAAGCTGCAATTAACAAAAATCAATTAGAGGAAGTGGTCCTGAAGTTCTATTTAGAATTTTGGGACCATTTTTAATTAAACTTATGTTAACGCGAGCTAATAATTTTGATCCTAAGGCTTGAAGTCCAAATGTCTCCCGATATCCATGATTCTTACTAAAATCAGAATGTCATTTGAATGAGTGAGTTTTTTTGATATTTCTGTAGGCTCAGGATTGTATATCCCAAGACCAAGGAAGTGTAATTATAACTTCAGCCCCTATTAAATTGTTCTTGACTTCTATATGTCCATTGTGTGCATCCAGTATTAGTTTTACAAGAGCAAGGCTTAGTCCGATTCCGTTAGAATGATTGTTAATATCGTCAGAATGAAAAATCTTAAATAGATTGTCAAGAGTCTCACTAGTGAATCCTTTGCCCTGATCCGCAATGCTGATTAAAATTAGATCTTCAACTTTATTTACATTTATTGTAATCACTGAATCCATTGTTGAGAAGTTAGCGGAATTATCAAGAATTGAATCAAAAGCTAAACTGATTAAATAATTATCAGCAATGGTAAAGTGATTACCTGGTTGGATTCTCTTATCGATTGTAATGTTTTTTTCCTTAATCTTCTTCTGACACGTCAAAATTGAACTGTCAAGAACTTCATTAATAGAAATCTGATTAAAATTCATTTCATACTTATCAATACGAATTTTAGCTATGATTAGTGACAGTGCCGTGATTCGCTTCAATTTGCTGGCAGAACTATTAATTATTTCCGAGAAGAAAATAATAGAATCCAAGTCCTTTTTATCCTTAATTAGAGCCGAGAAATTCAATATTGAATTGAGAGGTGTATTGAGTTCATGTGCGAGTAGATTGAGAAAATAATTCTTAGAAATATCCAGTGATCTAAGGTCTTTGTTAGCTTCTTCGAGTTCATTTTTGTATTTAATTAGCTGCTTATTCTTATTGTATATTGATAATGCTGATTTAATAGTAAGAATAAAATCTTGGGGTTCCCACGGTTTTGTAATATACCGGAATAATTTTGCATTATTGACTGCATTGGTTATTCCTTCTAGAGTGGCAGCACCGGTTAACATTATCAGAACAATATCGGGGTATTTGTCATAGATAATTTTCAGAAATTCATCGCCTCTCAGCTCAGGCATTATATTGTCTGTAATAACCAACGGAACATCATAGCCATTTAGAATGTAATTATCGATTAGTTCTATAGCTTCAGAAGCTCTTTCGCAGATTTCAATTATGAATTCATCGTTGAATTCCATCTTCAATTGAAATCTTAAACCACTCAAGACAATTTTCTCATCGTCTACTGCGACAATTACCTGTTTTAAACTATTATTACTTTTTCTCACAAACTAGCCACCCCTCTTTAGACTCTCTGATTATCCATATACAAAAATTGGTTCTTTGATTTCTCCGAGTATATTATACTTCATCAATGAGATAATAAGATCGTCAGATATTTCTAATCCTTCAGATACCAATTTCATATTTGAAGTGTCGTATATTGAATCAGCAAGCACCATCCCAAAAGCTAATTCTTTAAATGTAACAGCCTTAATGACACTTTTGATTTTTTCGGCTGGCTTTGGAATGTTCACATTATATGCTTTAAATGCATAGTCTTCATTTGAATTATCGCTCAGTACATTGAGATATGCAGCATGGTAGAACTGTGGGTTTATTGACATTTTTGCAAGTACTGCCGATGATGACATTCCATTAACAATATACTTGTCGTAATCGAATGTAATTCTGATTATTTTGGCGATTTGTAGGGAGGGAATATCAATTGGAAATGGTTTTTCAAAATTGGACAGAGAATGGAAATAATACCTAACAGCATTGCCGACATTACTGAAGCATGGTATTTTGAGTAATGAATCGAGAGCTGATAAATTGCTTTGAGCCAGTTGCTTAATTTCGTTTTTTGACAAATTATCAGAGTAAAAATACCGTTCAATTAGAGCATTGTCGATATTAATACATCCCAAATGAGAAAGAAGAACACCATAAGTGACATCAATACTATTTGAAAGATTTGATTGAGAAAGAATTTTATGGGAGTACAGCCTCATTCGCTGAATTTTATCTTTGACAATAGGATTAGAATTCAATTGGAGTTCAGCTAGAGCAAAGATTGCTTTTTCAAATTGAGAAAGTATATCTAACTCTAAATCCTGAAGCTTTTTGGTTCTGGATTCAACTTTTTCTTGAAGCTCATTATTGAGTTTTTCAATCATTTCATCCTGCTGTTTCAGTATTTTAGCTTCAAAAAAAGCTTTAAATGCAGCAGTGATAGTTAGTTTGAGATCGTTCTTTTCCCAGGGTTTGGGAATGTAACGATAAAGATTAGCCCATTTGATTGAATTCTCAATTCCATCGAGTGATGCCTGACCTGTAAGGAGAATTGATTTTGTTTCGGGTGATCTGTCTTTGATAAGTCTCAGTAACTCATCGCCATACATTTCGGGCATGATATAATCTGATATAACTAAAGGAATGTCATAATTATTTTGGAGAAAATCATCTACCAGCTCGAGTGCTTCGATGCCATTCTCAGCTGTAGCGATAAGTATTTTTCCATAAAATGCATTGTTAAGCTCAATTGCAAGACTGTCCAGAACAATTTTTTCGTCATCTACACAAATAATTACAGGTTTTTTCATGATGTATTAGTTTGTTTCTATTGGTATATATATTCTGAACTCAGTTCCAACGTTAATTTCGCTATCGAATTCGATTCTACCGCTATGCTTTTCAATAATCTTTTTTACTATGTCAAGTCCTATCCCAGTACCTTCTCCCAAAGGTTTCGTTGTAAAGAAAGGATTGAATATCTTGTCTCTGATTTCAATGGGTATTCCGGCACCCGTATCTCTAAAAGTAATTACCACAGCCCCTTGGTTTTCTTGGGTGCCAATAAAAATCTTACCCTTGTAATCCATAGATTGAAGAGCATTTAGAATCAGGTTAGTCCAGACCTGATTCAGTTCATCGGGATAGCATCGGACTGGTTTGTTATACTCAAAGGACTTTGTAACTTCTACTCCCAACTTTGTAATATTAAGATAAAGGGTTAATACTGTATCCAGTCCGTCCTCAATCAAGTAATCAACTGATAAGGAATTATTGTCATATCTGGCATAATTTTTTAAGGCAAATACAATTTTATTTGCTCTTTCGGTAGCAGTCTTAATGATATTTGTACTTGTAAAAAGAGTAGAAATTTTTGATGCAATTCTGATTAGCTCTTCAAATTTTTCTGATTGAAAAATAGGAATAAATTTATCGTAGTCGGAATATATTCCCATTTCAATGAATTTACCAGCCATTTCGAAACTATCGGATATTCCTTTTTCCTCAAATTCAGCTTTCAAAGAGCTGATTAATTCTCTTTCTTCTCTGGTTGTCATGGTCATTGATTTGTTTTGTGCAATTTTGATAAGTTCGTGGAATACTTCAATAAACTCAGTAGAATACGTTCCAAAATTCCTTAAATTCCCTAGAAGAAAAAACATCGAATCGATAACTGATTCATTAGAAGCACGAATAGCTCCTAAAGGAGAATTAATCTCATGAGCAACTCCAGCCACCAGCTGTCCTAAAGATGCGAGTTTTTCTGATTGAATTAGTTTTTCCTGAGTTTTTTTCAGATCTGATAAATCTTCAAAGAATGCTGCATAGTTCTTTTGATTTTCGACGTAAAATTCAGCAACTGACATATATGCAGGAAAAATGGTCCCATTCTTTTTTAATGCAGTTACTTCTAAAGTCTTTCCAACCATTGATTTATCATTAAAATCAGATTTATTAGTAAGAAACTGATCATGTTTTGGTCTTGAATCCATTGGTATGAGGACATTCATTGATTTATTCAATAATTCATCCTGTTCATAACCAAAAAGTCTATTAAGTGAGTCATTAACTGATATAATTCTGCCCTTATCATCAATTGTCATAATCCCAACAAATGCACTGTCAATAATCGCTCTGATTTTTGCTTCGCTGACCTTGAGTGCTTCTTCGATTCGTTTCCTATCAGTAATGTCAACCATGATAGTTAGCAATAACTTTTCATCCTGCATTTCGATCAGGTCAACAGAAAATAAACCAATTCTTATCTCGCCCGATTTAATCTTAATTTCTACTTCATAATCCTGAACAGAACCTTTCTCTTGCATCATCTCAAGTGCTCTTGCTCTATCTTCGATATGAGCGAACAGGGAAAGATCTTCCGGTGATTTGCCGATTACTTCGTCACGTGAATACCCCGTGACTTTTGAGAAAGCCTCATTAATATCCATGTAGCAGTTAGCATCAAGAGACGTCAAAGCCATTAATGCGCTATGAGAATGGAAGATTTTAGAGAATTTTTCCTCAGATTTTTTAATTGCCGAAATATCCTTAGTAATGCCAAAAAGTGCATTCTTGCCATTCCAAATACCTGGGATTACTTTAGTTTCAACTGGTATCTGATTACCTTCTTTGGTGACAACAGGAACAGGACAACTTTCTGTAATACCCTGCAACATTTCCATAACTATTCTCCCTGCCTCATCGCGGCGTTCCGGAGGATGAACCATCAGTATATTCTTGCCAATAAGCTCTTCTTCAGAAAAATTCAATCTATCGGTCACAGTCTTATTGACTTTTATCATGTTGCCGGCTTCATCTAATACAAAAAGTAGATCATTATTGGTATTGAAAAACTTCGTAAAATTAGTTTCACTCTGTTTTATTTCAAGACCAGCTTCCATAATTTCTGAAATGTCAAAATTAATTCCAATCATCTTAACCGCTTCGCCATCCATGTTTCTGATAACATTAGCAGTAGCCTTGATATATCTGATTTTATTGCCCAATCCTATCGTTCTGAATTGCAGGTCATATTCTTTTTCACCCTTAATTGCCATATCAAGTGCTCGAACACATAAAGGCTGGTCTTCAGGATGTACTTTTCCAAACCATGTGTCGAAAATACCTTCAAAGTTTTCTTCAGAAATATCATATAAAACATACATGGATTTATCCCAAATCAAGCTATTGTCCCCGATATTCCATTCCCAGATGCCAAGAGAAGAAGCATTGATTGCTAGTGTAAGCCTTTCATTCAGATCAAGAATAATTTGTTCGTGATTTTTTCGTACGGAGATGTCTTCGAAAATGGCTGCAAAGTAATTAGGTGCGGGACTATAACAATTTACCCTGATGTGCTTATTGAAAGTTTGAGAAAAATATTCCATTTCGAATGGTTCACCTGTTAGGCCTACATTACAATATTTTTTGATCATATTGATGTCGGCATTAGGCATTAACTCCATGATAGTCTTACCTTTAACCGCTTCCGGTGAAAAACCGCTAAATGATTCGTAATAACTGTTTGATTCAATGAATCTGAAGTCAACGGGGATATTGTTTTCATCGGTGATAGCCTCATGCAAAACGAATCCGCTATTCATGTGCTCAAATAACTCACGGTATTTTTTTTCGCTTTCCTTAGTTGAAATCTCCATGCTTATCCTTTCGGATACATCGCGGGTAATTGCTATCAATCCTCTTATTACTTTATTTGAATCATAAATCGCTCCACAACTGAATTCAGAATGAAAGTAAGATCCATCTTTTCTCTTTAGTTTGAATTTCAACTCTCTGCTGATGCCGGTTTCCATGATTTGCTGAATGGCTAATCCGGCCTCCATCTGTTCATCCTGAAGAAAGAATTCAAGGGCGTTCAGCCCGATCATCTCTGACTCAGATTCATAGCCAAATAAATGAACTGCAAAGTCATTCATCATGACAACGTTAGCATAAGCATCGAAGTATCCGATAGCATCGGGTGAAGTTTCGATCACAGTTCGATACTTCATTTCGCTTTCGGTGAGTGCCTTCTGAGAAGCAATGTTTTCGGAAATATCGTGATACATCCAAAGATGCCCAAAATTTATACCATCTATAGAGATAGGACTATAATCTCGTTGGAAAGTTCTTCCATCTTTCAGATTAAGGACTTCATTGGTCACCAATTTACGATCGGACAAGATTGTATTGACTCTTGAAATAAATTGAACCGGATCAACAAATAATTCTTTGGATTGATCTCCAGCAACGACGCAATCCATTCCGACTAAAGCTTCCGGTGGAGCAGGAATTGCAAACAATTCACAGAATTTTTGATTTGTAAGGACTATATTTCTGTCTTCATTCTCAACTAAAACACCTGAATGCATATCTGCAATTAATGCATTTGTACGGCTTAAGTTCTTTTTTATCTCCAGATTTGCAATAATATTCTGATAAGCAGATCCCGAAATATTGCAGACAAATGACAAATAAGCCTTGTCTTCTTCTGTGAATCTATTTGGGGTGGAGGATGTGATTCCGAAAGCTCCTACGCATTGATCTCCGGCAAAGACAGGCAAATAAAGTCTTGTTCTGACTGTAGCAGAGTTGATGATGCTTTTTGAATGTCCATCTTTATCTTCTAATGTATCGCGGATATATAATTCTTGACCGGTCTGAAAAATTTTGCCGGGATGACGTTCGAATGCAGTTTTTTCTGCTTCCAATATTTGTTCTTCAGAAAATCCTTTTGCAACAAAAAGTTTAAGTTCTTTCAATACAGGATCGAACAGATACAATCCGTTGTTTTCGACATCTATTAACTCACTGAGAATAGAGTCTACTTTTAAAGCTAATTCGTATAGAGAATTTGTTAAAGATATTGAAGTTGCAATTTCTTCCAACTTTTTTATTAATTGTAAATTGGTTTCATTCATATCACTTATCCGTTGTTTGCCTGTTTTTGGGCATTAATGTATGTTTCTTTTGCGGAATATTTATTAATACTGCAATGTTTCTAAAGATTCCGATTTTTTATATCTATAGATTCCAACATAAGGTATTCCTAAAGAAAATAAACTAGACCGAGAAATTGAAATCTGGGATAATTCGGAAACGAATAAATTGTTGCTGATTGAATCTACCATGAGAAGTTTATCGATCGATTATAAAAAATATGTAGCTTACGTTTCAAAATAAATTCTAATATATGCTTTCTTGTTTCATTAGAACGACAAACAATATAACAAAAAAATAATTTTAAAAAAAACATATATTACTTATTTGAAAAATAAAGCAATAAACCCATGATTTGTTGATACGCAGTGTATTAATTACGTAATATTTTGTTGGTTACTTGCTTGGTGAATAAATTTGGTGGTTAAGATTTTGTGAATAACAGTGGATTAAAATTAATAGTTCTTTCAACCTGTACAAGAAAAAAAAATAAAGTTATCAGCAGAATTCGTTCGAATTATCTTTGCTAAACTAATGATTAGGTATTGAGTGTTTGGTAGTGTATAAGTTAGATGTAAAGGTGAACTCAAGAATGGAATCAAGAAGTAAATCATCATTTACGTCATCATTCAAAAAACAAACCCCTTGTAAGTATATGTTTTACAAGGGGTTGCGCTGTTTTTATCTGTACTCGGAGAGGGACTTGAACCCTCACGGGATTGCTCCCACAGGATTTTAAGTCCTGTGCGTCTACCGGTTCCGCCATCCGAGCGAACTGCAAATATACGGTAATTTTTATTTCTATAAAAATGTTTTTTCTTTCATTGTGGTTTCATTTTTTTGCTTTAAGTTTGCTTTCGAATAGTGATCGTTCACTTTTCTGCAACTATTTTATAACTTTTACGTTAATCCTATTATAATTAAGGAGGATTAAAATGAAAATGACACTTTATTTCGCAATGTTTCTGGCAGGTTTTGCAGTAATGCTTAACGGATGTACAGTTAACAACGTTACACGCAACGAGTACTTCGGTTATACAAATAGTCCGAAGCATATCGAAAAAGTTGCTCCACCACAATCCATTACCGATGATAATGCCGAATGGGTCAATCCTTTACGCGAAGAATATGACGATCGCGATAATTTCCAGATTTCATACAGTGCCGGCTATATGCCGCCATACTACATGCCAGTCGTCGTGCCATGGTGGGATCGCACATATTCGTATTACAACAGACCTTTTTCCGGTATGTATTTCAATATGGGCTGGGGTATGTATGATATCTATGATTGGTATTCCCCATTCTATTCCTATTGCCCGATTTATTATAGTCCTTGGATTTATAATCGCAATCCCTGGTGGGACTGGTACGGATATAACTATGGACATTACTATCGTCCGGGGCATGATAACGGCTGGAGACGTAACGATGACAACGAGAATCGCAGAAATAACTATGCTATAAGAGATTTCGGACCCAGCAGAGGTACATATTCAACCATAGAAAAGCCTTATGCTGGAGGTACTTCTTCCAAAACTGTAAGAGGTGCAACGAAGTCATCACTTCCGGCTAAATCGCAGGGAATAAGCAAGCAGGAGCAGGCAGCACCAAAAATTATATACAAACCAACTACACCGGAGAGAAAAGCTACAGAATCTACTTCTCCGAGGGGTTCAAGTAAATCACCCAAGTCGGGAGAGAAAATTAAATACGACAACCCGAATAGCAATTCATCGGGTTCCGGATATAAACCAAGCCAGAGCACAGAGTCTAAACCCTCAAGCAGTTCAGGAAAGTCGGAGAGTTCGGGAAAGTCGGAGAGTTCGGGTTCTTCAAGTAATTCACCAAGAGGTTCCAAAACAAAGTGATGAATATGATAAAGAAAGTTTTATTATCCGCAATTTTTATACTAAGCGGAACAGGAGTAGCTAATGCACAGTATATTGAAGATGCCTTGCGTTATTCAACACCTAACGGCATCAGTTCGGCGCGAGTCGGAGCATTGGGCGTAGCTTTCAATGGCATAAGCGATGATTTCAATGCGACAAATTACAATCCAGCCGGGCTTTCACTTTTGGCTAAAACTGAGCTGAACATTGGACTGGATTTTCAACACAATCCAAATGAAGTCAATTTTCTTGGAAATATTTCAAACTTCAGCTCGAACAACGTGAATTTCTCTCAGATTGGGATGGTTTTCCCTTTCAAGGCGGAAAATCACAATGCTGCTATTTCGATCGGTTATATTCAGGAAAGCAATTTTTCGAATAAGTATGATTATTCAGGTTTTAACTCACAGAATACATATACTGATTATCAGGCTCAGTATGGCACAAGAAATTATCAGGATAACTGGGCTTACCATGTTTTTCTGGCAAGCCCTAATCTTAAGACGCCAGTTAAGGACAGCCTTCAGCAGTCAGCTTATGTTGATGAATCAGGTGGATTGCATAACTTCGTTGTCGGTGGTGCCTTCGAAATTAATCCCAGCTTATCCGTTGGTGCTACATTGAACTACAAATGGGGCCACTACAAATATACTCGTGCTTTCACTGAATCTGACACAAAAAATAAATATAACACATTCGATACACTTTTCTTTGAGAAATCAAATGTAAGTTCTGTAATTGTTGATGAAAGTATTGATCAAGAGGTAACAGGAATTTCAGGATCACTAGGTATAATTGGCAAGCTGTCCAACTTTATGAGACTGGGAGCAACTGTTAAGTTCCCGTCTTATTACTCTATCAAAGAAGATTATGGGATATATGCTGAAGCAAAGTTTAAATCTAGTTTTGAAGCTAATCCTTACGATCCGGTTCCTTCTGCAATGGATTATCATGTTACAACACCATTCATTTTTTCAGGAGGTATGTCCTTGTATTTGCTTGGTCTAACCGTGTCAGCCGGAATTGAGTATATGGATGCTACTCAGGTTACATTCACAGCTCCTGACGGGACATATACAAATTTCAGAGAAATAAACGATCATTTCAATGGGCTCAATCGTACAATTGCAAGCAGCCTTCTGGGACAGGTGACCTGGGGATTAGGCTTTGAGTATGATTTACTCGTTGTTCCTGTCGTTATCCGTGGTAGCTATCAGTCAATATCGTCGCCATACTCAGACAACATTGACGGAGCAAACCGTCAGACAATTGGTTTTGGAGCTGGGCTATATGTTGGAGACAATGTCAGGATCGATGGACTTTACCGCTGGACATCATACTCGCAACTCAGAACAAACTATGGAACTCAGGAAACAGGTTCACTCTATATCTTAAAGCAAACACCATCGAACATAGCAGTCCAACTGACTTATAGATATTAAAGAAAAAATTATCATTTTAAAGGCGGATTTTCATCCGCCTTTTTTCTATTTTTTAAATCAATATTAAATCCAAAATTCTGTCTTAATTAGATTGACAAATATTTATTTTTAAAAATGCCTGATTTTAAGTTAATATCAAGTTATAGTCCTTCCGGTGATCAGCCTCAGGCGATAGTGGAGCTAAAGGAAGGTTTGGAGCGTGGCGATAAGTTCCAGACATTGCTTGGCATCACAGGTTCCGGAAAGACTTTTACAATTTCGAATGTTATTGAACAGGTGCAGAGACCTACTCTTGTAATTTCACCAAACAAGACTCTTGCTGCACAGCTCTATAGCGAGTTTAAAAATTTCTTTCCGAATAATGCGGTTGAATATTTTATTTCTTATTATGATTACTATCAGCCGGAGGCCTACATTCCTACGACTGATACTTATATCGAGAAAGATTTCTCGATAAATGACGAAATAGACAGACTACGGTTAAAAGCATCTAGTTCATTGGTTGACGGCAGACGCGATGTGATAATCGTTGCCTCGGTTAGTTGTATCTACTCTATCGGCCGTAAGGATGATTTCCTTTCTATGCTATATCCGATTCATATTGGGCAGAAACTATCACGTCAGAAATTGATTTATAAACTTGCTGAAATGCACTTCACGAGGAATGACTATGATTTTGTGCGTGGAACTTTCCGTGTTCGTGGGGATGTCATTGATCTGATACCTGCTTACGAAATGAGGACAGCACTAAGAATTGAGCTGTTCGGAGATGAAATAGATAAGATTTCTTGGGTAGATTCGGTAACAGGTAAGCTAATTGAGAAACTTGAAAAGATAACATTATATCCAGCGAAATTGTTCGCTACTTCCGAGAATCAGCTAAAAACAGCTATGGGATTGATCAAGGATGAACTTTATGAGAGATTGAAAGAACTGAGATCGATGGATAAGCTACTTGAAGCTCAAAGGCTGGAGCAAAGAACAATATTTGACCTGGAGATGATGAAGGAAGTCGGGTATTGTTCCGGGATAGAAAATTATTCAATGCACCTTTCGGGCCGAAATTTTGGAGATACTCCTGAAACTTTGTTTCATTACTTCCCAAAAGATTTTCTGTTGATAATCGATGAAAGCCACGTTACTGTTCCCCAGCTGAAGGCTATGTACAACGGTGACAGATCAAGGAAAACAACATTAGTAGAACATGGCTTCCGCTTGCCATCGGCACTAGAGAATCGTCCATTGAAATTCGAAGAGATAGAAAAGGACATCAATCAGGTGATTTTTGTTAGTGCAACTCCTGGTGCATTCGAATTGGAACAATGTGCCGGAGTAGTAACAGAGCAGGTGATAAGGCCAACAGGACTTCTGGACCCTCAGATAAGTGTGAGACCGGTTGCAAATCAGATTGATGATCTGATACACGAAATTAGAGGTAGAACAGCCATGGGGCACAGGGTGCTCGTAACAACTCTCACCAAGCGCATGAGTGAGGATCTGACTGAATATTTGCAGAATCTTCAGATAAAAGTAACTTATATACATTCAGACGTCTTGTCTCTTGATAGAGTAGCCATAATAAGAGATTTGAGGATAGGGGAATATGATGTTCTTGTTGGGGTTAACCTTTTGCGTGAGGGGCTTGATTTACCGGAAGTATCTCTGGTGGCGATTCTTGATGCGGACAAGGAAGGTTTCCTTCGAAGTGAGAGAGCTCTGCTTCAGATTGCCGGCAGAACAGCCAGAAATTCCGAAGGATTGGTTATACTTTATGCAGATAGGATAACTCGTTCAATGCAGGTACTGATAGATGAGACAAACCGTAGAAGGAAGCTTCAAGCTGAATACAACGAAGAACATGGGATTAATCCTGTGACAGTGTATAAATCTCTTGAGGAAATATTAAGTTCTACATCCGTTGCTGACATTCAGCATCAACGATTAGAAAGAATTGAAGAAGCCGGATCGAAGAAACTGATGAAAGCTGCTGAACCGGTTGTCAAGTACCTAACTCCTGATCAAAGGAACGAACTAGCAGACCAGCTGTTCACAGAGATGAAGAATGCTGCCAGAAATCTTGACTTTGAACGAGCGGCTGAGTTAAGGGATGAAATTCAAAGAATCAAAGCTGCCGAAGGAAAAATTTCTAAAACAAAAAATGGCTAAAAATCAGGATATAGATTTATGTTTCAAGTAGAAAACTGGGGGCTGATCGATTACGAGGAAGCTTGGGCAAGGCAGATGGAACTTGTTAAGTCTGTGCAGGAGAAGCGTGACAGAAATGTACTGGTGCTCTGCCAGCATCCGACAGTAATCACAATAGGCAAGAACGGCACAAGTAAAAATGTTATAGCGAATAGTAATTTTCTTAACATGATGGGAGTTAAAGTTATTGATATTGATCGTGGTGGAGATGTTACACTGCACAATCCAGGTCAGATTGTTGGCTACCCAATATTCAATCTCAGCTCCTATAAAGAAGATCTGCATTGGTTTTTAAGGGAAATTGAACAAGCAATAATTGACCTTTTATCCGTCTATAATATTGAAAGTGAACGTGTTGGGGGTATGACAGGTGTATGGGTTGAATCAAAAAGAAAAATCTGTGCAATGGGAATGCATTGTTCACGCTGGGTAACTTATCATGGGTTTGCATTGAATGTGAACAATAATTTGAGAGAATTCGACTATATCGTACCCTGCGGAATTGAAGATAAAGGAGTTACGTCGATTGAAAATGAAACTGGCACGGTAATTGTACTTGATAATGTTGTAAATGAATGCATAAAGTCCTTTGAAAAGCATTTTTGAGAGCTGGAGAAAAAGTTAAAAAAATGGACAATAAATGTCTTTTAATGAAAATCTGGCATACTAATTGCTTTTAGTTTTAGTGAAGTGGTGACGTTCTTTGATTTGGGAAATAGAGCATTTTAAAAATATATTTGGAAAAACTTAATAAAGTGCTTATTTTTGTTTCCTAAAAAAAAATATAAGTGGGAATAGCTCAGTTGGTAGAGCACAACCTTGCCAAGGTTGGGGTCGCGAGTTCGAGTCTCGTTTCCCGCTCGACGATGTAAGTCGTCACTTCCTCGTTATGCTGCATGCCTTGCCGTCATTCCCCCCGATGGTAGGGCATTTTTTTTACGAAGAAGTGATTGGGGTGTAACTTTTTTTCTTCTGATGTGTTATATAAACGTAGAAAATGAATAAAATAATTTGTTATCTAAAGATTCTTAACTATTTTAGATATTAAATTTAACAAATTTTAACAAAATCTTATATTAAAAAGCCTATCGAAAAATAATTTTACCACAATATTTAGTCACAATTGAGACAGGTTCATTCTTGAATTCTGAGGTACTGTTTACATAATTAATATTGTGTTAGTACTTTTTTGGGTAAAAAATGAAAGCAGACGTGGTAAAATTCTCTTGCATATCAACATTGATTCTTATTTTATTTTTCGGGACGTTAATCGCCACGCCGGAAGATAATGGCTTTAAAGTAATCCGTTCGGATGCCAATAGTTTGATTGTTTCGTATAAACCTATCGTTGAGAGATGGGATACGATTATTACTGCAGATGGATATTTAACAATGTTGCCAGTGATTAAAGGATCATTTAATAAATCCCGTATACCAGGTTCTCCTTCGCTTATCGCAATAAATGCCACAATTACTGTACCCGGTGAAAGTGGTTTTTATCTCAATAGTATTAACATCACAGGATATCACCAGATTAGAGGATGGATGACACCATATCCTGAATTAAATCCAAACGACTGGAAGGCAAGTGAGAAATTCACAACTGAACCTTCTGTTTATGCAACTTATCCTTTGCAGGCAAATCCTGAGCTTGTTTATACCGGGATAGCCAGAGACAGGCATGTTGCTACATTGGAGCTGATAGTCGCTCGGTTCAATTCTGTTAATCAATCTATAGAAATTCCGAACGAAATTATTTTTGAAGTCAGATTCGAACATAATAACATCAAAATCAATAATCAACCTGATGATACTCCAGCTTTCACACTTAATCACAATGAATCCAAAAACTGGAGAATTGCTACTACTTACAAAGTTATTGCAGGCGACAAGCATTCAAAAGATAAAACTCTTGGAATCAGCGGTGGCAACTGGATTAAAATTACTATAAACAAAGAGGGAATCTATTCCATCGATGCTTCCTCGATATCATCAATAGGATTCGAAATCCCTAAAGACCAGATCGGTACAATAAAGATATTTGGTAATGGTGGAATGGAACTCAGCGAAACTGTTGCAGATGCGGCAAAGAATATCTTGAATGAACAGCCAATAATTGTCAAAACAAACGCTAGTGGGGACTTATCTTCAATTATCTTTTATGCTCTTGGACCTCAGGGATTCGCTTATGACGGAACTTCGTTCTCTGGTTGGTTTAATCATTATAGTGACAAAAGTTACTATCTGCTAACCTGGGGCGGAGATCTAGGCAAAAGAGCAGAACCTCAGTCGAGTAATCCCGGTCAGATAGTCAATTACCCACAAACATATACTGAGAGAATTCTCTTCAAAGAAGAGCTTAATTGTGCATTAATGGGTGGATCCGGCCGAATATGGTTCGGAGGGTCAATTTTCCCAAGATCATTTAATAATAATTTGAATAACATTGACAGAATCAGCGATATCTTTTATAGAGTTTCTTTTGCACAGAGAGCATCAGATGTAGGTGAATTTACCGTTAGCGAAAGCGGCAACAAAATATCCAGCATCAGAATTCAGCCAAACGCTAATGAAGCATATTTAGATGGAAGGTCTGGGGTTGTTTCTGGAAAAATTAACGGATCGTATATTGGACAGGACAACAGAAGTGTGCTCAATATGACTTATACAAATCCGATGATTTCAAGTGCAAGTCCATTTTTTAATTGGTATGAGATTCATTATACAAGAAGTTTTGTACCGGTTGATAATCAGATTACATTCTGGACTGACGCCAATATTTTGGGGGGTACCCAATATAGTATTAATAATTTCTCCGGAGAAATGGTGGGATTCGATATCACCGAACCTGCAAAGCCATTCCAGATAACAAATGAATCAGTGACTGGTGGAATGTTTGTATTCGGAGTCAAAGCCGATTCGAATAAACCTCATAAATATGCTGTGTCCGCATCATTCATGAAGCCTGAGTTAACTGTAACTTCCTTCGGGAATTTACGAGAAAAATTCGCTAATAGCGAAGTAATAATTATTACTCATCCACAGCTTTTAAATTCTGCTGAGAAATATCAAGAACTAAGAAAAGATCATAAATCCACAATTATCACAACAGACCTGATATATAATGAATTTGGTTCAGGAATACCAGATCCAACTGCTATTCGTGATTTTATTTCTTTTGCCTTGGCTAACTGGGATACAAAACCAAAATATTTAGTCTTATGGGGCGATGGACACTACGATTTTAAAAATATATCAACAAAAGCTGTAAACTTCATCCCGCCTTATGAATCGGTTGAATATTCTGATTCTTACTCAGCTACCCAATCCTACTCAAGTGACGATTACTATGCCAGAGCAAGAGGCAATGATCCCTTTATAGACATTATGATTGGTAGATTACCTGTTGCCTCCGACGAAGAGGGTTTGTGGATGGTTAAAAAGTTGGATATATACGACAATAGTTCCAGTGAAGATTACTGGAGAACTATGATGACACTCGTTGCTGACGATGGTCCAACAACAAATGGAGGCAGTGATCACAACACACATACACTTCAATCCGAGAAGCTTGCAAATGATGTTATAAAAGAATATATGCAGATCCGTAAGATTTATTTGCCGGAATACCCCACTGAAAATATTCCTAACGGCAGACGCAAACCTAGAGTTACTGAGGATATAGTCTCATACGTAAATAATGCAGGAACACTAACTCTAAACTGGGTTGGTCACGGTAATCCACGTGTTTGGGCTCATGAAGAAATATTTGACCGTGATAAAACTATAGCTCAGTTCAACAATTTGAATAAATTATTCTTTAATACTGCTGCAACTTGTGATTTTGCCAGATTCGACATGACTGATACGAGATCCGGTGCTGAAGCATTGCTCCTTGCCAGAAACGGTGGATCTATTGGAGAGTTTTCGTCCACACGTGTTGTTTATTCCTATGATAATGCTATGATTAATGAGGCTTTCCATTCGCATCTTTTCGATCGGGTCGGTTCTACAAAACGATATCAGGATCTGGGTGAAATCATGTTTGATGTTAAGCAGGAAAAATCAAATTCCAACGATGTGAAATATAATCTCTTCGGTGATCCGTTAACACATCTCCTGATGCCATACTATATTGTCAGAGTCGACTCGGTCAATGGTAAATATGCGAATACTCCAGGTGATACTATTAAACTTAAAGCATTATCTGAAGTAAGAGTCGTTGCTTCTGTAGTTAGTCCTGTAGATTCTTCGGTAGTAAAAGGCTTTAACGGTATTTCAACTCTTGTTATGAATGATGCTGATTATACTATAAATGTGTTGGATGTAGATATACCTCCATCAACACATACGATCAATAAAATGGGTGGAGCATTGTCAAGAGGATCGTTCGAAGTTACCAATGGGAATATCAATGCTAGTTTCTATCTTCCGGAAGACATAAGCTTTATTAACGGAGCCGGAAGACTTTATATTTACGCTAAATCTGATGACAGCCTTTATGCTAACGGAGTTTTTAGAAAATTCAAACTAGTTGGAGTAGATTCTATCACATTTATTCCTTCTAAACCAAAATTGGATATTTTTCTGGATACACTTGCATTTAATTCAGGAGATTATGTTAGTGATAATCCTATCTTGATAGTCCAAGCAAAAGATGATTACGGGATCAATACAACAGGATCTGGCATCGGTCACAGGATGGAAGCATGGATTGACGATAATTCGGAAGCACTAGATCTCACATCCAAAGCTCAGGCTCTGCCGGGAAATGGTGGAATAGTTGAAGCCAGACAAACATTGTTCAACCTTAAACCCGGGATTCACAAAATACGCTCAAGAGTATGGAATGTATTCAATGAATATACGACTGCAGAGACTTATTTTAGAATAGCTGGTACCGGATTTATGATTACAGATATATTATGTGTCCCCAATCCGATGCGGAACACTACGATAGTCAGATTCCGCCATAACCAGAATCAGCCGTTTAATGCTACATTAAAGATATATGATATGACTGGGAACATGGTTAGGCAAATTGATATGAATATAAGTTCCGTCCATACTTCAGAGATTATCTGGGATGGACTGGATATGAATAACAAACAGGTTTCATCGGGAGAATACATTGTTTATCTTGATGTAAATGCCTCCGGAGAACGAACTAATGCGACAACTGGCGTAATTGTGATAAAATAATTTTAGCCGGGTTGAATTTTTAGCACAAATATTGATAATAAACATTATTTATAATCCTTGTTTTGAGAAATAGAAATGAAAAATTGGAGTAACAAACAGATGAGCATTAAAATCAGAATGGGCCTTTATTTTGCTTCGATAGCAGTGGCGATGTTCTCATCAATGAATATGTACGGTCAAGCCGGCGGTGCTGCTGTACCATTCCTGACGATTTCGCCGGACGCACGTTCGAGTGGAATGGGAGAAGTAGGAACAGCTGTAGCTGATGATATCTTTGCAGTTTATTGGAATCCAGCCGGACTTGCATTCCATGATTATGTGGACGATGGATCAGATCCAGAGCACAGAATCCCATTTAGGCAGATATCTCTTGCTTTCTCGAAATGGCTCCCACAGTTCAATGCTGATTTATACTACAGCTATGGAACTTTTGGGCAATATTTCCCGAGTCTCGATGGTACTCTGGCTTTTAATGCTACATACATGCATCTTGGAGAGTTCACAAGAACTTATGAGAATGGTAAAGTAGCAGGTACATTCCTTTCCAATGAATTTGCGCTTGGTGTTTCTTATGCTACCATTATTGCTACTGATCTTGGCGTAGGTGTTCAGCTGAAATACATTCAGTCAAACCTGGCTCCTGCAACAACTGCGGCTGATGTAGCAGGTATTGGCAGAAGTGGTGGATTCGATTTTTCTGTTATGTGGAAACCCCAGCAATTAAACGTTTTTGGGCTGGATATGGCCGACAACCTTTCTCTTGGACTCAATTTACAGAATATTGGGCCTAAAGTTACTTACAGAAGTGAATCTGATCCTTTGCCTACAACACTCAGAATAGGCTCTGCATATACTATTGTTAGGGATGATTATAATGATCTGAAGGTTGCTCTCGACGTATCGAAACTTCTGGTTTATCGCGACAGTCTTGGTTCGGACGCTCTTCCGGGATCATTGATTTCAGGCTGGAAGAATCCTGGAATGGAAGTTGCCGGTGGTTTAGAATACTGGTATAGTCAGGTCATAGCATTGAGGGCAGGATATTTCTATGAACCATCGCTTATCGGTGGAAGACAATTCTGGAACTTTGGTGCGAGTGTTCGTTACGATATCTTCAGAGCAGATTTCAGCTTTATCAATACTATTGAGCAGAATCATCCATTAGCTAACACTATGAGATTCTCACTCATTATTGATTGGAGATAATTCAAATAAATATTAATTAATATGATAAGATTTATAAATGACTGCTTTGAGCAGTCATTTTTTTTAAAGTTAATATAACTCCTACCGATAATGATTTAAAAGGAAGTAATTATTAATCATAGGAGTTAAAATGAGAGAAAAAATTAGAATTTTTATTGTCGCTACAGTATTGGTATCGATGATTGCCGTCTTTTCGAATATTACAAGTGCAGAAAACCCGCCTCTGGGCAAACAGTCAAGTCATAAAGCCGAAACTGACAACACTCTTTCCGATGGAAATAAGAGATTTGTTCAGAACAAGAATATGAAATATGATTTCCCAAAAGAAAGAGAAGAGCTATCTAAAGGGCAGCATCCGAGTACAATCATTGTAACATGTTCGGATTCCCGCGTAGCACCTGAATATATATTCGATCAGGGGCTGGGAAGTTTATTTGTTGTTAGGGTTGCCGGTAATGTGATCGATGATGTGGCTTTAGGCTCGATAGAGTATGCTGCTGAGCACCTTCATGCTAAAAACCTGTTCATATTAGGTCATAGCTCCTGCGGTGCTGTAACGGCAGCTTTGAGCGGTAAAACTGAATCTCCCTATATTAATGCGATTTTGGAACTTATCGAGCCATCAGTTATGAGAGTAAAATCTCAGAAAGTGAATAAGAATGAGGTTCTCGATGAAACAATTAAAGACAATGTTATAGAGCAGATTCAGAGAGCAATGAAGAGTAAAATTGTAAAGGAATTGTTTGAGAAAAAGGAGCTAACAATTTCTGGAGGGGTTTATAGCCTAAAGACAGGTAAAGTTGAAGTAGTCTTCAATCTTGACAAATTGGATTAGATGATCCAAATTGAACTTAATTCCTTCTACCATTGTATGGGCGGTGTATTTGATCCGCCCTTTTTTTTGAAAAGAAAATTATTAAAACTATGTGAAAATATAATAAGAGAAATTAGGTAATATGTGCATGACACATGATTTAAAAGTGTATTTTATACATTAAAAACATAAGATAATAGTCTTATTGTAAGATTCAAAACAATTTAAATTTTCATTTTTAAAATGTTTTTTTTTTGCTTTTGTAACAAAACTCAAACAAAAACATTGTTACCTTTAAGTCACGATAATAATTAAATTAATACAGACTAAAAATTTATTTGTTCATCAATTTGATTAGAATAATAATTCAATCAAGGGACAATATTTGAAACGTTACTTTACCCGTACTCGATAATTATTTTATCCAAAAATAGATCAAGCACAATGAGAAGAAAAATCTTAGCGATAATGACTGCTGTGTTAATCATTTCAGCATTTTATGTCATTAATCTCCATTCCAGACCGGAATATACACTGGTTACCGGTAACAACTGCGCCAACTGCCACATGAATCCTCAAGGAGGCGGTCAACGCACCTACGATGGAAGGTATTTCAGAAATCAGACAAGTTTAATCGGCAAAAAATTGAGTTTTTTCAAGAATTGGAACGAAGGAGAAAGTTCTTTAGATCAATACATGTTATGGGGTTTCGATTATCGTATGCAGGATGCTATGCTCGGTAGCGAAAGAAGACTGTTCTCTATGCAGTTTACTCCATACGTGTCAATTATGCCTACTAACTGGATGACATTATCGCTTCAGTACAATTTAATAGGAGTTTTGCACGATGCATTTAAAAATGATCCGACAATGAGTAAATTCTATATAGGTTTATACCCGGGTCAGAAAGGACTCCAGACAAGCGTAAGTTTCAAGCCATCAAAGGAATTGCCTACATTGAAAGTTGGATATTTCCAACCTGCAATCGGAATGAGATATGATGATCATACTATGCTGAACAGGCAAATTAATTATACTTTCCCACCGATTTTACCACCTGACAATTCAGAGCTTGGTGCAGAAGTTAATTATGATTATGGTCTCGATCTGCAGCTGACAGGCGGAGTATATGGTGCAAAGTCAATGTCGGAAATCATTTTTACGTATTACGACAAATTATTTATAAGACATGATGTACCTATTGTCGGAACAGGTAGCACAAGTTATCTTGGAAAAGTTGTGTATTCTCCTCGATTTGCTGAGAACTTCGTAAATACATTTGTTGGTGCGAGTTACTTAGTTAATAGTGATTACTCACTGATGAATGCTTTTGTAGGTGTTGGACTGACTGATTATGTATCTTTATCGGGAGAGTATGTAATCTCTAACAAGAAAGATTTCAAGAAATCGAATGTTATTATGGCACAATTGCTATATCAGCCTGTTACAGCGGTTAACGTTTTTGTGAGATATGAGAATTCCGTTACTCAGGATCATGCAATACCATCCGAAACCAACAATCCTGCTTATAGTGAGTTCACAAACGAAAAGATAGTGCTTGGTCTGGGAGTATTTGTCATTCCCAATCTTGAATTAAAACCGGAATACCGAATGCTGAGTTATAAAAATACAGCCGGCCCTAACTATGTTATGGATCCCTCGAACGAGTGGGCTTTACAATTGCATCTATACTATTAAGGAGATATGATTATGAAATGGAAAGTATTAGCTGTTATTTGTCTTGTTATGATCATCCCATTACTTGGTGTATGGCTTCATGACTCAAATGACTATGGATCGAAGCTGTTCTTCAGCAAGGAGAAAAAAGAGATAACAACAACTGTAAAAGATGATCTCTTTGGCGGTAATGTTTCAAAATCTGAATGGAAAGAAGGATTCTGGCTTGGACTTCTTCCACCGACCGATAAACTTTCTTACAGAATAATGCTCGGAGTGGTGCCACTTGGCTCCACGTTATTAGGGTTAGGTGCTATTTGCTTATTTATAGATTACAGAAAAAAAATTACAAATAAAAAATAAAGGGTATTTCGATGAAAAATTTACTTAGAATAAGCCTGTTAATGTTTCTGATAACCGCATTTCTTGTCAATAGTTCTTATTCAACAGATCTGAAGTTAGGCGTATCAGGCAAAAAGCAATTTAAAACAAACAAGGCAGTCGGGCCTCTGGAACTGAAATTTGTAAGCACAGCTCCACTCGAAGAAATAAGAGGATCCGTTAGTGATAAGAACATCCAAAGCACAGTTTATCTTGATCCTGCTAATCTTGAAGGAATAAACGGTAAAGTCAGCTATCAGACAAAAAATCTCGAAACAGGTCTTAAGACCAGGGACGAACATCTAAAAAGTGACGAATGGCTCGATGCCGATAAATATCCGGAAATATTCTTTGAAGTCAAGGGAATGAAAGATATTAAAATCATTAGTTCTGATGGCGGTAAGGCTACTATAGAAGCCACAGTTATGGGCATTTACAGCATGCATGGAAAAACAAAATCAATCACAGTCCCAATCAAACTTATTTATATCAAGGAATCAGAAAGCTCAAAGAAGAGAGCATCCGGTGACTTTCTTTCAGTTGAGGGTAAGTTCCAGATTGCACTCAAGGATTTTGAGGTCGGTGGGAAGATGTCGACGGTAGGAAGCAAAGTTGGCGAAAAGATTGATATTAATTTTAGATTATTCTATAACATACAATAAAGATAATGAAAGGTGCTAATATGGCTGAGGAAATTAAAAATAACAGGCGCGAGTTCCTGAAAAAAAGTGGTATGGTTGTTGGATTTGGGCTTATGTTACCAGTTTTACCGTCGTTCTTGAGTTCTTGCAGTTCTAATTCTACTGGACCAACAGAGATAACTGTTAAAATTTCCGATTATCCTGGATTGAGCGTTAATGGCACTCCTGTCTTTGTTTCACAATCAGGTTTTAACTCAGGTTCACCGGTAATAGTTACAAGAGTATCATCGAGCGTATTTACTATATATTCTGCTAAGTGTACTCATGAAGGTGCTACAGTTAATTTGCCATCTGGCAGTACTATCAGGTGCTCCCAACATGGCGCAGTATTCTCCGCGGCAGATGGCTCTGTAATTAGCGGACCGGCTAACTCACCATTACAGAAATTTAATGGCACTTATGATTCTGTGAATAATACACTATTGATAAGCGTTTAGGAAAACACAAGAAATTGAATTAAAGGCTGTCTCACAAGGGTAGCTTTTTTTGTTGTGAGTCTCTGAGTAAAATGAAGAGCGTTAGGCTCTCTGCGAAGTGAATCTTTTTAACGAGTCATCCCTGTCTGGGCAGGTATGAAAGAGCAGAACAGCGATTTGTCTGTCATGGCTTTTTACTTATACCCCACGATGTACCAGTCGTCTTTGATTTTCTTGGTGTCGAAGTGCATTTTGCGGGTATAGTCAATTTGCATAAAGACACTGCACAAATTTTCATCGAGAGTGTCAGTTTTGTAAGAAGTGATGCTCTTTTTGCCGATTATTCGGCTGAGCCTCGACAAATCATCATTCAATTCCACTTTCTCTATTGCAAGATATGTATCGCCGGATGGTCGGAGAAACAGATGTGATGCATCGTTTATTTTATTGCTGTCGAGTTTCGCTTTAAAGAGGAAAACTGTACCGATAGGCGACTTTTGGCTAACTTCTATCGAAGGGGCACGTTTAGTGCCTATCTCAATCAGCTCACAGCCGGTCAAGTAGAGAATGCAGATGCAATAGATAGAGTACTTTTTCATTGAATTTCAAAAAAGGTTGCAGTTTTGGATATTATCGAATTTAGAACATCCCCCGCTGATATAAACGGATGATTAATGCCAAACGTGTGTCCGGTTCGTTCAATTATTTCAATTTTTTTATTTTTATGCTGAATAGCATCAAAAAGGGTTTCACTTTCTTTAGCTAATACTGTCATATCCTGCTTGCCATGGAGGAAAATCGCTGGCATTGTGAGCATTGATGAGGCTTTTATCAGATCGAAATTGTCATTATTTTCGATGTCATCTATGTAGCTTTTCTTAATATATAATTCGCGTTTGCTCTGAGCATCTGTAAAAGTAAACTTACCCTCATTTATCCAAAGTTCTTTTTGCCGTGCTGAAACTCTAATAAATCTCGCAATGGGAGCCCAAAGAGCCAATCCATTGATGCCTTCAATTCTCGATGCAACAATGATTGCTATAGCTCCGCCTCTGGAATGACCAATAATAAAAATCCGTCCATCCCAATGTGATGAAAGATCGATTTCTTCGATGCTGTTGAGTTTGATAGAAGTTATTACATTAATCACATCTTCAATCTGTTGAGTCACAGTTCCGTTTGAGAATTCTTCTACTTTATCAATGAAATCAGATCCGGGGGTAACACCGCAATGGCTGAAGCTGATATTGACTGAAATATATTCCGCTGTTGCCATTTGCTCGGAAACATAAGGGAAGAAGCCCCAATCTTTCCATGACTTAAAACCATGGAGAATCAAAACGATGGGATATCTGCCGGCTTCTGAAGGCTGGCGGATATCCCCGTAGATTATAGTGTTGTCTGTATTTATAAGCTGAAAACTATGATGCTCGTATGCTGACATTTTTTAAGACTCAATTTCCTTTTTTGGCTAATTCAACTTCTTTTACTTCAACTTTGCCGTCTCTAATAAACGAAACTTTGACCTTATCGCCGGGACTATGCTCTTTTAGAGCACGAGAAAAGTCCCCAAGATTCTTTATGGTATTTTCTCCGATTTGAGTGATAATATCGCCGGCTTTCAATCCTGCTTTTTCTGCAGGACTACCAGGAGAACATCCATTAATTACAAATCCTTTGGGATTCTCAGCAAAATCGGGGATAGCCCCAAACCAAACTTTTGGCTTATCGCTACGTTTTTCTGGTTGATCTGTGGGCGGTGTAATTACTCCTGCAAATTCGGGTTTCACCTTGTACGAATCAACTGCTCTGACTGCACCTTCGGTGAAGTCACAGACTTTCGCCATTCCCTCAAAATTTATCTTATCCCAGTCATCGCTTGGTGTATGATAATCAAGATGGACTCCTGTAAACATAAATAACACAGGAATCTTTTGATTGTAGAATGAAGCATGATCGCTTGGACCATAGCCTTCTGCATTCTTAATAACTGTAACAGTATCTGCGATACCAAGTGAATCGATTAGTTTATCCAGCAAAGCAGCTGAATTTACACCGAAAACAGTGATTTTGTTGTCTTTTAGTCTGCCAACCATATCGAGATTGACCATCAGAGCTATCTTTTCGCTTGGTACAACAGGATTCTTTACGAAATATGAGGAGCCAAGAACTCCCATTTCCTCACAGTTGAAAGCAACGAATACAACATTTCGATTTAATGGATTGAGCTTAATTTTTCGGGCTAGCTCAATCAATGCTGATGTACCTGATGCATTGTCGTCAGCACCATTGTGTATCTGAGGAGTTTTTCCTTTGTAATTAGAGTTGAATTCACCCCCGCCAATATGATCATAATGAGCACCAATAACGATGTATTCATCAGCAAGAGCCGGATCAGTTCCTTTAACCTCACCGATGATGTTGTTAACGGAAGCCTGTTCAAATTCCAGATCAACAGTCATAGTGAGTTTGGTTGAGGGAAGGACAAAACTTTTGGGCTTCCCGGATTTCAACATTTCCATTTCAATTGGATATAAATTCTTATCCTTTGGGAAGAATTTTGCTAACTCTGTTCTATTTGCCTGGATAGCCACCATACCTGAGTTACCGGAAATCCTCTCAATCTTAAGGCGATAGAACACATTAGCAGAATCGCTCAATCTTTTTATGAAGATTACTCCGATCGCTCCGTGATCTCTTGCATTGGATGCTTTATACTTTAAATTTGCATAATTTTCGAATTTTGCCTGGTGTGGCTTTCCATCTAGTGAGTCAGAAAATATGATTACAATTTTACCTTTTACGTCAATGCCTTCGTAATCATCGTAACTCAATTCTTTAGCACTGATGCCATAGCCAACAAATGCTACTTCACCGCTTACAGTGGCATTCTCTGAGATGGACACAGGGTAATAATCTGTTCCAGGATTCCACTTCCTGTCTGCCTTAGTCCACATTTCGGGGGGTAATCCGGCTTTTTCGACAATTTTAGTGAATGTAACGTTTGTCTTTTCAGTAACTTTAATTTTGTTGTTAATCTTAAATTCCTGAGTGCTGACACCATTAATAGGCAATAAACCAATCATTCGGAATTGATTAAGGATGTAGTCAGCGGCTTTCTGATTGCCGGGTGTTCCCGGTAAACGTCCCTCAAGGTCATCTGAGGAAAGGAATACTACATTTGCCTTGATTGCTTCTGCCCGATCCGAAAGCTTCTTTTCGGAGATAGATGGAATATAGGCAATTGCGATAAATAGAATAATAAGTGCTGCGTTGGCTAATCTGGATTTCATTTATTTACCTGCATATTCGTGATTATCGTTTGAATTTTGATAATTGATTCAACTACAAACTTATTTCATAACTAATTCAATATCAAATAAATATTAATGGAAATTGAAGAATTAATAAAGAATCACATCTAATTCGAAGGTTCAAATCAATAAAACTGAAATCTATCAATTCCTTATCAGTATTTGCAACAGATCTTCTTCCCATGTAGTCTTGGGGAATTCGACAATACGTCCTTTTTCTTTTCCGTTTACGTAGATGATAAGTGTGGGTACTTTGTCTATGTCCATTCGGTCGGCGTAACCGCTGGTGTCGCGTTTGTCACGGTCAACCCCCCAGAGTTCGTAATCCGATGGATCAAGTCCAATCTGATCAAAAAGCTTGAATATTTTAGGAACCTCTGTTTTAGAATCTCCGCACCAGTTGCCGGCAAATAATATAAATTTATGCTTTGTTGCACTATTTACTTCTTTGATTTGTCCAACTAGAAACTCATTCGGAGAATATTCCTCAGCTTTGTAATCGGTCCAAAGGGCTTCCTTTTGCCATGATTCCCATGTAAATTTACCATAGAGATACTTCTCGTTGCGGTTCTTAGTTGTTGAACATGATGTAATAAGAATTGCAGAAATAAATATAAGAGCACAGATTCTCATTTCTTGTTCCTAAGTAATATAGAATCGAGCAGAGAAGCCAGTTTTCGTGCAGATTCTCGTCTTTCGAAAGAGTTAATAAGCTCGGTGTCTGGTCTGAAATCACCGGAGCCTGTTTTCCATTGTGTGAAGTACTCCAGTACAATGGAAGCAATCTTGTCGATATTGCTCTGATGGGCAACTATTCCGGCACGGGTTTCATGCATTAATCCAGCAATGGCACTTTTTTCTGGTGCAATGGCTATGATAGGGATTTTCGTACCCATATATTCGTAAACTTTACCAGGCACTATTTCTTCACTCTCTTTCGATTCATCCACTATTAGCAGAAGCAAATCGGATTGCATAAGATACTCAATGCTCTCATGATGCGGGATGTATGATATAAGTTCAATTGATTCGCGGAAGGAAGCTGATTCGAACATCTCGTGGACTTCTGTGCCGAATCTACCTATGAAACGGAGACATATTTCGTCTTGCTTTAGGCTACCATCGGCAATTAATCTCTCGATTGCTTCGAATAGAGCCGCTGGATTGCGTCTGCCGTACATAGAACCTGTATAGGTCAGTGTAAATCTCTCATTTCTTGATTTCTCGACAGTAGGATAGTCAGCAGAATCGAATCCGTTTGGAACATGATGGAACTTACCTGCATCAATTTCGGGATACTTTCCAAGAGCATCCTTGATAATGCCCTTCCATGCACATTCAACTTCGTCTGCTTCTGTGAATACAGATCTTTCCATAGCTCTGTCTATAGCCGATGGAATTGACCAGCGTTTCGGGGAAGAAATGAATCCGGTCCATGGATCTCGAAATCCGGCAACCCATGGCAACCCATGCTTGCGTTTGGCATATCTCGCTATCAGAGAACAGGTATAAGGTGGCGAAGAGCTGTAAACAGCATCAATACCCAATTTTGCAACAAGTTGATCCACAGCTTTGGGTGCCGAGAGCATCCATCCTACCCTTGCATCAGGAATGAAAAATGTTGCACGGATGAATTCAGCTAATTTATCGGTGAAACCTGACTTTTGACCATCCTTTTTGATAACATTGACATCTATTGCCGTTCCTTTTTTCTTACCGGTCAATAACCGATAGATATCATAAGGTTCATAGATATGAGTCCGTTCCACATGCATCCCTTCGGGGATTTCCTTCATCAGCGATTCGTCGCGCGCAGGGAAGTCTCCATTTGATACTGTAAGAACAATTGGATTCCAACCAAATTCAGGCAGATAACGAACGTGCTTAAGAACACGCTGAACGCCGGGTCCGCCGGATGGAGGAAAATAATATGCAACAATCAGCAGATTTTTATTCATTTTCTTTGTTTAAGGTTAAATCAAATCTTTTCAAATTAACTTTTTTTATCTAATTTGACAAAACTAAGAGCTAATTGTGAGTTTTCTCTTGTGAAAGAAAATATTAATAAATACGCAGAAACTGTGATTACATTTATATCTTAGGAGGTATTATCTTTCTTGAGTCTTATAATCAAATGTTTTATTTACATTATTTTATTATAGTGTGTAACTTTTTGTAAATTCAGAACGTCTTATGAAAAACCTTTTTTGCAAAAAAAATAAAATTGTATAAAATTAGATTGTATAATGTTTAAAAAACTTAAGAATAAAACCGTCATCAGCGCAATAATAATTGCCTTTTCATTATTAATGTCCACTAGTGGAGCCCAATCACAGCTTTTGGTAGAAACTATCCAGCAGGGATCATTTGATAGTGACGTTAATACCGACTACTATCCGCGTTTCAACTCATACGTTAGAGCCACTGACCAAGGAAAAAAAATTGTTCTGACCAAGAAGAATGTTCTGATAATGGAAGACAACTTCACAGCCATCCCTGAAAGCGTTGGAGCACCCAATGGCCAGGGATATCAGAAAGTGGAATGGGTAACAACTCTTCGTTCGCGTTCAGATACAGCCGGAACAAATCTGGATTTAATGTATATAACTGTTACAGCCAACAATAAGACCGGAATGGCAGTGGCGACTTATCGTCTTCCGAGTGTAACCATATTATCCATTGTTTCGCTTGTTGAAATGAAGCCAAAGATAATCTATGAGCTCGATTTCGGTGATTTACCTGTAGGGCAATCTACAAATCTCCCTTTTAACTTAAGCCCACAGGCTGCAAGAAAGGAAAATGGTAACGAGGTTCCATTTCCTGTCGACTCGATAGTGATGAAATCAAATAATTTTACTTATTTCGATGTCGATGGACCACCTTTCATGATGACATCACCAAAATTACACTATGCTGATATAATCTTTGTTCCTAAAACTGCAAGCTTTATTAGAGAAAATATTTCTATTTACTATGAAGGCGGACGCAAACTTGATATGCCAATAATAGGGCAGCACTATGACATGGCTCGATCAACAATGCTAAATGTAATCCAACCGAATGGTGGAGAAAAGCTAACCCCATGCCAATATTACAGAATAAAATGGTCTGGATTTATAAGGGGAATGACTACTCTTATTGAATATACAACAGATCAGGGAGTTAATTGGAATAAAATTGCTGCAGTCTCAGATTCTGTTTTTGACTGGCTCGTACCAAATGTTATAAGTGGTGATGTTAAGATACGCGTAAGTCAACTCCTTCAGGATGGCGAGAAGCGTACATTGACTAAAGATGAGGTGCCAAACACAAAAGTCTGTTTTAATCTTGATGCTTCCAAACTGCTATCGGCAACACGAGATGGCAGAATACTTGACTGGAATCTCAAGACTTATGATGTTGATTTTACATATAAAATTGGTCAAGTGGATTATCCGGGAGAAGCTACAGATTCTAAGGGATTAATATTCTTCGATCAAGAAACTAAATTCGTAGCTGCTTATGACCGATTCTATATGTACCCCTATAATGATCCTGACACTTTGGCTTTCTTCAATGTCGGCTCAGCCGATCCATATTTGAAAATAGGAGTTGACTATCAGGTAAAAGAGATTTCAAGTGATTCCAGAAGGCAGTTTATTGTCGTAACTGCTGAAATGGATAATAAAATTTACCTTTATTCAACAACTGATGGATCATTGATCAAAACCATTGATTTTACTTATCCTGTTACAACGATTAACTTTAATCCTCAGAAAGATGAAGCAATTGTAGTTCTTCTCAATAATGATATTATAGTGCTCGACGTACCTGCATTCACCGTTAAATCGAGCTTTAACTATAATCAGCTTCCACGTATAATAAAAGCTGCTTTAGCTCCGAATGGTCTTTATTTTTCGTTCGGTTGCAGAATTCCTGACAAACCCGAGTATGTTGGTTTGTTGAATGAAATTCATGTAGCTCTCCGCTCCGATGGAACAATCGTCAGATCATTCCGTAAAGCTGGGAGTAATCCTGTGAACCTGACTTTTAGCCCGACATCGAATATCCTGGTTCTTGGATATGAAGGTCAGCCACAAATTTCATTCTGGGATTTATCTTCCAGCGGATTTGCAGGTGGTTTACAGGGCAATGAAGGCTTTCTGACAGACATGAAGGTTTCACCCGGTGGTAATGCGATAGCGTCTACTTCATTCACAACCGACAATCTGACTTTAAGAAGATTCTCTTATCCCGAAATGGATTTATCCGATAATTCTTTCGCTATTGTTAAACCTGCTGTGGATGTTCAGGCATCGATAGTTCCCGAAAAGTACATTGGTTCTGATAACTTAATACATATTGACAAGAAATTCTGCAATAAAGGTGAAGTGCCCATTCTTATTGACAATGCAGACTTTCAGTCCGGAAAGAATTTCCGATTGGCACAGCCGATCACTAATGACACACTATTTCCAGGTGAATGTCTGAGTTTCGATATTGTCTATCATCCAATTGATACCGGTGTTGTTCGCGATACAATCATATTTTATTCTTGTGCTGGTACTTTCCTGATGCCCTTTGAATCATACTCAAAGATGAGACATATTACTTTTCTTTCTGATCCGTTTGATTTCGGAGAGCTATGCATAGGGCTTAGCACAGAAAAGGACTTTATGTTTATCAGAAATGAAGATCCAGTCCCAATCAAGATTAACTTTATTACATTTGATATTACGGATAAAAACCCATTTTATGTTGCAGGGAAGTTGAGCGATACGATAGTTCCGCCGGGACAGGTTTTACAGGTAAGACTTGGATTTGCACCACAGCTGACCGGGATTCAGAGCAATAATCTGGTTGTTACTCATTCCGATCTGGGTGCATATCAATTCAAAGGGAATATTTCTGGACGTGGAATTGGTACGGATATTAAGCTTAGCCATTCTGATCTTAGATTTATTCCAGAGATCAAGTCGAGAACTGTCAATATTAAAAATCTATCTGACAATACTATTAGGATTATAAAAGCCAATATATCACCTTTTAATAATTATAAATTTGTTACACCTCTACCGATTGAGATTTTAGGCAAAGGTGAAGCCAATATTCAGATTGACTGGGATGGTGTTCCGACTGCTGACGATTCACTCTATCTGGAAGCGGAACCCTGCGTTAGAAGGACTTATGTAACTCTTGGACAGTACAAAGGACAGTCAACATTAAGTATTCCTGATGTTCAGGCTGATCCCAATGGTGAAGCTACAATTAAAGTGCGTTTCCAGACAAATGAGAACAGTCCCTACAATGGGGATAGATTCTTTGAGTCAGAAATTACAATTAATCCAAGGATTTTTCTGCCCCAGAGCGTCTCAAGCGAATTTGGCAATGGAACACTGATAAGAAATGATATTGTCAATGACCGAAGAATAATAGGTTTCAGAGTTGAAGGTAATTTCACGACAACTGGTATTGTTGCCGACATCAAAGGAATTGCAGGATTAGCTGAAATTGATACCTCTGTGATCCGTTTTGTACCTCAATCTTTGAATTGGGGCACAGCAGTAGCTACAACTACTCAACCCGGTGTATTCAGATTAATAAATCTATGCGGAGATAGAAGGATAATTCAGCCAACAGGATCTCTAAAACAGCTAAGCATCTCTCCCAATCCTTCGTCAGGTTTGTTCAGAGTAAGTTTCTATAGTGAATCCGAAGGAACAGGATCGATTGATATCATCGACAACCTTGGTCTGAAGATCATGAGTGTTTCAAATATTAATATGGTCAAGGGATTGAATGAGGTAGATCTATTAGGCAATCTGCTGTCTCCTGGAACTTATACGGTAATTGTGAAGCTGGGCTCGGAATTTATATCACAGCAGATAATAATAATAAAATAACTTATTGAATCGGAACAAATTTGAAAAAGCTTTTAATCTACATATTTATACTGGTTTTCTTTGTTAATGTAGCTCATTTATATTCACAGAGCAAGATAACTAACAGCTTCATTACAGCTGGTGGCGACATTAACGGCATTCTCTATTTTGCAAATTTTAAGCAGTTCGAGGGTGTAGATAATTGTTGCACAAACTTTAAAAATTCATTTGGGTTGAATTATAATATTCATGCCGGATATGAACTGAATTTTACCAAGCCATGGCTTGGAATGAAACTCAGGCTTGATTTGTCTGCCGCTTATGCAGGGTTATCAGTTACAATGAGTGAGCAGGATGCATTCGCCAATATCATAACAGGGAATACATATACAAAAGCAGTTTCAGAATTTAAGATTGATCCAAGTATTAGCACTGTAAAATTTGATCCAGGAATGTTTTTCTATCCTTTTGACGAGATTCCATTAGCTTTCAGACTGGGGTTTCAGGCAGGAATACTTTCCGGCAAGACTTATACTCAAAGTGAGACCTTAATTTCACCATCAAATGCTTTTTTTGAAAACGGAGCTAAGACAAGAGGATTTCATACTGGAACCATTCCTAATGCAACTTCAATGATATTTGCATTATCAGTCGGAGCCAGATATGAAGCATGGAAATCAGGCAATTTTACTGTTAATCCTCAGATAAGGTTTAATTTTGGATTGAATAATATTGTTAGTGGGCTGAACTGGAAAGCAAGCGAGATGCATGCTGGTGTTACAATTGCCTATAATATTCCAAAGGCAGATATAATCCCTCCTTTCCCTCCTCCTGGATTACAGATGCCTCAAGCTCCTGTGCCACCACAGCCAGGAAAACTCGATCTGACCATTAAAGCTTATTATAATGGAGAAGAACAAAAAGGTAACCTTATTAATATTCCTCTTATTAGTACTGTTCACACAAAGACTGAATACTATCTTCCAATTATTTTCTTTAAACCAAATACAGCAGAAGTTGTCAATCCTGAAGAGGATTCACAATATTCATCAAAGATCCTTAATTTTATTACAGGTTATTTTAAATCTGCAGACAAAGTAACAACTCTGACAATCAAGTCATCTTCACTTCCGGACGAGGATACAACAATTGTTAACAGAAGGATTAGTGAATACGTATCAATCCTTGCTCCAATAGCAGGAATAGGCAGAATTCATGTTGAAAAGGAAGAATTTACTCCCGGTCGTCAACCTCAGGAAGTGATTGATGAAAAATCGAATATCAGCTTTGTTTTGTCCGATGGAACAAATCTTTTTAAGGATAATTCAATCATCTCCCAGAAATACGATTATCTCGAAAAAGATAATACTCTTATGATCAAACCATTTGTGAGTGCCGATAGTGCATATTCATTTGCTGCTAGCATTGATATTGGCGGAAAGTCAGCACCTCTTCCTGAATCAGGATTCAGTTTAAATCAAAGAGCTGCCTTGGGACAAGAGCCACATGAAGTCACATATAGAGCAAAAGCCACAGTTTCCGATTTCTTCAACAGAAAGCTCGAAAAAGATACCGAAATTAGGGTTATTCCCAGAATTACTCAAACAATTATCCATGATAATGAAGCCTCAGATGGCGACAAGACTTATTCGGAGTATATACTTTGCTATTTTGATTTCAATAGCTATGAAGTTTCACTATCCATACCCGAAGTATTGAAGCTCGCACAGCAAGCAATTGGAGAAGGTAGAAAAATCACTTTGATTCCATCGACAGATTTCATTGGAACAGAGAAATTCAACAAGGCTCTTGCAGTCAATCGTGCAAAAGCCGCCATCGAGCTGGTCCAAAGTGCCGACCGGCTGAATTCAGAACTTGTTTCTATAAATTATCCCGATAATTTCAAATACTCAAACTTAACCCCAATTGGAAGACATCTGAATAGAACAGTCCAAGTCAGAATTTATAGGTAAAACTAAATCAAACTTTTGATTGGTTAAGTCAGTAGGGTATGTGTCTGATCTTTTCGGATTGCATATTCTTATGTTTAATTCTCTTTACCAGAAAAAATAAGATACTTTAAAATAAACTTAAATTCTATTAAACAAAAAAAATAATTAAGCCAACCAAAAAAATATTTGAAAATTCAAATATCTTTAATTATATTACTTCACAACCATTTTAAAAATATGATAATTAACTAATTTTTATTGTAATGCGACGGGAGTTCACCATGAAAAAGTTCCTCTGTCTCTGCATTTTAATAATTTTATCCTACACTTCGCAATCTTCAATTTGTTACTCCCAGTCTTGGAAAGAGTTGAGTGACAGTACTAAATCTTACAATGAAAAGCGAGACTTGAATTCTGCTTTGAAATGGGCCAGACTTGCTCTTACTAAAGCTGAAATGGAATTTGGTAAAACGGATTCTAATTATGTCTCTACCCTTGATTTTATTTCTACCACATTTTATTCTATGGGAAAGATTGATTCTGCCATTTATTATGAAGAAAATTGTCTTAATGCTTCTAGATCTCTTTACAAAGAGGATCACGCCTTTCTAGCAGAAATTATTAATAATTTGGGTGTATTTTATAAGACCATAGGCGATTTTAAAAGCGCGGAACCTTTGTATAAAGAAGCTCTTGAAATGAGAAGGCGCTTATTCCATGGCGATCATGAAGAATTAGCCGTAACTATTAACAATGTTGCACTTCTATATCATGCCCTAGGTGATTTTAAGAAGGCAGAACCTTTATATAAAGAAGCTCTTGAGATGTATCGGCGCATCTTCAAAGGCGACAATACAAATCTGGCGAATAGTATCATGAGCATGGGATTCTTTTATAATGCTATTGGCAACTATGAGCAGGCTGAGCCTTATTTGAAAGAATCTGTTGATATGGCTAGACGTTTATACAAAGAAGATAACCCATATTTAGCAAGCTACATCAACAACTTTGCTGTATTCTTTTCAAATCTTGGTCGATTTAAGGAATCTGAACCTTTATTAATTGAAGCACTAGAAATGAATCGGCGCTTGTATAAAGATGATAATTCTAATTTAGCTCGTTCTTTAAATAGTTTGGCTACCTGCTATAATAGTATGGGGCGATATACAGAAGCAGAACCTTTATACAAAGAAGCATTAGAAATGAGAAGACGTTTATTCAAAGGAGACCATCCTGAATTAGCTAATTCTATCAATAATATGGGATCGTTCTATGAAGATTTTGGTCGTTCTGAACAGGCAGAAACTTTATATAAAGAAGCAATTGCAATGTGTAGACGCTTATACAAAGGCGACCATCCGGATCTAGCCACAAAAATTAGTAATATAGCACTGTTTTTTTTTACTAAGGGACGTTATGCAGAAGCAGAGCCTATATTCAAAGAAGCATTAGAGATGAGGAGACGCATATTTAAAGATGGTCATACTGATTTAGCCACCATAATCAATAATATTGCATCTTTCTACAATGACATGGGATTTTATACCGATGCTGAGCCCTTATACAAGGAAGCTTTGGAAATGAACAGAAAAATATTCAAAAAAGACCACCCAAATTTAGCTGGCTCTTTATTAAGTATGGCATATTACTACGATGGCAGAGGTCGGTATACAGAAGCGGAGCCTTTGTTGACAGCCGCCTTGCAGATGAACAGAAGGCTATACAAGGGGGATCATATTAATTTAGAAGGTTCAATCAATAATATGGCATTGTTTTATAAGGAAAAAGGACGTTTTGATAAAGCTGAACCTTTGTTTAAAGAAGCACTCGAAATGTCAAGACGGCTATTTAAAAATGAAAACCGAGTTTTAGCAACATCGATAAATAACATGGCATTTTTTTACGAAGCCGTTGGACGATTAGGCGAAGCAGAGCCACTATTAAAAGAAGCATTAGATATGAGAAGACGTTTGTACAGTGTCGATCATCCTGACTTAGCTAATTCTATTAATAATATGGCTGGTTTACTGGATGAAGAAGGTAATCATAAAATAGCCGAACCATTATATAAAGAAGCATTAGAAATGAGAAAACGCTTATTTAAAATTGCTCATCCGAGTTTAGCCCAATCTATATATGAAATGGCTATGTTTGAAAATGACAGGGAAAATTTTACCGATGCAGAGGCTTTATTCAAGGAAGCATTAGAGATGAGGAGAAAGTTATTTAAAGATGCTCACCCAGATCTATCAAAATCGATTAATTGCATGGCAAATTATTTCGAAGACAGAGTGCGTTATATCGAAGCAGAATCATTATATGCCGAGGGACTTAAAGTAAATATTAATATTCTTAATAACTATTTTCCTTCTCTTTCCGAAAAAGAGAAAAAGCAATTCTGGAATACATTAAGCAATGATTTTGAAGCATTTAACAACTTTGCAGTTAAAAGATATAAGGAAAATCCTTCAATTATCAGCAATATGTATGATAATCAACTTTATTCAAAAGCACTTTTGCTTAATTCTTCCAATAGAGTAAAATCCAGAATCATGAATTCCGGGGATTCATTACTCATTGATAAATTCAGAACATGGTCCGATAAAAAGGAATTCCTTGTAAAGCTATATAAAATGACAAATGATGAACTAAAGAAAAAGAACTTTAAAATCGATTCAATTGAAAATGTTGCAAATGATCTCGAAAAAGAACTTACATTAAAATCAGAAGTATTCAAACAAAGTTATGAAAAGAAAAAGGTGAACTGGAAATCAATTCAAACTCTGCTTAAACCTGACGAAGCTGCAGTTGAGGTAGTAAGGTTCAGATATAAGGATAAAAACAAATTCACAGATACTATTTATTATGCTTTTCTTATAATCAATGAGCAGACCGAAGAGCATCCCGATATGGTAGTAATCGAGACTGGAAACGAACTTGAAAATAAGTATTATGCTGAATATAGAAACAATACACGAAGCAAAACTGAGGATAAAAAATCATTTGAAAGATACTGGTCTAAGCTTTATGAAAAAACCAAAGGATATAAAAAGATATTCTTCTCTGCTGATGGAGTTTATAATAAGCTTAATCCTTCAACATTGATGCTTCCGGATGGAAAATTCCTAATCGATATTCAGGATATTCAGCAGGTAAATACTACAAAAGACCTGTTAACAGGATATTACCAGACCAAACAGGAGAGCAACATTTACAACAGCGCATTATTGATTGGTAATCCAAATTTTTCCCTTTCGGAAGAGCAGGTTCAGCAGGCCAGCAGAAAAATTAGAGGGAACAAAGATGAGGATAAGTCTTATGAACCGTTAGCAAGCACTCGTGGAATTAATTTAACAAAACTACCGGGAACAGAAAAGGAAATAAATGATATCGCAAAATTTTTGAAAGACAAAAAGTGGGAAGTATACTCTTACCTCCGAGACAGTGCTTTGAAGACTGCTGTTAAAACAGCTAATAATCCAAGAGTATTGCATATAGCTACTCATGGACTATTCCTCGAAGATGTAAAGCGGGAATCAAAAGGAATTTTTGGTTTTGACGAGAAAAAGATGATTGAGAATCCTTTACTCCGATCTGGTCTGTTCTTTACTGGAGCTGACAACTATCTGAAAAAAGAAAATCCTAACTTAAACGATGCCGAAGACAACGGTCTTCTCACGGCTTACGAAGCCATGAATCTTGATTTAGATAAAACAGAACTTGTTGTCCTCTCTGCATGCGAAACAGGTCTTGGAGAAATCCAGAACGGTGAAGGAGTTTTCGGACTCAGACGTGCTTTTCAGCAAGCCGGAGCAAAGACAATCATGATGTCTCTCTGGAAGGTTAACGATGATGCAACTCAGCAGTTAATGAGTTCATTCTACAAGAACTGGGTAACCGGAATGACCAAACGTGATGCTTTCAGCAAAGCACAGCAGGAAGTTCGATCAAAATACAAAGATCCATACTATTGGGGTGCATTCGTGATGGTGGGAGAGTAAGATAATTAATAATTGAGAATTAGGAATTTACGATGGAAAGAGAATTGTAATAGTCTGATGAGAAAATCAGACTATTACTGTTTAAAAACACAAGTCATCTTAAGTTATTTTACGAAAAATAAAATAATTTGGTTAAACAAAATAATAATTTAGTATAAACGAAATATATCATACTAATCTTTATTATAAGGATATATTATGTTGATTAAAAATACACTCTTTTCAATAGCATTGATATTTTTATCTATTACAAGTGTTAAGGCTCAAACCTGGAAGGATCTGATGGACAGTTCGAAAGCCTTGCAAGCTAAGAAAAAACCTAAAGCTGCATTTGAATTGGCTGAAAAAGCTATTGCTATTGCAGAAAAGCAATATGGTAAGTCGGATACTAATTATGCAGATAATATTTTTTTATTGGCTGATTTGTATGATGATATGGATAATGATGAAAAAGCTATTGAATTGGGAACAATATCACTAAATATCTACAGGGAAAATTACAAACAAGATAATATTAAAATTGCAGATATTATCAGACGTCTGGGTTACTGGAATAGGAGATTGAAGAATTATGACAAAGCCGAGATGTACTATAAAGAATCTTTAGACATTTATAGACGGCATTTTAAATCAGATCAAATTGAGTTAGCAACATCAATTTATTATTTAGCAAACTTTTATCAAGAAATTGATGACCCCAAGAACGCTGTACCTTTGTTAAAAGAACTCCTTGATATCAAACGTCGAATTATCAAAGGTGATAATCCCGAATTGACTGCCATAATTAACAATTTGGCTTATAATTATGATAGAATCGGTGAATTTAAGTTAGCCGAACCATTATTTGTTGAAGCTCTAGAGATGAATAGACGTATCTACACCACTGACAATTCAGCTTTAGCAAACAGTATTAATAATATGGCTTATTTCTACAACTGCAGAGGAAATTACAAACAAGCTGAACCATTATATAAAGAATCCCTAACGATGCTAAGAAGATTATTTCCAGAAGATAATTCTGAGTTAGTAAACAGCATTGGGAATATTGCTAACTTTTATGATGAAATCGGGGATTTTAAACAGGCAGGCCAATTTTTTAAAGAAGCATTGGAAATGAACAGACGGCTATACAAAGGTGACAATATACGGTTTGCAAGTAGTATTAACAATATGGCACTCTTTTATTTTGACCGTGGAGATTACCATTTGGCTGAACCTTTATTAAAAGAAGCACTGGAGATGAATAGACGATTAAACACTAGAGATAATAGTACTTTAAGTAACAGTATTAGCGGTATGGCTTCTTTCCTTGATAGCAGAGGAGATTACAGACAGGCAGAGACTTTGTATAAAGAATCTCTTGAAATGGATAGAAGAATCTATGCAGGTGTTGACCATACAAGTGTTGCAACCAGTATGAATAATATGGCTGGTTTCTATAATGATAGAGGGGATTATAAACAAGCTGAACCGTTGTTTAAAGAGGCGCTGGAGATGAGAAGACGTTTGTTTAAGAATGATCATCCTTCTTTAGTGATTGCGATTAGAAGGATGGCTGGATTTTATATTAATAGAGGAAATTATATCCAAGGGTTACAACTTCTTCAAGAAGCTCTGGATATGGGACGAAGGCTCTTTCATGGTGATCATCCGGATCTTGCAATGTCAATTATTTCAATGGCTGATTATTATACAAAAGTAGGTGATTATCAAAAAGCAGAGCCTTTCTATAAAGAAGCTCTTGAGATGAATAGAAGAATATATAAAACAGACCATCCATATTTAGCTGTTTGTATTAATAGTTGTGCCGTTTTTTATTTTGAGATGGAAAAATATGAACAGGCTGAACCATTGCTAATAGAGTCTCTGGAGATGAGAAGACGTCTCTACAAAGGATACCATACCAGTTTAGCGAGCAGTATTATGGGTTTATCCGGTTATTACTATTACACCGGAGATTTAAATAAAGCAGAACCTTTATACAAAGAATCATTGGAAATGTATATAAATATCCTAAATAATTATTTCCCATCATTATCAGAAAATGAAAAGAAGCTCTTCTGGAATAAAGTGAGTTATATGTTTGAAGCATTCAATACTTTTGCAATCAAAAGATACCCGCAGAATGAATCAATAACATGTAATATGTTTGATCTGCAACTATATACAAAAGCACTTCTATTCAATTCAACAAGCAAAATTAAGAGAAGAATTCAAAATTCTAATGATACAGCATTAATAGAGAAGAATAAAGAACTTTCTTCTAAAAAGGAATTACTTGTCAAACTATATTCTATGTCAGATGAAACTAGAAAAACTAAGGGGTTTAACATTGATTCAATTGAGAAAGTATCAAATGATTTGGAAAAGGAAATAAGTCTGAAATCTGAATTGTATATGCAAAATTATGAGAAAAAGAAAATCAACTGGAGATCTATTCAAACAATTTTGCAACCTGGTGAAGCTGCTGTTGAAGTAGTCAGATTCAGATATAGAGAAAAAAACAAATTTACAGATAGCGTATGCTATGCTTTCCTTATTGTTAGCGATAAGACTGAAGACCACCCAGATCTCGTACTTATAGATAATGGAAATGACTTGGAAAACGTTCATTATAATAATTATCGCAAGATGATTAAAGAGAAAAAAGAAGATACAGCTTCTTTCCAGAATTATTGGGGTAAGGTTTATAATAAGCTAAAAGGATACAAAAAAATATACTTCTCTGCGGATGGTATTTATAACAAACTGAATCCGGCTACACTTCTTATTCCTAATGGTAAATACCTATTAGAAGAACAGGATATTCAACAAGTTAATAGTACCAAAGACATAATAATGAGTTATTATCAGACAAAGCAGGAGAGTAATATATTCAATAGTGCTGTATTAATAGGTAATCCGAATTTCTCGCTCTCAGAATCTTTGGTAAGGGAATCAAGTAAAAAAATGAGAGGTCAAAAGGAAGAAGAAAATAATTATGAACTAATAGCTGAAACTAGAGGAATTGAATTAAATCGTCTTCCTGGAACTGAAAAGGAAATTAAAGATATTGAAAAATTTCTAAAAGATAAAAAGTGGGAAGTTAATAGTTTCGTTGGCGACATGGCACTAAAGACTGCCGTAAAAACAGCAAAAAATCCAAGAGTTTTACATATTGCTACTCATGGGATGTTTCTTGAAGATGTTAGGCTAGAAAATAAAGAAACATTCGGCTTTGAAACACAAAAGGTGATTGATAATCCATTACTTAGATCGGGACTTTTCTTTACCGGTGCTGACAACTATTTGAAATCAGAATCAGAAAAACCAACAGGTGATGTTAATGGTCTTTTAACTGCCTATGAAGCTATGAATCTAGATCTAGACAAAACTGAACTTGTTGTACTCTCGGCTTGCGAAACGGGGTTAGGTGAAATTAAAAATGGAGAAGGTGTTTTTGGCTTACGTAGAGCTTTCCAACAGGCTGGAGCAAAAACTATCATTATGTCTCTCTGGGCTGTTAGCGATCAAGCTACACAGGAATTAATGAGCCATTTCTACAAGAACTGGGTAACCGGAATGACCAAGCGTGATGCTTTCAGCAAAGCTCAGCAGGAAGTACGAACCAAATACAAAGACCCATACTACTGGGGAGCTTTCGTGATGGTTGGAGAGTAAAAATATTAAATAATCATACGATGACTCTGAGTCATCGTATGATTTGTAGTTGTTTAGATAAGCCAAGTTTCAAATACTAATCAGCGAATGATTCTTTGGTCTTAACGGTCTGTGTTTCGCTTTGTTCTTCCTTGACAATAGTTCCATTTTGCTGAGCCATTAGGTCTTTAGCATTCTCTGATAGGAAAAGAGAGTCCTGTTTAGCTTTTTGTGTTGCATTAGCTACATTACTCTCGAGCTGACTTTGAAGTTTACCCAACAGATTCACATTTGGAGTTGCCATTTCGGCTGAACTTCCAACACTATTTATAGCCATTTTAACCACCTCCATAAAGATAAAGAAAATCTAAATAATATTACAGATATCTCTGCTATCGACAAAATTTTATAATCCTTTAGTTTTGTTAATTAGTTTGTTCTGGATTTGTTCTAACATATACGGATACAATGGTGCTTGCTATATTATCAGTAGGATAATCATACTCGTTAAAGAATTTTTAAAAATTTATCTTAGCCTACCTATAAAACTGTTAGAATAAATCCAAAGTCCATATATTTGATAAAATTTGAAAAGGACAATTAAAATTTACTATTAAAATTAATATGGAACCAAATTCACAGATTCTTTTGCAGTTAGTATCGATGAAGATGCCTTTTGGCAAATACGCAGGAAGTTTGATATGCAATTTGCCTGTTTCATATCTCGAATGGTTCAATCGTAAGGGATTCCCAAAGGGAACTCTTGGAATGCTTTTGGAGACAATGTATGAAATAAAATTAAATGGGCTAGAAGATTTACTGAAGCCACTGAAAAGAAGTTATTAAGCAAAAAAAAGGGTTGCTTTTAGGGCAACCCTGGAAGCTAGCAGTATTTGGTTTGATTAATTCTTAATTATTTTGAGTGCATCTTCTGTTGCATTAATAGTTGCTTCCACAGATATTTCCTTTCCGACAGCACCCTTCATCCAAATTTGAGGAATCAGTCTGCCCTGTACGAGCATTTTTGTGATCTCATCGGCAAAAACTTTTCCTTTAGAGTACTGGTCAATCTGGAACTCAATCAGGTGTCCTACCGGATAGGCCGATAGATAAAGAGGATACTCTATCATGTGGGAATAAATTGCCAGCAATGGCTGGTCTTTCACACCAAAAACCGGAGCATAGTATTTGTTCCAAATATCTTTAGCTATGCTGATTGTTTCATTCTTCAGCTCTTCGACTGTGCAGTCGGGATGAGCATAGAGCCATTTCCATAAATTCATATCGACTAACGATACGCCCATTATCTCATAGGCAGACCAGAAATTGTCAAGAGCCATCATCAGGTCTTTGTTCGAATCGTCATTCTTAATGCCGAGTAGATCTAAGTCTCTTTTTTGGAACAGAAAGGCAATTGCTTCGGTAAATGCTGTGTTCGGTACACCTGACATCATAAAGTAATCGACATCATGTAAAGTAATTGTTTGCTCAGTGTTGTGACCAAATTCATGAACGGCAATGTTGTACCCTTTGTAATCCATTCCCAAATCGCTTACACGAGTACGTAAATGGGCTTTATCTGTTTTCATTTGAGCGCCTATTGCATGCCCGGCACCCCGAGATGGATCGACCTGCACCTTAGAAGCAATTTCATTAGCTTTTGTTGAGCTAAAGCCTAGTTTTGTGAGAATTGTGCTCATATCTGTAGCAAATGCTTCTGCGTTTGGATATTTACTTCTGGTTCGTTCAGATAAGTTTTCGTCTGTCATTGTACTGCGAGCCTTGAATCCGTCATACCAGATGTCGAAGGGTTGCAGATCACGGCCTAAACGTCTTTTGATCAATTCACCGATCTTAAGAACGGTTGGCGAGGAGACAAGCTTCACGAACAAATCTTCTACCTGCTTCTGAGGAATCTCAAGTCCCTGACTGAAAGCTCTGTCGATGTATGTCGGATAGCTTGGGCAGTATTTGTCCATAGCCTGCCTTGCTTTAAAATTATTCAGTAAGAACTCATATCTTGTGTTAGGTTCAGGTGTTGAACTGACTTCTTTACCACTTTTGAAGACTTTATTTTTATAGGGATCCCACGTATAGTCGCTCGAGCTAATAACTTGCGAAGGAATAGTCTGAGTGATAATTCTCTTCATCACTTCGTAAATCATGTTCTGGCGTACAAGTCCATCAGGATTTGAATATTGAGATTTGATCTCGTCTCGCAAATTCCAGTGAGTGATAAGCTTTTTCTCCTTATCAAAAAATGTATTTCCTTTGTCATCGACAAGATAGCCAACGTGAATATTATACTTCGTAATATAGAGTTCTGCTTTTGATGAAGCTTCTGCTATTTTCTGAAGTACATCTGAGGGTACTCTCGATGTGAAAATATCGCCCATTCTGGCGTAAGCCCATTCCTTACGGGTCCATTTTGAGCCAAACTCTTGTTTCTGTTCAAGGGAGTAGAACGGAAAATTCAGAATCACATAAAAAGCGATTTTATTTTTATAGAAATCATTGGACAAGTTTGCAGTGGGATCATATCCACCAAAGAACGAATCGATTGCAAGCTCTTCGTCGCCTACCACCTGAAGTGGCCAGTTGAGTTCGACAATCAGTTTGTTATTCAGACCGTAAATGGATTCAAAGTTGCGTGAAAGACGCATAAATACTTTATTTAGAGAATCCTGGGTATTAACAAAATTGTCGAGACAGAACTGAATAAAATCTTTTTTGGAACCATCTTCTTTAGTCCAGAATGAAGCTGCTTGGGGCACCGAAAGTTTGAATCTCTCGATACTCTGAGTGCCAAACTTAGTCTCCAAAGCCTTAATGGTTTTAATAATTGTTTGCTTGTCGATAAAGTTCATTTTCTCTTCATCCTTTTTTGTACATGCTGTAAATAGGATTATTGATGCAACAATTAGAATTAACAAGTGTTTCATTCTACACTCCGAATTATTAGTAAGTGAAATATGACAATAATACTTTGGAAAATTACTAAAAATCCAAGTCATTTAATAAAAAAAAAGGCTGACACCTAAAGAATCAGCCGAGAAAAATTAAATTTTAGCATTTAATCAGCAAACAAAGCCATAAATGATTCGTGTGTTACATTAGCCTGAACATTTGAGGCAACGTTTCTGTATTCTGGAGTGTTGAAATATCCTAATAAACTTTTTGCTTCGATCATTGTTTCAATAGGTTTATAGTCGGCTCTTCCAAGCGGATGATTATTATCCAATTGTTTACTATTATCCAAACTATCGGCTAAAAAAGAAACTTTTTTATCAAATATATCAATACTTTGGGTTGAAGCTGCTAAGCTTTTGTCTAGCGTTTTTACTTTACTATTTAATTTATTAGCAATTAATTGCTCTGGTGGCAGCACTACAGCTTGTAATACTTTTGAGATTTCCATAATTGTTCCATCCGAATATTTTTAAACACTAATTACGTATTGTATTTGCAATTAATGTACCAAGTCTAAATTAATTGAAAATTTCTACAAATAAAATTATTTTTAAAAAAAAGAAAATATATATTGAATATTGCAAGAAAATTTACGATATTTACATATTAAATTTTTAAATTCGGTAGGAGTAATTATATGGTCAGAGTAACTACTATATTGTTAGCGATTCTTTTATTCTCTGCATGCTCACCAACGCGTGAACCATTGAACCCGGAAGAGATGTCCAGAGAAAAAGATGCGGTTGTCGAAGTCATGAAAGCCTATAACAAAGCATTCCAGGAAAAGAATTTTGCTGGGATTCTGCCAACATTGTCAGACGAAGTAATCTTCTTTGGTACTGATTCCTCTGAAGTAATCAAAAACCTAAGTGATTTCAAAAAGAAAATTACAGATCAGTTTAGTTCACTAGAAAAAATGGAGTATGGTGAAATGAGAGATATTTCTGTGCAGATGGATCCTTATGGCACATATTCATCTATCATATTCGGTGTTGGAGTCAATGTCTCGCATCTGGGCAAATCAGAACATATGTTCTTACGTGCCGCACGAAATCTTCGTAAGGAAGATGGCAAATGGGTCATTGTGAGTGGTATCATTGGCAGGGCTGGTGGAGCTGGTGGTATTACACCTGATACAGTTAAACCATAGTGAGTTTTGCAATAATTAAATTTATTAATAATAAATTAATGCCTGCTTTTTTATAAGTAGGCATTTTTTTCTTATTTTTGTGTTTCCAAAAAACAGAGAATTTCAAATTCTTTCAGAAATTACATCTTATTTTTTATTTATTAATAAATCCCGGAGGATTCTTTATGTTCTATAAAAAGCTCTTGTCTTTTATTATTTTAGGATTAGTAGCTCCGCTAATTGCATTTGCTAGTGAAGCAGATCTGAAAATTCCTGAATTAAGTTCTTATCAGAATAACCTTTTGATGTACGGTTTCATAGTCTGTTTTCTGGGCTTGGTCTTTGGTCTTTACCAGTATGTTAAAGTTAAGAACATCAAAGCCCACAAATCAATGCTTGAAATAGGTCATGTAATTTTTGAAACATGTAAGACATACCTGATTCAACAAGGTAAATTCCTTATTATCCTAGAAGTTTTCATTGCAGTTTGTATCGGATTCTATTTCGGTTTTCTTCAGGGTAACTCAGTCGGAGGCGTGCTTCTGATTCTTGCTTGGTCTGTTATCGGTATACTTGGTTCTTATGGTGTAGCTTGGTTTGGAATCAGAATGAACACATTAGCTAACAGTCGCATGGCATTTGCATCACTCAGGCACAACCCACTAAATTTGCTTAATATACCACTTCAGTCTGGTATGAGTATTGGCGTTGTGTTGATTTGCGTTGAGCTTATGATGATGTTAATAATTTTGCTGTTTATTCCCAAACATTTGGCTGGCGCATGCTTTATCGGATTTGCTATCGGTGAATCTCTTGGAGCTTCTGCTCTTCGTATTGCAGGTGGTATCTTCACAAAGATTGCCGATATTGGTTCAGATTTAATGAAGGTTATCTTTAAAATTAAAGAAGATGATCCTAGAAATCCAGGTGTTATTGCCGATTGTACTGGCGATAATGCTGGCGATAGTGTTGGACCAACAGCTGATGGATTCGAAACCTATGGTGTTACCGGTGTTGCTTTGATTACATTCATTGTTCTCGGAGTATTTCCTCAATACCAGGCTGAATTGATTACCTGGATATTTGTAATGCGTGTGCTTATGATTGTAACTTCAGTCGCTTCATACGGTATCAATCATCTTCTAAGTTCAGCATTATATACAAACAAAGAACATATTGATTTCGAAAGGCCATTGACTAATCTCGTTTGGATTACATCAATTCTTTCAATTATTGTTACTTTTGGTGTCAGCTACTGGCAGCTTGGAAATTTACCAAACAACCTCTGGTTTACATTATCTATTATTATTAGTTGCGGAACATTGGGCGCGGCTCTTATCCCTGAATTCACAAAGATATTTACTTCAAGCAAATCAAAGCATGTTGAAGAAGTTGTTAATGCTTCAAGAGAAGGCGGAGCTTCACTCAACATTTTGTCTGGTCTCGTAGCTGGTAACTTCAGTGCTTTCTGGCAGGGTATGGTTTTCTTTGGTTTGATGTTTGCTGCTTATTACACTAGTCAGTTCGGTCTTTCTAACTTCATGGGTTATGCCCCGATTTTCGCATTCGGTCTAGTTGCATTTGGTTTCCTCGGTATGGGACCTGTTACAATTGCTGTGGACAGCTATGGTCCCGTAACAGATAATGCACAGTCAGTATATGAATTATCATTGATCGAAGAAATTCCCAATATTAGTGATGAAATTGAAAGAGATTTTGGCTTTAAACCAGACTTTGAAGGGGCAAAGCAATATCTCGAAGAGAACGATAGTGCCGGAAACACTTTCAAGGCTACAGCAAAACCTGTTCTTATTGGTACAGCTGTTGTCGGTGCTACCACTATGATTTTCTCTTTAATCCTTGTTCTCAAGAATACATTACATATTCAGCCAGAATCTGTACTTACATTGCTCAATCCTTACACATTGTTAGGTTTGATCTGTGGTGGTTCTGTCATTTACTGGTTCACAGGTGCTTCAATGCAGGCTGTAACTACTGGAGCTTATAGAGCTGTAGAATATATCAAAAAGAATATCAAACTTGATGAAAATGCTGAAAAGAGAGCATCAATCGAAACATCCAAAGAGGTTGTTAAGATCTGTACTCAATATGCACAGAACGGTATGATGAACATATTCATTGCCATCTTCTCATTTGCTCTCGCATTTGCTTTCATGGCTGCACCTACTACAGCCGCACCAGAATCGGCTTCTTTCTTTATCAGTTATCTGATTTCAATCGCCGTATTCGGTTTATTCCAGGCAATATTTATGGCTAATGCCGGTGGTTGCTGGGATAATGCTAAAAAGGTTGTTGAAGTGAATCTTAAAGAAAAAGGAACTCCGCTTCACGATGCTTGCGTTGTTGGTGATACAGTTGGCGATCCTTACAAGGATACATCATCGGTTTCATTGAACCCAGTCATCAAATTTACGACCTTATTCGGTTTATTAGCTATGGAAATTGCTATATCGGATAGCTTCAAATATCAGGCACCATATATTGGTGTCGGATTCCTTGTAGTTGCTCTATACTTCGTATGGAGATCATTCTACAAGATGCGTATCACAGTAGCAAAATAAATTTTCGCTCCTTTTGTATTAATCCCGGTGAATTTTACATTCATCGGGATTTTTTTTTGATGATTATTATAAATTTTATTTTATATAAAATAGTTTTTGATAATTTCGTGTTAAATCATTATTAGATTTAAATGAAAATTGATATGAAACGGAGATTTTTATATGGGGATGTTTAAAAAGAAAGTTAAAGTAGCAAATCCTCACGATACTTCTAGATATTTCGTAGAAGAATTTTGGATTGATACCGGTGCATTATACTCATTTATTCCTGAAGATTATCTAGAACAAATTGGATTTGAGCCGAGTGAAACCAGATCAATGGTTTTTGCTGATGGCAGAGTAGGCAGATGTCCATTTGGTTACTGTAATTTTGAAATCGAGGGTATTGAAGCAATGAATATTTGTCCTGTTGTTGCAGGAACGCGAGGATCAATGTTCCTTTTAGGTGCAACAGCTTTGGAGAATTTTGGAGTTGAAGCCGACCCTGTAAATAAAAAGCTAAATCCTGTTTTAGCTATCATTGGTGGATTTATTTCTTCAAGATAGAGTAATACTTTACAAAATATTGTTTATTGTAGCCCTCAATAAGATCTGCAGACATCGTTTGATCTAATAAATATCTTCCTAGTGTAAATTGAGATTTAAAATTATTTATAAAAATTATCACAGTTTTAGAATTATCATCCGATAATTGTTAAGTATTCTTTCTCTCTTTATTATTATATAATGCAAAATCGTCGAATACATAAAGAAATTTCGGATGAAAAACCCAATCTTGACAGGTATCTAATCACTTATGCTGATTTAATTACACTGCTTTTGGGTCTGTTCGTTATTCTCTATGCCGCTTCGCAGGTTGATGAGGGTAAGTATAAAGAGTTTGCCAATGCTTTCTCTCAGTACTTTAAACCAGCTGCAGTTCAGGGAGCTTCACCTACCAAAGGCTTATATAATAATCCCAAAAACTCAATACCTGAACCCATTTTTCCTCATGAGAATACAAAATCAATAGAAGAGATAAAGAAAGAAACAGAAAAATCTTTGAGTAAATTTATAGAAAAAGGTCTTCTGTCGGTAACAGCAACAGAAAATGGAATAATTGTTACCCTTCCTGAAAAGCTTTTGTTTCAGAGTGGGAGTGCAGATGTCCAACCTGAGGGTAGATATGTTCTCGATTCATTGTCGGTAATCTTGGCTGGTATCAATAAAATGATTACAATCGACGGACACACAGACTCGAAGCCAATCAAGACATTTCGCTTCGAATCAAACTGGCATTTATCTGTTGCTAGAGCATTGAATGTCGGCTATTCTTTGATTAGCAAGGGTCTACCGGAAGAAAATGTAATAATTCGTGGATTTGGTGCACAGCAACCAGTTGCCGAAAACTCATCAAATGATGGCAGAGCCAAAAACAGAAGAGTGGATATCACAATTACTGATCCAAATATGAAACTTGAACAGGCATTACCTGTAGATATTCCTGTAACACAACCACAATTAAGAAATATAAAATCATTTCACTCAAAGCCAAATTCTGGCAAACAAATTGATTATAATTTAAGTTCAAATAAAAAATAAAATATCCGGTGAACAGTATGGAAGCTGAAAAAATAAAAATAATAACTCAGGACTTCGGAGAATTGGAAATCGAAAAAGAGCACATCTTTACTTTCGAAGGTGGGATTCTTGGATTTGATGAATTGCACCAGTTTGTTTTAATTAGTGATGAATCTACCGAACCATTAAAATGGCTTATTTCCGTAGAGAATCCTGAAATAGGTTTTCCTTTGATAAGTCCATGGCATATTGATTTGTCTTATGAACCTGGAAGAGATTATGATCCGGACACAGAAGTTGCAATGACTGTTGTTACCTTGGGTCACGAAGAAGGTAATCTTTCTGTTAATCTTAAAGCACCAATTTTGTTTAATATCGAGAATAACACAGGTAAGCAGCTTATTTTGCCTACTGATAAATATTCTCCTTCTCATGTTATCAAAAAATAACGTATTTTTGACAATAGATTAATTTAAATAATTTATAATTTAAATAATAATTCAATGTTTTTGGCGGTTATATGTTAGTTCTATCAAGGAAGATAGGTGAAGTAATCACAATTGGCTCATCAGTCAAGGTAACAGTTCTTAGCTTTGACAGGGGTGTGGTTAGATTGGGTATAGAGGCTCCTAAATCCATTCCTGTACATAGAAAAGAAGTTCACGATAAAATTGTCGAAATGAATAAACAGGCATCAAAAGCTGAAGTTTCTACAATGGTGAAAGCATTATCAATGAATGGTGTTGTCTTCAACCAAAACAATACAGACAAACGGATAGTTAAGTCTGCAAAATTGTCGATACTTTCATCAAATAAAAAGTAATTTTGTTTATCGTACACGGATGTTTAACTATTTGAAATTAATGCAATGACACGTTACAGCGCTTTAATAATTGATGACGATATCTGGATGCAGAGAATTCTCAGCAAGACTCTGCAAAGCTACGGTTTTAAAACCATCTTTCTCGCTTCTAATGGATTCGAGGGCGTCGATCACGCTGTCGAAAATAAACCTGATATAATTATATTAGATATATTAATGCCTGAGCTCTCAGGACATCTTACTCTCAAAATTCTTAAGCATATTCAAAGAACAAAGAATATTCCTGTCTTAATGGTATCTGCTCTTTCCGATACTGAAAACCTTGGTCTGGCTGTAAAAAGCGGAACTGCAGGATTTGTTTCGAAACCATTCACACGTGCTACTGTTTACGAAAAACTTGCTATTATTTTTGGCAAGGAAAAGTTGGATGCTATTATCAAAGGTGAATCAGTGCAACTCAATCCCTCAATGAGCGATACAGATATTGATCAGTACATAATGAGAGATTCTAATGAAGAGCCTAATAACAACATCACAATAGAGGATTACAGAACGGATTTGATTGAAGATAAAAGCAATCTCGATAATATCCGTAAATTCCTGTCTAAAGTTCGAAAATAGAAATTCAATATAATTCAGAAGCTACAATCAAAATTATTGGAATGCCCAACCCAATCTGTCATTCCTATGGATACGCAGTAGAATCGAAGCTAATGCAGGAATCTTTTTAATCTCATATTTTCACAAACTTCTCTACTCGATCACCAATCCTCACAAAATACATTCCAAGAGTCAAGCCGGAGACATCGATTCTTTGTACTCAGAGGGGAAGATAGTTAGACTATTTGCATCATATTACTGCATCTTTTGCAATTTTTTTTGCATCTTTTGCACTATTTTAATGAACAATAAGGCATATAAAAAGCTTGTAACTTCTTTAAAATTAAATCATATTTCTTTTGGGTTTGCACTTTTGCATTAATTTCAAAGCTTTTTTTGATTTCGGGTCGCTCCGATGGAGCTTTGGTTCGTTCAGTTATTTTTTTTCTACAAACAGTTCGTTACAACGTAGCTCATTTCAAGGAACAACGAGCAAGGATTAATAACCAATAAATACAGAATTATCCTTACCCTTTCCCTCTCCGACGATCGGGGAGGGAATAAACACATTGCAATTTGCAAAAAAGTATGGATTTTTTCAAAGAAACGGTTTATAAAGGAAATATATTTAATTTATTTTCCTTTTATATAAACATTGGGAATCGTGTGCCAACCTCACCCCGACCCTCTCCATGCTTGGAGATGGACTTCCCAAGCCATTTCACACTTTTATAAATTTACTAACTCTATCCCCAATCCGCACAAAATACATGCCCGGAGGCAAGCCTGAGACATCGATTCTTATGGGGTCAAAATTTTGAACCCCTACAGTCATGAGTTTTTGACCAAATACATTAAAAACTTTTATGCTGCTTTGTAAGGGCGAACGGTCGTTCGCCCCAACGGATATTCCTATGAAATCGTAGGCAGGATTGGGTGAAATCATCTGATCTGAATCAGGCACATCATCCTCCACATCTGTAGTGAGATATGATCTCCAAATCCTGTTTTTCCAGTCCCCAATTAGGGCTGTGTTCTCTCCAAGGATACAAACTCTCAATGTTGCAGGTATTCCATCTTCAATTAAAGTGTTTGAGTCTCTTTGCCAAGAATTTCCACCATCGTGTGTCCAATATATTTTGCCAAATTGACCGACAGCTATTGCCGTATTTCTATCAAGAATGTCAATATCCTGTAATCCATAAGGAGGCCAACATAAAGTATCAAGAACTTTATCCCAAGTTTTTCCACCATTTGATGTCCTATATATCAAATCATATCTATTATCACCTAGTCCTGTGCTTGCACTCCCAGCTGTATAGCCGAATAAAGTATCAATGAAACAAATTTTCCTAGGGAATATATAATCAGGATAGTAATACTCAGTCCATGACTCACCTCCATCTGAGGATTTGAAGAATTTTTCATCATAATTTGGGTTGCCGTCGTAATATACAGTCATGGCAAAAATGAAATTTGAGGATAACATTTGAAAATCAAGGACAGGTACATAAACAGGAAAGTAGATTTGCTTATATGTTTCGAATCCATCATGTGAAATGAAGAGTTTTTTGCTCCCATATATCAACCCATTATTCTTATCAAACATTGTTACCATAGTCGTGAAATTCTCAGAATGAAGCTCCTTTATATCACCTTTTTGCCATTTTGCTCCACCATCATTCGTTTTAAGAAAAGTACCTGAATCACACATAACAATTGCAAAATCTTTTTCGGGATAAGACATACTAAATGGATAATGAACAGGAAGAATAAAAGTAGTATCATTAAAGATAATATTCCAACTTTTACCTGCATCTATTGATTTTAATACCTGAGTATAAAAACCACCAATCCCAACAAGAGCCATTAAATTTGAAGTATCGGCTTTGTCTATTTCTAAAATATAATAACTATTGTGTTCAAACCAGACTTTTTCCCAAAGGATTTTTGCATCAACATTTGAAAATAATGCTAAAGAACAAAGTAATATCGTTATATAGCTTTTCATCATATTCTTAATAAGATTGCGATGGGGCATAAAACCCCATCACAATTTGGTTGATAAATTATTTAATAATCTTGCCTGTTCCAGCCAATACTCCATCAATATAGATTCTATAGAAAAATAAACCCTTTGTAGTTATAACGTTTGAAATGTCAATTTCATTCGAAAGTTCGAAAATAGAAATTCTATTCTTTCCAGACAAGATCGAAGAGTATATAGGACAGGGATATAATAATTCCGCAGAATGCCAGCATCAACTGTATATCGCTCCAGGCGTCTGCCTGCATTTTTCCTTCCAGAGCTATCTTTGTAGCATCGATACCGATAAAAATTAATGGCAGAAGAATCGGAAATGCAAGCACGGGGAATAATGCACCTTTTGTATTGGCTTTGGCTATTATTGCAGAAATAATATTGGATGCGGCAGCAATACCTATACTGCCTAAGATGTGAGTAAGAAGAAAAATATTGAAGAATTTTATACTCTGATGATAGATAAACAAAAAGAACAAAATCACGGCAAGTGAGTTAAGCACTATACTAAGTATAACATTAAATATCAGTTTCCCATAGTAAACTGATGAAGAACTGACTGAAAGTTGAAGTAGAAAACTGGTTCCTCGTTCTTCTTCGCTTACAAAAGCACGCGAAAGACCCATCATTGAGCTGAAGAACATAATCACCCAAATTATGCCGGCTGCCAGCCCAGATTCTATATCCTCACCTTTGGTGCCGATTAGGATCATTGTTACTGTTGTCAAGATGAAGAGAAAAACAGCAGAAATGGCATATCGTGAGCGCATTTCGCTCATTAAATCTTTCTCAAGTACAGCCATTATAGTGTTTTTATTAGTCATAGACGTGTCAAATCCTGTATCTTGCACCGAGTTGAATACCAAGCTGATTTATCTTCCAGTCTCCGTCATTAATCATATTGCTAAGCGGAAGATGGTAAAAAAGTTCTGTGAAAACTGAAATCTGATAATTTATCGGTATATTAACTCCAACCCCCCCAAGTAGTCCGAGTCTGAGTGTATTTATTGAATTCAAAGTTGTGATTCCTTGTGGATCAGGAATTTCACGCTGTCCATTGGGATATGTTGTATAAGCCGGAATCAATATTCTGGATTTGAGATCTGCAGATTTTGATAACTGTATTGTAATGTCAAATCCTCCGAAAGCGTACAAATATGTCTTGAAATAATATTCTGCAGCAAATGACAGGGACATCGATACTCCATTTATGTCCAGTACTTTTGCTTCCTGAAAAGGTGTGAGTGTATTGTCGGTTTTACGGATATTTGAAATTACCGAATCAGGTGCTACGAGAGTTCCGGGATAATTCTCAAATGATAGTCTGCCTGTCAGAGTAATATCGGAAGTAATTCTTCTGCCTATTAATAATCCGAAATATCCACCGAAAGCTGAAGCTGAGGAAAATTTTCCCTTTGCTGTCATATTGCCGGAGCTTGAGAAATCTGCGCTGTGCAGATTCGAAGCAACTTTTGCATATACTCCCAGCTGAAATCCAGGATCGGGCATGCAGTCGTCAATTATGCCTTCTCTGACGGAGAATAAATATTTTTCGGATTTTCCATCAAAGTAATAGCAAATAGTAAGTATTTTTTCATTTAAAGCCATATCGCGAACCTTAATGACAGCACGTCCGGAATTGTCAGAATTGACAGGCTTCAATTGTAACTGAATCTGAGGTGCACCTTCTTCAATCTTAGGAATTTTGATGTCAATTCCTAGATTATCCATCTCACTTATATCCTTCAGTCCAGTATCGTCAACCCTGTCATCTCTTGCAATCATGTAGAATTTGCCGTCAATCAGCTTATTTTCAACCATTGGCGGTAAAGTATCCGCTGCTGGCTCATAATCTACGAAGGACTGACCAGCCATGTTACCATAAGCATCATAGGAATCATTGCCAAATCCAAAGCCATAAGAATACATTCCAAAAGGCAGATCGCTTTCAATAACGTGTGACCCATAAGGAACATTAATGGTTGCAATCGAGTAACGGCTTATTCCAAGAGGTGAGAACTGCTTCTGATCTAATGGTTGTCCGTTCAGCCTCATCGATTGGATGCCCTGATTGGGAACAATAACATTAATATTATGTTTCCACGATCCATTGATTGGTGTTGCAAACCTGTACTGACGTAAAAACTGCTGAGTCGGACTAATTAACAGCATCATCGGATCGCCGATTGAATCTCCATTCTTGAATCCTTGTGAAAATTCAGCTACAAGAATTGGTTTGTTTGCTGTGATCTGTGCATTTCTTTTTAAAGTGCTATCCCAGTATTGTCCTGCTCCGAGAGTACGGATTAGTTTTGCATCAAGGAAAATTCTTGTACTATTCTCATTTGCCAAAACCCTGAATGTATAATTCGATCTTGGTTTGAGAAGACCTATATAAAAGTGTTTACCCCATGCAGGAATCGGTGGAATTTGTTCTACCAAATGGTTGCATGCCATGATAGTTGGTGGAACATAAGCACACTGATGTCCGCTAAAAACTGATATTTTCTTTGTTGACCGGATGTAAGAGCCCGTTAAATCGCATGGGCTCTTCCTGTCGTTGAATGCCGCCACCTGGTATACATCGCCTTTATTCAATGATATTGTGAATGGGACATTCACCTTGTGCGTACCTGTGTTAGCACTCGGAGTAATTTCAACATCAGTTGCATTCTCAGTTGCTACTATGGCAAATTGGGACATTAGTCCCTCTGAGACAGTGTAGCACATAGTTCTGTACTCAGTACCCAATACTGAAGATGGCAATCCAAGATAAGTATCTGTTGTTTGAAATCTTCTGTTTAATCCATAAACTGCAACCGGTTTGTCTGAAGTGATATGAACTGCTAGTCGTTCCTTAACTTCATCACTTTTAATCTGGGCTTCTGACGGAATTTTAATGTTCTTAACGGCACCAGCCGGTACTTTGACGGTTTGATCAAAACCTATTCCATCGATAACTATTCTGGCAACTGCATCTTCGTCGCTTGTGATAAAGAATTCCAGATGTAATTCGGTCTGTGGAGTTACAGTTTTACTGTCTTTATAATTGCGCTGAAAACACAGCCAAAACTCTGTACCTTCGGAATTTGCATTTCTAAGTTTTCGGTTCGCTACAATTGCTGAATCTCGAGTAGATATCTGTGAAAATAATAAATCAGGAATCAACAAAGTAATGATGACTAAGATTAAAGCAAAAAGTATATATGATTTATTATTTCTCATTTAATATAAATGAAGTTTCTGTTGTAAACACTTCTGTCTGTTTTCATAACAATGATATATAATCCACCTGAAATTAATGTTGCGTCAGGTGTATAGGTCATTTTATATGAACCTTTGCTTAATAAACCCGACAAATCTGTTATCGGCTTGTTGTTGATCTCGTCAGTAATAGAAAACATTTCGGGATTAGTTAAACTTGAAACTACTTGTCTTCCCTTGATAGAATAGATTAAAAATTCTGTTTTTGAATTCTTTTCAATATTAAAATTAAAATGTATTGCGTAATCAAAAGGATTGGGATAACCATAATCGAAATTATCAGGGAAGTTTGGAAGTATCGATAATCCATTGACTATAATTCTGCCATTTATGAATTGTGAATTTGTAATAAGATTCCCATTAATCCACATTCGTATAGGTTGAATATATGCAATAGAATCAGAATATGCCAGCCCTTCTACTTGCAGAAGGCAAAGTGTATCGTTTGTAACTGATTTTACTTTTTTACCAACAACAACAAACGAAGTAGAGTCAAGTTTTATATAGTCATTAGAATATGTTAGAACTGAATCCTGTATCGCCATGGACTCAGAGCCCGATGCTGATTTTATATCTATTATTCTGGCATCATAGTTAAATGTCAATATGATTTCATTGATTTGTCCTGGTGGCAGGGAACCTATGACAGGTAAATTGTATGTTCGTGCACGCTCTATTCTGGCTGATGGTGCCTGAACACTAATCTGTGACAGAACCGGATCAACCAATAAAACGATTAAAACTATGATATAAATGAATAGGTACTTAAATCTCATTATTTATTTAGTGCTTTTTTTGTCAAATACTTAATCACAATGCAACAATCAGGAATTTCAATATCCTAAATTTTTTTTATTATTACAATTAAATTTCAGTGATTACCTGTCAAATATGATACCAAAATTGATAAGCATGGGAGCTTTTTAGGTCTTTTGCTTCTTCTTTTTTGCAGCCGGGAAAAGTATGTTGTTCAATATTAATCTATAACCAGGCGAATTTTTAAACAATTTTAGATCTGTAGGTGGATCGCCAACTGCATGCTGATAATCCTCCGGGTCATGCCCACCGTAATAAGTAAACATTCCTCTTCCTACATTCCCATGCAGATACTTCACTTCATCAGTGCCGTCTCGCATACCAAGCTGTATAACTGATTTTTTTATTAAGTCTTTATGAAAGGCAGTCGTCTGACCGAGAAAACCGTGAATCACATTGGCATGATCCTGAGTTAGCATTGTTGGAACAGGATCCCATTTGGCTGAGAAATTGAATAAAGTAAAGTAATCAGCCTCAGGATTCTGCAATCCTGTTGGTCCCACGTCAATACTTGAAAACTCGTAAACATAGGGATCAAGCACTAATTTGTAGTTTTCAAATGCGAATGTCTGAGAGTAATCAAGTTTGTCGTTAGCCCTGACATCATAACCATCGCCGTCAAACATTTGGTCGCAGATATCAATATTTAATACTGAAAGTGCTACATCGTAAGTATCCGTAGCACTGCACATAGCAAACATGAATCCGCCGTTTGATACATACTGTCTTATTTTCAACGCAACTGCACGTTTTAATTCAGAAACTTTAGGATATCCCATTTTCTTTGCCATGCCTTCATTCAATGCAACCTGCTCGATATACCATGGTGCATTAGCAAAGTTTGCCCAGAATTTTCCATATTGACCTGTAAAATCCTCATGATGCAGATGAAGCCAGTCATACTTATCCAGCTTGCCCATGAGCACTTCTTCATCCCAGATTATATCATGCTTTATCTCAGCATAATCAAGCACAAGTCTTACGGCATCGTCCCACGGCTGAGATCCGGGTGGTGCATAAACAGCTATCTTTGGAGGTTTTTCCAACTTAACTGCATCCATATTATTATTATCGCCCTGAACTTCCGCATAAATACCTGCAGCTACAGAACCATCGATAGTTTCGAAGAACACGCCGCGTATTCTGCATTCAGCTGCTATCATATCGGTATAATCCATCATGAAAGAGCCACCGCGATAGTTCAATAGCCAGTCTGCAGTTTTACCCTGTTCTAATACCCAATAAGTAATACCATAAGCTTTGAGGTGATCGGTCTGAGCCAGATCCATCGGTATCAGCAGTTTTTGGGAGAACACTTGAGCTAAACTTGAGACTAATAAAATTATAATTATGGATATTTTTTTTGTCAATTTGTAATAATCTGTAACATAAAAGAATGATAAACGTTAGAACCGCATAAATATTAATAAAAAAGGCTTCCCGATAAGGAAGCCTATAAATTAGCTACATTTAAATCTATTTAACAGAGTATGATGCAAGAAACTTCTTGAAAGAAGCCAGTTCATCAGAAAGTGTTGATTTTGGTCCAACCATTTTGAAGAAGTATGGACCATTATTTGTTTTAACAATTGCTGCTAACATCATATAGTTTGTTACTTCAGAAAATTCTTCTGACATCATCGATGCTTTTTTCATGAATGTACCTGTGATAGTAACCATGATAACCTGACCACCGGATAATTCAACTTTGTCAGTTTTTTCTGTCTTTGAAAATTGATCCTTCCATCTCTGAATGTTAGCATCAACCATTTCATCACGTTTTCCGAAATATGAGCCTACGATAGTAATTTCTTCATCATTTTTAAGGAAATACTGAACAGCGCGCATACTTGAAGTGGGTTTTTCGTTTACCCAGCTGTCAGGAGTTGTTAATTTAACATTTTCAAGCTCTAATATATTTCCTGTTACTTTAACATTGGATTTGGGACCTTCTTCAGCCATACCTGCGCCTGGTTGAGCTCCGCCCATTCCCGGAGGCATTTGACCGCCTGCATGAGGATCTTTTGGTGGTTCAGTCTTATTGCATGATATTAACAAGATTGCAGATAATAGACACATTGTCAGTAATTTCATAGTAACTCCATAGATAAATAATAATAAATTGAAATAATCAGGATTTTTTGACGCAAAACTTAGTTAATAATTATATTACTATCGGTATCTTCACGTCCTAAGATTTAAATTTTAAAAAGAATTTTCAAAATTGCAAAATGACAGACAACAAACTAATAAAAATATTGAAAAATATAGCAATTCTTCTTGAGATTAATGGTGACAATCCATTTAAATTCCGAGCATATTCAGCCGCCGCTGATATGTTAGAAGATGAACAGATTGATGTTGCCGAAGAATTTGCCAATGGAACTTTATCTTCAATCAAAAGTATCGGACCTGCTCTGACAACCAAAATAGCCGAATACATTGAAACAGGAAAAATAGCTTTTTATGAGGAGCTGATCAGTGAAATTCCCGAATCCTTGGTTGATATAACTAAAATTTCACAGATTGGTCCCAAGCGTGCAAAATTAATTTGGGATAAACTTGGCATAACAACTATAGATGATCTCCAGAAAGTCTGCGAAAATGATACTCTGAGTAAACTCAAGGGCTTCAGTGCTAAATCTCAGGAATTGGTGCTAAACAGTATTTATCATAAAAAAGCATCAAAGGGGCTGCACCTGCAAAGTGTAGCAATCACTGAAGCTGAAGAATTACTGCGTATTCTGCATACTTCCGGTATTGTTAAACGAGCTGAGATAACTGGCAGTTATCGTCGTTTCAGCGAAACCGTTGATCTGATTGAATTTGTTGCTGAAGCGAACAGTGCCGATGAATTAGTCACTCTGCTTGCTACTAAGTATGATTTAAAGACTGAAAACGAGATAATATCTTTTAACACTAAAAGTGAACTTCCTGCAAAGATCTACATTTGCAATCAGGAAAATTATATTCAAATACTGCATGAAACCACTGGCAATGAACAATATCTCAATGCTCTGGATATTTATTGTGATTCTTTTGAACAACCTTCAGTTACAGATGATTCTGAAATTATTTCTGAGGAAAATATATATCGTAACATTGGTCTACAGTTCATTCCACCTGAGCTAAGAGAAAGCGGTAAGGCTATAGCTGCTGCTAAAGACGGATTGATTCCTGAACTGATTCAACCGGCAGACCTCAAAGGTATGCTCCATGTGCATACAAATTGGAGCGATGGCAAACATACAATTGAGGAAATGGCTCTTTCGGCTAAAGCCATGGGTTTCGAGTACATTGCAATCTGTGATCACAGCCGGACTGCAGGGTATGCCGGCGGACTGTCAATCGAAAGAGTCCATGAGCAAATGAAAGAAATCGACAGAATTAATGTACAGATTGATGGAATAAAAATTCTGAAAGGCATCGAATCAGACATTCTGCCTGATGGTTCACTCGATTATCCCGATGATATTCTCGGATTATTCGATATTGTCGTTGCATCGGTTCATTCAAATTTTAATATGAAACAGACTGAGATGACAAGACGGATTGTTTATGCTCTCATGAGCCCCTACACAACTATACTTGGTCATCCAACCGGAAGGCTTCTGCTCGCCCGCGATGCTTATGAAATTGATATAAGGGAAGTGATTGATGCTGCTGCTGATCTGGGCAAAGTCATCGAGATCAATGCAAATCCTTATAGATTGGATCTGACATGGGAAAATGTAATCTATGCCAAAGAAAAAGGAATGAAACTAGCAATCAATCCGGATTCTCACAGGCATGACACGATGAAGGATATTTATATCGGAGTCAAAGCCGCCCGAAAAGGCTGGCTCACAAAAGAAGATGTTATCAATTGCTTAAGTTTGGACGATTTTATGCAGAAAATTGTGAAAAAATGAGATTAACTTTAGCTTTTATCAATAAACTGTTTTATTTTAGACAGAATTTAATTAGATTTGGGAAAAATAATAATCGAGGCTATAAATGAAGTTTAAATTAATTTGTACAATTTTATCATTTGTTCTTGTTGGATTTCTTACGGCACAGAACAGCGACAGCTATATGCAGAGTGCTAATAATGCTATCCAGGCAAAAAATTTCCAGCTTGCAGTTGATAATTACACAAAAGCTATCGACCAGCAGCCGGGTTTTGCTCCGGCTTACTACGGCAGAGGCCTTGCTCTATCCTACATGGATAAATTGAATGACGCTGTTGCAGATCTTTCAAAATCAATCAATCTCGATCCTAAATATCATCAGGCATATTATTCACGTGGTTTATGCTACAACAAACTTCAAAAGTATGATCTTGCTGAAGCTGACTTCAGCCGAGCCATTGATTTAAGCCCCAATATGGCTTCCTATTACTACTCACGTGGCAGTTCCTTCTATGCTCAGGCTAAAGATGAACCGGCTGTCAGAGATTACTCAAAGGCTATTGATCTCGATCCTAATTTTGGACTTGCATATTACGGCAGGGGCGTTATGAACAAATTAGCAAAAAGATATGATTTAGCTCTGAGCGATTTCCAGAAATATATCGATCTCAACGGCAACAAAGACGGTCTGCTCAAAGAAGCACAGCGTCTGATCGACGACATCCGCAACGACAAAGAGGATAAATAAAAGAGGGAGAAAATTGAAAATATACTCCAGAATTAAATCAATAAAATATGATTGGTTTTTAGTATTCTATATTTTTGTTTCAGTAAATAATTAAAGGAATTATGAAGTTCACCACTTATTTTTGAAATTATCTTCTGCTGTTTATCCACTCTTGAGAGCAGGGCTCATTCGTTCTCTTTAAAATATAATTGAGTGAATAGCCACGAGCTTTAGCTCGTGGAAAATTTCTAATTATTTTCATTGACTTTAGTCGAAATTACTCTTTTTGCGGGGAAAATTCCAAAATAAAATCACGTTTTTCTTTTAACCACGAGCTAAAGCTCGCGGCTATTCAGTGATTACAAAGAATGAACCAAACCCAGATTCTCAAGAGGGGAATAACTTCATCGCCGAAGGGTTTACTTTCTACTTTTAACTTTATACTTTCTACTGATTGATTATCGCACACTTAGCCACGCCTGAAGCATCGCTCGATGAAGATTGCCCCATGATAAGATAGATACCTGTTGAAACCGGATCTCCCTTTTCGTTTCTGCCGTCCCAAATTATCTTCTGACTGGTTGTCGTTATCGACTTAACAAGTTCTCCGTCAGTTGTGAGGATTCTTATATTTGAATTTTCTGCCAGTCCTTCGATTATCAGATTCCCGTCTTTCGCAGGTATATAAGGCTGAGGATAACAGCTGATATTGTAACTTGGTAACGGTTTAACCGAAAAGCTAGTCACTTCGCTCAATCCTTTTTTTGTTCCGAAATAGATTTGACCTGTCTTCTCGTTCGTAGCCATTGCAACTATTTCGTTCGTAATCAACGGACTATTTTTGGTGTTTATCTGCATTAATTCTGTTATACCATCAGGATCAATCACCCACACTCCATCGTTGGTGGCTATCCACTTGTTATTCAGAGCATCCACCAGAATATAATTAATTGGTGTCGATGCTAATAATTTAATGTTAGTGGGTCTTATTATGGGGTTTGCATTTCGAAGAACTGCCGATGGCTGAAGTATGTATGCTAGTCCATTCGGAGTGCCAACCCAAATAATACCAGATTTATCAACTGCTATGCAATTTATATTAGAAGATTGTAGCTGGGAATTTGAGCTATTATAGTATCCGGTCTTTGGTGATGGATTGTCAAGACCAGTCCATTCATTGTAGTACATAAGACCGTCGCCTTCGATTGATCCAGCCCATTTCGTGCCCGAAAAATCTATAGCCAGAGGGATAAATTTTCTATTAGACTGTTGGGAGAAACAATAGTTTTTACCAACTTTATCCTGAGCTATGAGCAAAGGACCAATAAAATTAGGAGCATAATTTATTGCCCAGATTGAACCTGTCCTTGAGTCGTAAACGCTTTCACCAATAACGTTAAAATCAGGCCCACCGGATATCCCGGACATACAACTATTCTGAGAGTTTGTAAATTTAAAACTGTATTTGTTATTTTCCTTGGAAACAACCAATAAACCACCACCCCAGCTTGACAATACAACTCTGCCATCGGGCAAAGCATTTACTTTATAATATGCGTCCGACTTGATTTCTGGAAATTGCTTTATATTAAAATTTTCCCAGACATTATCGTATAGCTTCATAAACCCACGACCTCGGCCAATCTGTTCAGTCGCACTCCATAACGCACCGTCGCGGTCAACAGCGAGATGTGAGAATAGATTCGAAGCAGGTGATTCAGGTTTAATCTGCTTTATCTTATCGGATTTTATTACAATACCATATTCGTTAAGCAGAACGATAATGTTATTATTTAGAGGATTAGGAATAAATTTATTAATCAGAGCTGTATCGAGTACATCAGCACTTGAATATTTCATTTGATTATTCAAATCCTGCAGATAATAAGGAGTTGAAATATAAAGTGAATCATTCAAAATATTGATGGATTTGATAGTGTTCCAAATCGCAGTAGAGTAGACGCTGGTAAAGGATGTGTCATTGAGTGTATAAACATTAGTATCGCTTATACAATAGATTGTGCCATTAAATGTAGCAATACCATTAATCTTGTTTGATTTTAGTCCACTTATTGTAGTATAATTCGTCCATGCTTCAGGATCAATGATTGACGAAGAGAGTTTTATTGAAGCAACACCTTCGTCAGTAGCCGCCCAAAGCCGGTTATTTGCTATAATGATCTGATTAACCTGGGTATTTGGCTTGAATATACCTAAACGTGGGGGAGTTTGCCTGAAAACCCTTTCTTTTGTATCAAACACCGTCAACCCAAACCCGCCACCTATATATGCAAGGTTTCCGTTAAAAGTTATATCATTGATTTTTGCATTAGGGAAGTTAGGTCTGAGAATGTCGGTTATATGAGTAAAGGTAAAATCTTCTGATACTATATCAATTACTCCGTCAAATGTTCCAATATATACTTCCTTGGAGGCTCTGTTTGCCTTTACAGTAGTAACATCCAAAGATAGAAGAGCATCAAGATTTCTGAATACCTTTGTGGTTTGGCCTGCTTCATCATAAACAAACAAACCACCGGGAGAGCCTGCCCAGATACGTCCACGCGAATCAACATCAGCAGAAACAACATTCAGTATGGAAGAATGTGTTTTCCAATTTTCTAACTTGATAGCGGTTTGGGAAAAGTTATCTGTTGAAATAATAATCAGAAAGAGAGATATTGCCCATAGCAACTTAATCTTCATTGCAATTTACCGGATTTATTAAATAAAAATTCGTAGCAATTGTATTATATTAATCTCCCTTGATTAAGAGTTGTTTGTATTGTTTAAACTATTTTTCCTATTAATGAACTCATTTCAATAGCAGATACAGCGGATTCGAATCCTTTGTTACCACCTTTGCTTCCGGCTCTTTCAATTGCTTGTTCAATAGAGTCAGTAGTCAAAACTCCCAGAATACATGGGATGCCGGTGTCGAGATTAATCTTCGCTACGCCCTTTGTAACTTCGCTGGCTATAAAATCAAAATGTGGAGTAGCGCCACGTATAACTGCACCCAAAGCTATAACTGCATCATACTTCCCGGTTAATGCCATTTTTTGTGTGACTATTGGAATTTCGAATGCACCAGGGCAATAAACAACTGTAATTTTTGCATCATCGGCACCGTGACGTTTGAATGCATCCAATGCTCCGTCAAGAAGCTTAGTAACGACAAAGCTGTTCCAGCGTGAAACTACTATCCCAAAGGATTTTCCCTTTGCATCCAGCATACCTTCTATAATATTTGGCATTTAGACCTCTAAATTTAATCTTAACTAATTATAAAACTTAAAATTAATAATTTTTCTTTGAATTGAGTGTATTTTTATGAAATTATTTTATAATTTTAAAGTTATTTTAATATTTCTCCGGTTTCTGAACTCCAGAAAAACAAGTCCAGTTCATCTATTGGGATGTTTATTTGTTGTGCGAATTTTAAGAATAATTTTTCTATCTCAAGATATTTCTTGATTGATGATATCTGAGGTATTTCTTCCAATATCCGATATTCCACCAAATGCTTTAATATATGTCTGTCCAGAATTGCCAGATCCCTGTATCCGATATTCCTCATAAAATGTGAGGCTTCTTTCATTCCGAAGCCCTTGATATTGCCAACTATCCAGTCTCTTTTTTCGGAATTGCTAGAATCTGATTTCAGCAATTTCTTTACTTCGAGGAATTTCTCTCTCGCTTCCAGTAATCGTTCGGCTTTGGTATTGTGGAATCGAATATAATGAGCAGGCTCGCGTAATATTGATGCCGCATTGAATGGTTTATGCAGGAAATCCCTTTCCTCCAATATCCTCTGTACCTCAAACGCAGATCTGGCTTTTGACTGAGGTGTACAAATACAATAGCAGAGCTCATAGAAGTATTTATTTTCCGGTACTTGAGCAAAGTCCTCCAATCTCTTTAGAATTGAAGGTCTCAGCCGTTCATATTTTGCTTTAATATTTTCAGGAAGAGAATTTAACATTGATATTGATATTTATATTATCCCAACTTCCTGCATGCAGGATTTAATTCTCTCAAAGCTTCGTTCGATATCGTTATCAATTCCCATGGACAGCCTGACCAATGCCTGCGATAGTCCCATCGATTCCTGTTCTTCTAATGGTATCTCCGATGAAGTACTGTGTCCTGGTGAACTGAACAGTGTTTTATAAAATCCTAAACTAACTGCATGATAACCCACTTTTTCTTCCTGCATTCTGACCATTAGTTTGTTTCCCTTTTCTTCTGTGCCTGCATCAAGAGTTATCATTCCACCGTATCCATAACCGGGATTCAACATACCTGAGAATAAATTATGCTGAGGGTGTGCTGTTAATCCCGGATAGAATACCTTAACTCCTAATTCCTGGAGACCTTTGGCCACGTACATTCCGTTCTTGCTGTGCTGACGCATTCTGATATGAAGTGTATGAACATTCTTAAGGATACTGGCTGACCTGAGGCTATCCAGAACTGGTCCCAACAGCATCGCAGCTCCGTTGTTCACATCCCTCAGGCTTACAACAAAATCATGTGGGGCGCATATCACACCTGCCACACAATCGCTCGAACCGTTGATATACTTTGTTAAACTGTGAATTACAATGTGAGCACCATGATGAACAGGTGTTATCATAAGCGGACTAAAAGTATTATCCACTACTAGCTGGAGCCCATGCTCATCAGCAAGTAGTCTAAGCGATGCAAGATCGGCAATTTCCAGAAGCGGATTGCTGATTGACTCACAGTAGATAATTTTTGTTTTTGGGGTTATCTGTGCTTTAACTGCATCAAGGTCAACTATATTTACAAAGTTGGTCGTAACGCCGAATTTTGGTAAGAAATTCTTCATCAATGCATAAGTTCCGCCATAGATTGTACGGCTTGAGATTATCTCATCTCCGGCACTGCATATCTGCATTATAGTACAAACTATTGCCGCCATTCCAGAACTTGTTATCTGTGCGTATTCTGTATCTTCCAGTGCGGCAAGAGCTTTCCCCAAATAATGATTCATAGGGTTTAAATGTCTTGAGTATAGGAAACAACCTTCGATCTCATGCTCGAAAAGCTCCTCCATTTTTTCTACTGATAAAAATGTAAATGTCGATGAATCCTCAATCGAAGGATTTACACCTCCATATTCACCAAATACTAGATAATCTTGTAATCTGTCCGCTGGATCTTGAATCATAATAACACCTTATTTCTTTTTCTTTGTGGATTTATCCGGAGCCGTTTTGTTTTCGGCTGGCGGATTTGATTTTATCTGTTCATCTGTTGTATTCTGCTTGCCATCATTTTTAATAACTTCTATTTCCGGTTGAGTTATATATTTGTCGTTTATTAATTGCTGATTAATAAAATTATAAACAAAATTACCATAAGAAGAAGCTTTCTGCATCACTTCATCGTTCATCAATCCTAATTGCTGAGCCCATTTCATCCCGGTTGGACTCTCAAAGAATATGATGAGATGAGAGATTTCCTCTGCTGTAAATCTTTTGTCATACACTACGACTAATGAATCGATAAAGCTATTGGTTTCGATCTCTTTAGTTACTTTTTCCCAGTACTCAGCGGGTATATTCGTCATCATCTGGCGATAATTCTTCAAAACGTCATCGATAATAACCAAGGCATAATCGCCAGTTCCGGAAATTTTCAGCAAATGCTTTATATTTTCTTCTTTACTTTCAACTTTGATTGTATTCGTGACTGGTTTCAGCTGGGCATTCGATACAAATATTGTTAGTATCGTAATCGATATTAATGATATTACTAATTTCTTCATAATCCTTAAATTCAAATAAAACATAATATTCACAATCAAAATTGCTAAAAATATAATTTTCAAACAAGGAATATTATATTAACGAACAGAATTGATTAAAATGTATTCAACTTTACTGTTGAGTTATCTTTAAAAATAAATCTGACTTCTTAATGTTTATATTAAGAAATTTGCATTGATTCCGATATTAATAATATAAAAATGAATTTTTTGATAAAGAGGGATATGAAATGAAATTTGGTGTATTAACAGGCGGTGGAGATAGTCCGGGTATGAATGCTTTCATCAGGGCTGTGGTCAGAAGCACAATTAATCTAAAATCTTCTACTTCAATCTGGGGTGTTATTGATGGCTGGGCAGGACTCAGAGACAGTAACTTTCGCAAAATGACTAAGCGGGAAACAGCCGGTATTGGTCATTCAGGCGGTACAGTGCTTGGCACGCTCAGGGTTCCCGAACTCAAGGACAATGTCGACATGCAGGAAGGGATTGCATTGAATCTGCATGATAATTTTTTCGACTATCTCCTCTTAATCGGTGGTAATGGAAGTCTTGCCGCTGCAGCTGTGCTCGATAAAATTATTAAAGAAAAGGGCTACAGGACAAAAATTCTTGTTACTTCCGGCTCGATTGATAATGATGTATGCAATAAGTATGGTTTCTCCGTTGGATTTTATAGTGCTATCGATAAATCTCTCGAAATGCTTGAGTGGATTCGTGATACTGCGTCGGCTCATCGGAGGGTTTATATTGTTAAGTCTATGGGGCGCGAATCCGGTTATCTTCCTTTTTTTGCCGGCATATCATCAGGTGCTGAGCATGTCATTCTCCCCAATGAGGATGTAAATTTCGAACAATTAGCAACGTTAATCAGCGAACGCGATCGCGACACTAGAATAATTGTGTCTGAGGGGTATCACCACTTTGTTGAGGAAATTAGAGCAACTCTTGAAAAAATATTCGAAAAGCGTAGTATTAAAAATGAAATCCGTACAGTGGACATGGGATATTTCCAGCGTGGCGGTAAAGCCGAAGTTAAGGATATCCTTCTTGCTTCGTGGCTCGGTTACAGCATGGTAAAGCATGCCTTCGAATATGGCGATAGTGGCTTTTTCACTACTTACAATGCCGGTCAGCAACCGACTTTCATCCCTCTCGAAAAAGCAATTGACTCTAACGAAACAAATAACATGCAGGTCAGCCAGCAATTGCTGGACTTCGCCAATGCACTGATGTAGGGTAATATAAAACTAAGAATGTAAGGGCTGATCAGAAATTCTGGTCAGCTCTTCTTGTATATTCTATACTTGGCTAGACCCTTCTTCTGAAGGAAATGCTCTACCGAAACGCGCAGAACTCCAAGTCCGTACTTAGAACTTCTGCTGAAGTTAATTGATGATGCTTCTTTGAAATATTTTGTTGGGCAGGTAATTTCTGCAATCTCAAATCCTGCATAAAATATCTGTGATATCATCTGATTGTCGAAAATGAAATCATCAGAATTTGCTTCAAAGTTAATTGCTCTCAGCACTTCAGAAGAGAACGCCCTGTAGCCTGTGTGATACTCAGACAACTTTTGCCCAATCAGCATATTCTGAAACAAAGTCAAAAATCTGTTGGCGATATATTTGTAAACCGGCATTCCGCCCTTCAGCGCACCTTTACCAAGGATTCTGGAGCCAAAAACTACGGGATAGACACCATTTGCAATCAAAGATGCCATCGAGTAAATCAATTTTGGCGTATATTGGTAATCAGGATGAAGCATGATCACAATGTCTGCACCGAGTTCGAGTGCTTTATTATAGCAGGTTTTCTGATTGCCGCCGTATCCGCGGTTATTCTCATGCCTGATCACATGATGAATATTTAATCTTTCGGCTTGCTCAAAAGTATCGTCTCGGCTGGCATCATCAACCAAAACCACTTCATCGACTATTTCAAATGGAATTTCACTATAGGTTTGTTCGAGTGTCAGACTAGCATTATATGCCGGCAAAACTATAACAAGTTTTTTGTTTAATATCATAATAATCCTGATTGTTGACTTAAAAACATCATACCAAGCAAATTCAGTTTTTCTTCAAAAGAAAATTGAAAATGGCTTTTTAGCATTGGCAAAATTAAAGATGATGAACCACCTGTCAAAAAAATATTTAATTCATCATCCGGAAAGGATTCATTTTTGATAGATTCTACAAATCCCGAAATAGCATTCGCTATGCCCTGGTATATTCCAATGCTTATTGCTTCGGACGTAGAATTTCCCGTAAACCTATTCGGAATTTTAAGATCAAAATTCTTCAAACCGCTGGTCATTTCACGAAGTGACCGCTCCTGAAGTTTTATTCCAGGGAATATTATTCCACCCGCACAAATGTTCTTCTGACCAAGGACGTTTATTGTTATAGCTGTTCCGCAATCAATTGTCACTAGTGGGGGCGAAGCCAGACTCAAACCTCCTATCAGACTCAACTTCCGGTCTGTACCCATTCCGGCAACAGCATCAAAATTAATTATTTTCTGAGTCTCCATTTGATTGAGAATATTTATCAACTCTATATCATTTTCAAATGTCAAATGAAGAATATGCTCAAATTCGGAATTAACAGAAGAATAATAAATTTTCGAAATTTCTTGAAATTCAATGAAGGATTTCAATTTTATCAATAAATTTTTATCATAAGACAGGCATAAGTAATTTAACCCGTCAAAAATCTTAATTCTTGAATTGCCTATATCTGCAAAAGCTATATTTGTTGATTCAGTCATGAAATAGTCAATAAAATTAATTAATCCAAATCGTATCTTATTGAATCACCATTATTTATATATCTTACTGTGTTATTGTCAATATTGTTCACCAGAAGTCTTCCGTCTCGGCAAACTTCTGATACTCTCCAGACTCCGGGTTCATCAATGATTGAAATTTCTTTATTGATAATGTTCATTTCCCTAATCCAATATTCAAATACAAATTTGTCAGTTTTTAGGAGTAATTCTTCAAGAATTTCTAATACTTTCTGAGTAAGAACATCAATTGCGATATCATACCCCATACTTTTCAAGGACGTTGTGTTATCTTTGATATCATTAGGGAAAACTGTCTGATTTACATTAATTCCAATTCCAATAACAGAAGAAGAGCATAATGATCCCTGAAAACTATGCTCAGTTAAAATACCAGAAATTTTACAAGTACTTTCATCCAATAACTTTGCATAGACATCATTGGGATATTTAACGAAAAATGTACTTTCCGGAGCAAAAATCTTGAGGGCCTGACAAACGGCAAGACAGCCTATGGCCTGAGTGAGCGAAGCTCTATTGAAATTGATCCCCTGATCATGCCTTATGCCAACGGATAAATAAATGTTCATCATACTGTCGCCAACCCAAGTGTTGTTATGTCTGCCTCTGCCTGCTGACTGAAAATTTGCAGATACAGCAACTATTTTATGCTCTCCCAGCAATTCTTTAGCATAGTCATTTGTAGAGGTTAATGTGTCTAAATGTATATGTTCCATAGATTTCGTTTCTAGTCCCAATTATTGAATGATTTTAAAATAACAAAATTCGGTTTTTTGTATATTTTCTTTTTTAAAATGTAGAATTTGAAATTCTTTTAATTTTTGATACTGCAACCAAATTCAATTTAATGGAACATAAGTTAAGAGACAAAATAATATTCAAAAAAGAATAATTTCTTCCTAAGTAAAAGTAGTGAATTCTAATTATTATTTTGTCTTTTTTGTAACATTCACTATATTGTAATTGTAAACCCAAGCAAAACAGATTTTGGGTTATTTAATATGTTTATATACCTATATGAACTTTATATTTTTTTAAGGATATTTTTCAGACTTTAAGGAGTTAGTTTTATGAAACGTAATGTTACCAATGTCGCACCAAAGTTTATTATGCGACTATTCATTTTGGGTTTTGTGCTATTGGGATTGATTGTCTCAACCATTCCAGCAAAAGCACAATCACCATCATGTTACCCCAATTGGAATTATGGACCAATGGGTACAAACGAATTCAGTATTAAAAACGCTGCTGGAACTACAATTTTTAATTTTGGACCTGGCTCAACAAGTTATGGTCAATTTCTTTCTTCAACCTGTACCTTGACAAAAGGTCAGACTTATACATTCAGCTGGTCTGGTGGAGATTACTATGACAACTGGTGGTACTACTACAATTACTACGGATATGATATCGGATATTACCGTTATTATCAATATGTAGCATTGTTCCTCGATGCTAATGGAAACAATACATTTGATAATGCTGCAGGTTCACCATTTACTTCAAATACTGGCGTAACAACCGGTTCCGGTGAATGTATGTATTTTTCAGGAAGCTATTATAAAGTATTAACAAATGTTTCCTTCACAATTCCAGCTAATGGCTCAAGTGGCTCTAGAAGGTTCAGATTAATTAATAATTATTATGGTTATGGTGCTGCTCATTGCTGGCCATGCCAAACTTATGGATATGGATCATATCTTGATTTTAATGCAACTGTACAATATGTGACACAAAACGATGCAGGAATTCCCGCCGTTGTGTCACCAGCACCAAACTTCAGTTCATTAGTGCCTCAGGTAATGCAGGTAACACTAAAGAATTACAGCAAAAACAGATTAACAAGCTGTACAATTAACTGG
>CAIOZA010000108.1 GCA_903862655.1 uncultured Ignavibacteria bacterium
ATGCAAAAGTGCAAATCAAAAAGTGAATCAATTGAAATATAAGGAGGTTATGTGAATTTTAAATAACTATTCACTCATTAAAACGATGCAAATCGATGCAATTCAATGCAAATCGATGCAATTTGCATTAACTCCCTCTCCAATTGTTATAGAGGATCAAGGTGAGGAAAATTCTCTATTACAAAAACCTTATTTCTTTGGCTAACCTTAGTAACTGGAAGAACGCCAAAGACCATAAACCTTATTACCTTATTTAATAATGGCTAAAGCTCAAATGCACAATTTGGGTTTCAAATATTCCGAGCTAATGCTTGCTGAAAATTCAATAAGTCAAAGCTCTCCCCCGCCATCCTCCAGCATCTCATAACTGTTGGCATAGCTCGATATTTCGCCTTTAAGCAGGTTCTGTCTGGTCTCAAAGTCATGGGTCAATAGATGTTTGCCTCGTTTGTCGGTAGGCGGATTGATGACTTCTGCCTGCTCTATGTCGCTAATCTGTTTCAGCATCTCATGCGGAATGTCAACCTTACATTTCTTCAGTAGATCAAGATTCAGATCTATAAAGAACTGGTCAATCTGAATGCGCCGTTTCGTGGAATGTGAGAACTTGCCTATAACCCTGCATACATTGTCTCTGTCTTCCGGACTGAGCTGCTCAGCAAACTCATATTCCTCAATCTTTTTCAATGAAAGTATGATTGGCTCTAGTGAGTCTTTTGTTATGATGAAAACATTATAATCAGCCATGTTGTAGGAGAACTTTGGTATTTCTTGAACAGTGTTTGAAGGTATAACCAGAAATATATCTTTCCTGACATTCTGCTGGTTCGCATACTTCTTTACGTTCTTGGTTTGTTCAAGAATATAATTTGGGAAATTGTTCAAATCATTGTTGGATGGGCTTTTGGCGTCAAAGATAATAAACTCATCACAAATCTTGATAGTATTGTCAGGGCTTCCCTTGAAAGGAACTTTCTCGACATATTCAATAATATGATTTCGGCAAATCATCTTGATGCTTTGTTGAATATCAGTCTCATGGCTCACCCATGTCTTTTTCCTCAGCTCATATTCATCTTCCTTCTCTTGGAGTCTGTCATTATGTAATTTTTGCCGCTCAAGTTCCATACTGTTCTTCACCTGATTCAACTGAGCAATATTCTGCTGATAAGTCTTGTTCCTGTCTTCCTCTTGTGCTTCGAACTTGGCAATCTTATCACTCTTATCCTTCAGTTCAAAGTTCAGGTTATCAAGCTTAGTTTCAAGAATTTCTTGTCTATGTTCCTGTTCTGAATTTTCTTTTTCATATTCCTGTATTCTGAGAGTATATCCATCAATCTGAGATTTCAAGACCGATAATTGACTTTTAAGTGAATCTGAATTTTCCTTATCGGAAGTGAAGCGTTTCTCAAAATCCTTAAACTCCTGGTAAGCTTCATAGCTCAACGCCTTGATGCTCGACCATGAGAAGACTCTCTGCCAAAAGCTAAGTTCTTTTATTTTACTAAAAAAAAGGTTTAAAGTTTCCATTGTTTATACCTCAGAATGATGAGTTCATTTCGAATAGTTTTCTCAGACAATTTCTCACTTTGCAATTTAAACCAACAAATTACGTTTCTCAAAGAAAAAAAATGAATTGGGTTTACTCAATTCGGTAATCAAGTTCGCTTAGGCGAACTTTTTTGCTATGGTTAGTTTTCCTCTTCTTCTGTGAATCTCAACACATGAGGGTCTGTCTTGATTACATTTCTGCTTATTCTGGATTTGAGTACCAAACCTTCAAGGCTAGTACAACGGCTCAGAGCTACATAGACTTGCCCGGGAGAAAACGAGCCGCTCAAGTCAGCGATGACATTGTCAAATGTCAATCCCTGGCACTTATGGACTGTTATAGCCCATGCTAGCTTGATTGGGAACTGAGTGAAATCGCCAACTTTCTCTTCCTCGATTTTTTTCTCTTTAGCATTCCATTTGTACTTGACGTTGCTCCATGTGAACTTCTTAACTTCAATCTCTTTGCCGTCAGGCAGCTCCACGATAATTTTTTCATCTTCAAGCTTCTTGATTTTTGAAATTTTGCCGTTAAAGTACTTTTTCTCAGCGTCATTCTTGATGAACATAATCTGAGAGCCTTCCTTCAGCTTCAGAACTTTCTCTGTAGGCAACATCGTATCGGGAAAGTCATTAGTAGTTTCAGCATTATAAGTCTTCAATGGTGTTGTTAGTTCAGCAAGTTTTCTCTTGTTCGTTTCATCGACAATACTGTTGTGAGTGGCTATGGTTATGTAATTCAGGTTCTCATTTTTAAATAATGCAGGAATAAACCTGGTGTTAAGATTGAACAAATCATCCTCGTTCACCTCATTGGTTCTCACTTTGTTAAGCAATTCAATGAATTTTGCTTCTTTTTGCCTGTATAATTTTTTCAGTTCAATGTACTTTGGTTTATTATTCTGAAGAGCCAAGGCACTGAAGAAGAAAGGTGTTTCATAGAACTGATGGAGTATGTTCCATTGGTCGTTCTGAGTGATTGGTGGAAGCTGAAAAGCGTCTCCAATAAGAAGAACCTGAACACCACCGAATGGCTCTGATTCTCTATCTCTGAATACTCTCAATAGTCTGTCTATAACATCAAGCAAATCACATCTGACCATCGAGATTTCATCAATGATAAGGAGCTCCATTCCTAGTATCAGATTCTTCTGACTCTTTCGATAATGGAAATTGTCAAATATTGTCTGTTTGTCTTCACTCTCAGCATCAGGCCTGGTTCTCAGCCTTACATCATTAGGCAGATAAATGCTTGGAGGAATCTTGAAGAATGAATGGATGGTCTGCCCACCTGCATTCAGAGCTGCCACACCTGTAGGAGCAAGCACAACGGTCTTCTTAGCTGTAGTTTGTTTAATATATTTTAGAAATGTTGTTTTACCGCAACCAGCCTTACCCGTAAGGTAGATTAATTGATTGGAATTCTCAACCAAATCTGCGGCATAGTTGAATTCTTTATTATCTTTATCTAGAGTGATATTGTCTACTATCATGGATACAAAATATTAAACTTTGAAGAAATTAATTTTTAAATTAGCGAAAAAATGGGAGGTCTGAAAATTGAACTTTCAACAATTACTGGTCAATAGAGGGTTTTTTCCTTAGCATCTTGATTGAAGCCTTACGATGCTTGTCCTCAAGTATCTTTCTTTTAATTACTATAGGTTTTTCTCTGTTCCTTCTATATTCCTTTTCCATTTCATTCTTGGCTTGTTGTCTCAATCCAAGGTAGTAACTCTGAATCTTATCCTTAAGAATTTCTCTTGCTTTGGCTCTGTTAGCTGATTGTGATCTCTCTCCTGAATATTTAACAGAAATGCCTGTTGGTATATGCTTCAGATATACGCAGGTAGCTACCTTGTTTACATTCTGCCCACCTTTGCCAGTAGCATGAATGAATTTCTCAATCAGTTCCGAGTCGTCGAATCTAAAACTATTATCAGTTCTTTTCATTTTTTTCCACACGACACTGAGTGTCTAATGTTCTCATATTTTGTTATTTGAAAAAAAGAATATAACATTATTCCATGAGAAATAGAATGGAAACACCTGAGTTTATTTTAAAAGATAAAGTAGAAACATTTTGGAAGATTTACAATCACGTATGTTATCTAATGGCAACTGAAGAGTGGACGACTTTGGAAGGAGAATCAATAGACTTGATGGAAATACTAGGATATAAAATAACCGAATAAGAAAGAAAGTACCTTATGGAGTATCCCGATAAATATTTAGAATCATTCGATTTGGAAGTGTAAAAATTACAATATTTAAAGCCCCTCAGAGCCTAATTTCGAACATAGGGTATTCAGTCCAAATTCAACCTTGAGTGTGTACCATGGCAGAACAGGTAGATACTATAGCGATGGTGATGATGAAACTACAGGATATAGTTAAATGATGATTTGAATTCAACTAGGGCTAGTAGAACATTATTTATTAATTCTTGAAGTCGTAGATTGGCACTTGCTGTACAGACTGTCTAGAGAATGAAGTAACCTTTCTGCTATGCGGTGCCGGAGGGCTTTTTTTTCTTGGATGAGATGGATTTAATGATCTCGAAGGTTTTGCACATGGGACGCTTTGTGTCGATCTGCAAAAGGAGATGGACGTGGTTGGTGGAGATGCCGATTTGCTCGAGGACGGCAGAAGCAGAGGCAACTGAATCTTCAAAAACTATTTAGTTGAAATAGTAATTTCTTCTCCATTTGGTGATTAAAACTAAGTGGAGTGAAATGTCGGATATGCTGTGGGATAGCTTAATCATAATGAGCTTCGCTGATCTCCGCTTCGCTACGGTAGAAAATTGATAATGGATACGAATTAGTTCAAAGTGCTTCGCCATTTTGTTCAATCGCAGCACTTATATTATTGTATTGTATAAGCTATTTTTTGAAGTTCTATTTTCATTTTTATTTAAAAGTTAACTTTATTTCAAGATATTTAGTATTGCTTGCTCCAATTCGATACCATGAAGATTCTTCGCTATAATCTTTCCTTTTCCATCAATCAATACATTGAATGGCAGATCTTGAATATTATATAGCTTTGCTACAGGAGATGCCCAAAATTGCAGATCGCTTACCTGAGTCCAGTTAATATTGAATTTCTTAATCACGCTCTGCCATGATTTTTTCTTATTATCCAAGGAAACTGCATAGATCTCAAATCCATTACCGACAGTAAAGACTGATGTTTTGTACTTTTTGTACAATTCAGCCAATTTTGGTTGTTCACTTACGCACGGAGCACACCAAGAAGCCCAAAAGTCAATTAACACAATCTTATTACTAAAGGAACTTAAAGACACAGTATCACCTTTAAGATTGGGCAGCTTTAATTCGGGTGCTATATCTCCTATGTTCAGACCTATAGACTGCGAGAAAGCACAAGAAAGACTCAAGCTCATCACAAAGGCTAACAATATTATTTTCGTCGTCATCTGATCAACCAAATATTATTTCTTAACAGCATAACCTTTGTCAATCCAGTCAACTTTTATATTTTGAGGTAGATTTAAAAGTTTATGGTTTTTGAATCCCATTTCGTTCAATAAATTGAATACCGGTCTTACATTCGGGCATCTATCAAATGGGCAACAGCCACAATATATGATGATGAAAGTGTCCTTTGACAATTTACTGATATGCTGTTTGAGTTTCTTGATGCTTTCTTTGTCGCGACCCGGTCCGATATCAATTGAATTTTTGATAATATCCTGGAACCCTATACTGAAGATGACAGGTTGCGAAGCTTTTGGATTATTTAATATTTTGTTCAATTCAGCAGGTGCCAATAATTGAGTTGGTTTCCATGGTTCCTCAGCTTGTGCATTTGCGAATTGAAAAGCCAATACTATTATTGAGATAGCTAAAAAGGATAAAAAGTTATTTCTTAATGTTTTCATTGTTATATCTCCAATTTCTAAAAATAATTTGTTTTAATTTGAGTTATTTAGTTCCGAATAGCCTGATAACTGATGCATTGCCAGAATGATACTGACCTTCGGATAAGTCAATATTTAATTTCTTTATATTCAAGTCTTTTAATTCCCCGAAATGAAAAAGAAGCTCTTCTTCGGAATAAAGATTATTTATATCCTTGGGGCCGCCGGATGTACGCCCAATCTGTTCCTTAGAAAATACTTCAAGAAATAAAGTGCCGCCGTACTTTAAAAGGGATAAGAATTTATTGAAATATGATTCTCTAACTTCAAGCGGATAATGATTGAAAATAATAGCGACAGCATCAAATTGTTCTTCATCGTACTCAAACTCTTCAACAGATGTCAAATGAAAATCAATTTCAACATTATTTTCGGAAGCTAGATTTAAGGCTTTTCTCCTGCCTTCTTCACTAAAATCAAAAGCAACTACATCCCACCCGCATTTAGCAGCATAAACAGAATTTCTACCTTCACCGTCTGCCGGGAGCAAGATCTTACCAGCAGTCATTGAATCAATTTGTTCTTTGAAAAAATGATTTGGTGTAGTTCCATACGAATAATCCTTGTTTGAATATCTTTGATTCCAGAAGTCTTTGCTCATAATAATCTTTCTAATTGTGAGTAAGCAAATGAACGTCTTACTTCATCATTTTATTTAATTCTAAATCAAAGTCTGCTTTTGTCCTGGCTCCTTGGATAGAATTAACGATTTTACCTTTGTCATTTATCAGAAATGTAGTTGGAACAGCTTCAATTCCTCCATAAGCATCGAATAAATCTCCGGTACCAATAATTACAGGATAGTTCATTTGATTGGTCACCCAAAATGTAGAGACTCCACTGAGTGCTTCTGTCATCGATGTTGTCCGTTCCATAGCGACACCGATTACAACCAAATTTTTATTCCCAATTTCAGCTGCAATTTGCTCCAGGTCAGGCAATTCGCGTCTGCAAGGCGGGCACCATGTTCCCCAAAAATTCAGTAAAACAAATTTGCCTTTAGTAAACTCAGAAAATCTGACTTGCTTTCCATTCTGATCCCACGCAAAGTCAGCAGTAATTCCATTTTTGGGTGCTTCAGCTGAAATTAAGGGATAAACCTGAGCTACAACTTTTGGAGCATCACTTTGTGATGTTTTATCATCGGATATCGGTTTCTGATCTTCAGTTTTCTTTGCACAGGATGCAGTTAATAACGTCAAACCTATTATAATTATCCAAATATTATTTTTGATAAATCTCATTTATTTCCTTAGATATAATTTAGTTTAGATTATATTAATTGTTACTATGTTTCTGGATTTGATCGAGTAAAAAGCCCTTCTGCTTCACACCAACAAATCGGTCAATTTCTTTTCCATTCTTCAATAAGATCAGAGTAGGAATGCTTCTGACAGAATATTTAGCCGCTAAATTACGCTGTTCATCAACATTAATCTTGCAAATTTTAACATTTCCGTCCACTTCATTTGCGACTTCGTTCAAGACCGGAGTCATCATTTTGCAGGGCATACACCATTCCGCCCAGAAATCAACCAATGCAACAGAATTTTTGGTTGTTTGCTGAAAATTTTTATCATTCAGATTGATTATCTTATCGCTCTCAGCGGCAGCTGGAGTATTCTTCATTTTCAAATATGAAAATATTATATAAATGACAAACGTAGCAGCCAGAGCTAAGATTATATATAGGATTGTATTCATTATTTTATATTTTTAATTATTATTAAAACTACACATACCGGATGCACACGAAGGTGCGGTAGGAATATCAAAAGATTTCCCACCTGAAAATCCACTGAAATTAGTGGCTGACATTAATTTCTTACTGTTTTCTGAACTACATGACGGACATTTTACTTCCGATTCCTGTTCGATTGTCTTTTGAAATACATCATACTTTGAATCGCAGTCATTGCACTTATAAGCATAAGTCGGCATATTCTTTTCCCTTTATTATTTATGATAATTTGATATTATTTTTTCTTGCCCGAATTAAGACCAAGTATTGTATATAATGGGCAGAAACTGATTGAGCTAGTTAACAGAAAAACCACTGCAACTATCAGTAGAATGACACCAAATGTGCCTGTAACTACATTTGAAAAATAGAGTATACCCAGCAGTAATGCCACAGTGACTCTTAATGCTCTGTCGATATTTCCCAGATTCTTTTTCATAAAAAAACTCCCAAAAATGAAATAATAAAAATTTTAGTCTAATTCTTTTGCAATTGAGATCGCGGCAATAGTTCCGTCCGCTACAGCTGTAGTGATTTGTCTGTATTTCTTGCTAACAACATCGCCAACGGCATAAACATCCTTGATATTTGATCTCATATCCTCGTCGGTTTTAATGTATCCCCATTGGTCAGTTGTAAGTTCTTCTTTGAAGAGAGAAGTATTTGGCATCATCCCGATAAATATGAACACACCATCGGATTCAATTTTTGACATTTCTTGTGTCTTTACATTCTCGATTTCTGTAATCATTTTGTCGCCGACTTTAGTAAAAGCTCTCGGTTCAGTATCGTAAATAACACTTACTTTTGGATTCGCCAGTAATTTTTCCTGTGCTTGCTTATTCGCAGTGAGTTTATCGAATTGATGAATCATAGTAATTTTACTTGCAAATCTTGTAATGAATTCAGCTTCTTCAACAGCCGAATTTCCGCCTCCAATCACTACGACTTCTTTATCGACAAAATACTTAGCATCACATGTTGCGCAATAGGAGATTCCTTTTCCTTTAAGCTCACGTTCACCTTTTGCACCGGTAAGATTAGGTGAAGTGCCGGTTGCAATTATAATCTTTTTTGCTTTTAAGGTTTCAAATTCATCAATGACAATTTCTCTTTTTTCGAGGTCAACATTGGTAACGTCAACAGCAACTTTGTAAATTGTTCCGCAAAGCTTGGTTTGCTCTGACATATTATGAGACAAGAGATAACCCGGCTGAGGATCAATAAATCCAGGATAATTTGAGACCTCGTGTGTAGTGGAAACCTGCCCCCCCGGGAGAGCAATATCGATCAATACTGTATTGACCTTAGCCTGGCAAAGATATAACCCTGCTGTTAAACCACCGGGACCACCACCGAGAATTGCCACATCGAATTCGGTAACAGAGGGTTTGATCTGTGATTTAATGCTGTCTCTTTTTTCAGAAGAAATCATTAAATCGAGATTTTCAATAATCTCACTTCTTTTGATTCCACCGCTTAGTCTTTCCCCAATTTCTTTGCCATCATTAAAGAAAACAATTGTTGGAGATGATTTTATTTGTAATAAATCAGCTAGTTCTCTATTTCCCTGACGGAAAATCTTCAAGAACTTGATTTCTTCACCGTAAAGGTTAGATAGACCTTCGAATTTAGGAGCAAGTGCATCGCATGGAGGACATTCGGTTGAATAAAAATCAAGTGCTACATTACCACCTTGAATAACTTCATTCTCAAATTCACTGTTTGTAATCTCTTTCATTTCTTTTTCCATTTATATTAATTGAACAAATTTGTTCAGGTCATTGGCAGATAAATTCTGCTGAAAGGTCAAGTCCAGTTCTTAAAACAAAATATTTACTCCGAGTACGGGCAAAATTCCAAAATCTTCTCTGACATTAGTTTTAACAGTACCATCAGCATTTGCTTGAAAGGTATAAGAAATAACATTAGTCCTGTTATAGATATTCCATAGATCCAGATAAGCATTAATTGACCAGGAACCGAGATTAAATGTTTTGTCCAAACGCACATCAATCTTATGATAATCAGGATATCTGGCTGAATTCCTGTCACCTTCTACGATGAAGTTCATACCTTGTTTCTTAACTACTCCGATATATGGAGTATAAGGATTTCCGGTAGCGTACTGGAATTTTACCCCAAGATTCCATGATTTGAAAATTTCATAACCAACAATCAAATTTAATATGTGAGGTCTGTCATACTCAAAAAGATATTCCGGTAGATTGATGTTATCTTGTCTTTTCGATACAGAATATGTATAGGACAAGCTACCGACAAATCCTTGTGTAAATTTCTTTTGAAGGTACAATTCAAATCCCTGAGAATATCCGATTCCGGTGTTGGAAATTATATTATTCAGATCATTTACCGTAAGAACACTGTTCATATCCTTGTAATAGGCTTCAACTGTCAGCCTTGTGTCATCGCTGATTCTTTGTTCAAACCCAATAATATAGTGAGTTGCCTTACTGCTTTTAAGAGTATGATTGGCAGTGTCGATTGCTATCTGGTATGCTGCTGGAGTCTGGTAAAAGATTCCATAAGCTGCATTTAATGTTGTATTCTGAAATAAATCATAAGATCCGGAAATTCTTGGACTTATATGGTTTTCCTTTGTCAGTGAACTATTGTCATACCTTAGTCCGGCGGTAAAAGCCAGATTCGACATAGGATGAATCGTGCTCTGAATAAATCCAAAATATTTTTCCGATAAATCTGGGAAATACGAAACAGAGGATGCAGGTATAAGCTGTCCACTCTTAGTTGTATCTTCGGGACTCCAGATCGTGTGTTTAGAGTCAACGAATTTAACACCGGCTCCACCCTTGAATTCGAGCCATTTAGTGGTGATGTGAGTTATCTCAGTTTTTAGAGTATATTCATTTTCGCGGATATCATCTCCCTTTAAATTTTTGTTGATGGCTGTTCCCAAGCGAGTATTCCAACCATTACTCGAATAGGAGAATGTTGTCAGTGAAAATGCTTTACTTGAAAACAGAGACTGCCAGTTAATACCAAAAGCCGCACCATAGTCATCTCTGGTCATGTATTCGTATTTCGAAATGCCGGCATTTTCTTTAGTAAATCCGGCTTTATCAATCTGATCCAGATAATAAAAACCAATTAAGCTGATTTTATTAATATCATCCAAATTATAAGTAACTTTACCAACTGCATCATAGTATCTGGGAGCTGCCGGTTTATTCATTGCAGCAGTAAGAATATCAAAAAAACCTCTTCGTAATGAGAAGATTACTGAGCTGTTTTCTGTGATAGGACCATCAACAGTAATTCCGAAACCTGCAAGATTTAGATTAACATCGGTATTGAACATCTCTTTATTCCCATCATTGAGTGTCATATCAAAAACGGATGACATTTTATCTCCATATTTGGACGGGAAACCTCCGGTCAGAAAATCAACTTTTTTTAACAAAGATGGATTTATTACACTTATAACCCCCATTGATTCACCCGATCTTGCAAAATGAATCGGATTATAAATTTCAATATCATCAAGCAGCGTTAAATTTTCATCAGGGCTTCCACCACGGACAATAAGCTGAGCACTCTTTCCCCCGGCTGTAGAAACACCGGGTAGTGACTGCATAACACGGAATATATCTTCAGCTGAACCGGGAGAGCGCCTTATTTCCTGACTTTCGAGTGTCTTAATACTTGCAGGATTATCAATCAATTTCGGGAAATAATCTTCTGAAACTGTTACTCCTTCTGATTTAACTGAGATAGAATTCATCTCACTGTTTACGGCTTTGTTTCTATTGGCAACAACTACAATATCAGCCAACGCAATCTGCTGGTAACCAACGCTACTGATTTTTAAAAGGTGGATTCCAACGGGTACTTTGTTAATCACAAAATAGCCTTTCTTATTTGTGATACTGCCAAGTTTAGTTCCATCAATCCTGATTGTTGCTGATATAATCGGTTGCTTTGTTTCGGCATTAATAACGGTACCCGAAATAGTTCCGGTTGATTCCTGAGCAATGGCAATATTTATATTAAATCCGATAAGCATTATTATTAATAATGTAGAGTATATTCCGGTAATAATTTTTATCATTCTTATAGTCATTTTATTCAAAATATGCTGCAAAACCAAGCTCCAGCAATTCCTTTACTGGTCTGCAGTCTGGTGAGCATATTTTATTTGTGATATTTTTTGCAACAGATCCGCATCCTCCGCCACAAGCTAATTGTAAATTACATTCTTTGCAGGCATCAATTTCTGTAACATCTCTAGACTGCCATAGTTCGATTGTATCTTGCTCAAGTTTTATTTCAGGATAGAATGTTCCTAAAGATTCACCCGGTTTACCAACCGTCGCAGTGCATGAGTAAATATGTCCTGTATAATCAAAAGCCCATTCAGTCTTACAGGCTGGGCAGGAATCGAATAATGGATTTGGCAGTTCGCCGTTTTCAAACAGAAATTTGCTTATTGAATAGGATGGTTCGTAGAATTTTGTAACCTGAGGATTGGACTTTATCATTTCATAAAGTTCTTCATAAAGGCTGATTCTGCTTAAAAGATTATCCGAAGAAAACTGACAATGATGCAATTCATAATTTCTTCCCAATTGGGTTTTGAAGAACTGGCTGCTGGTCCATCCTTTTTCAATAGCAAAATTTGCTAAGTCAGGTATAGAATTGATGTTTTCTTTATCTACAACCATTCTGAGATTCACAACAAGATCGTTCTTCAAACATTCATCAATTCCATTCACAATTTGATCAAATGTTGGATTTCCATTTTTTAACAATCTGCGTTTATTATGAATAGCTTCGGTACCATCCAGCGTTATCTGTATTTCGCGTACAGTTGCTGTTTTCAGAACATCAATATATTCCGTCAGATGAAAACCGTTTGTTACCAGTGAGAGTTCTATACCTGCTGAACTTGCTTTTTGAAATATATAAGCTATAATAGCTTTCTGCTTTTGTGTGTTCAAAAGCGGTTCACCACCGAAAATGGTTATATACTTCTTTTTCTCAGCAAAGGTCTTAGCAACATATTCAAAAAAAGAGTCCACAATCTCAAAAGTAACCTCTGTCTTTGCATTTGTATATTCATCCTGATAGCAATAAGAACATGCAAAATTACAAGCATAATTAGGCACAAAAAATATCTGCACTTCGTCATCATCTCGCTGATCCAGAAAATTAAGATATGCATTACGGTAATTTTTCTTTTCCAGCTCAGCATCAGTGAAATATCCTTTATTGATTAAATCAGGTAATAACACTGAATCGGATTGAAATTCCCTTCTCAAAGTTTCAATCTGCTCGAATTCAACTGAAGATAAAATATCAGCATTGCCTGACAGTAGATTAACTATGTAATACTTGTCAGAGTCCTTGATTTTTGAAGATATGTTGTATTTCGAGTAATTCATTTAGTCTTACAATTAATCGTGACATCCAGCTTTGATAACAGAAGTTTTTGCACAGCATTGAGCATTTTTCTGATTTGTATTAGCTTTGGATGATGTTTGAATTTTTTTCTTAATTAATGTTTTCATTTTACAATCCTTTTTTTAGTTTAAAATTTGTTCTGCATTTTTGTTCTTTATGCTTTTAATAGTTATGCTAACCACATCGATCTTACCTTTGGAATAAGGTTGTGATTCTTCAAGAATATCAATCTTGGTGAATCCTGCTTTATGCAAAACCGACATGTAATCTTCTTTTGTGATTGATCCTGCCCAACACTCAGCTACTGCTGCAGGATCATTTCTATATTCATCAGGCACTGTATCGGTTGAATAAATATCACTGATAACAAAGCGGCCATTGTCTTTCAGTACGCGGAAAATTTCATTCCAAACAGCTTGCTTGTCTGTAGCGTGATTCAATGTGCAATTTGAGATTATAAGATCAATAGAAATATCGGGCAAAGGAATTACTTCCAACTCACTTTTGATAAATTCGACATTGCTAATGTCAAACTTCTCAGCATTCTTCCTGGCTTTGTCAAGCATTCCGTCGGTTATATCCAGACCATAAGAAAAGCCAGTCGGACCTACTTCCTCAGCCATTCTGATTACATCGGTTCCTCTTCCGCTCCCAAGATCTAAACAAACCTCTCCTGTTTTCGGTTGAGCATAATCAATTGCTCCCCCGCATGACAAACAGCATGAGCTTTCCGCTAATTTTGTATATCTTTCTTCTATCGCTATCTGAGCCATTATTATATCCTTTATATTCCTATTATTATTAACATACTGAACATGGTCTCTTGACAAAGACTACTCCTAACAAACTGCCGATCAAAGTGCTCGAAACCGGATTACTAGCTAAAGCACATGAGCCGGATGTACAGCCTACAAAAGTATAGTATAAAAACCCGGCTAATCCGCCTATTACTATTCCCAGAGCGAGCTTATATTTTCGGGCAAAGCCAATAAATTTATTCTGATTCTGAGTATCTTTGGAGGTTTCGCATGTATTTTGCATCATTTTCTTAAATAACATTCTTAAAAACAAATATTTCTGTCAATTCAAATTTACAAAAAATATTTAACTTTAAATCGTTTTAGTATCACTTTTATTTTATTTTTTTATAAAAAAATATTTTTCCCAGCATTTAAAACAATTCGGTTTTTAAGTCGTTTTGATAGCACCTAATTATTAAGTATAAAAAGTTAATCTATGTTATTCAATAATGATCTTACTGAGGCTCGTTTAAATGAATTATTTACCGAAAACGATAAATGTTTGGAGTTTTTGGCTGAGCTAAAATGGGCTGATGGTTTTGAATGTCGGAAATGTGGAAATAAGAATTACTGTCCTGGAAAATCACCGCATTCCAGAAGATGTACTAAATGTAAAAGTGAAGAATCCGCGACTACAGGAACGATTTTCCATCACTGTAGATTCGATATAAATAAAGCCTTCTATATAGCTTACTCTGTCTGCAAGAGCAATTCAGACATATCTTCCTATGAATTTGCAAGAAGATTATCCTTAAGGCAGATGACTTGCTGGAAATTCAAGGATAAACTAAAAAAAGTTATTGAAGCTAATGGTGAATTATCCGAAAATTGGATTGAAATTTTGAAATAAGAGATTAGTGTCAACTAAAACATCAATATTGTTCTTTGTAATCATTATAAAATCTGAAGTTTACGAGAAAAAGACTTACGTGACGATTTGAATTTATTATTTAATCTGGAATCATTAGATTTCAGAAATGAATACAGGTAAATACGTATTTTCGCAACTTGTTGAATTTTTGCCACAACGAGTTTTTGACGGCATTGTCACGAAATATGGAGGCAATAAATATGTAATGCATTTCACTTGCTGGAATCATTTGCTGGCAATGATGTTTGGACAACTAACGCGCCGTGATAGTTTACGTGATTTGATTGTAGCTCTTGAAGCTCATTATCGAAAAAGTTATCACTTAGGTTTTGGTAAGAATATTACCAGAAGTAATCTATCCAAAGCAAACGAAAATCGTAACAGCAAAATATTTGAAGAATATACCTATTATATGATTGACATTGCACGTAGAAAGAGAGCCAATAACGACTTTGAGATTCAAGGTAAAGTCTATGCTTTCGATTCAACTACAATTGATTTATGTCTAAGTGTATTTTGGTGGGCAAAATTTCGTAAACATAAGGCAGTTATAAAGCTTCATACGTTATATGACATTAGCACTCAAATACCAGCGTTTATACATATAACAAAAGCCTCAGTCAATGATATTAATGCTATGGATGTAATTCCATATGAGTATGGTGCTTATTATGTTTTTGACCGTGGATATGTCGATTATGCAAGGCTTTATAGCATTTGTAGTCACTCAGCATATTTTGTTGTTCGAGCTAAAAAACCTTAAATTCAAATTTAATCGACTCAACGAAGTCAAAGAAAACACAGGAGTAATTTGCGATCAAGTAGGAATACTAACAGGGTTATATTCGTCTAAAGATTATCCCAATGAAATTCGCTAGGTTATTTATTATGATAAAGAAAGTAATAAAACGTTTGTTTATTTGACTGACAATATGGAGCTTACTTCTGTGCAAATTGCATTACTTTATAAAAATCGTTGGCAAGTGGAATTATTTTTCAAATGGATTAAACAGCATTTAAAAATTAAATCCTTTTGGGGAACAAGTGAAAATGCTGTAAGAACTCAAATATATTATGCAATAATAACTTATTGCTTAGTTGCTATAATCGAGAAAGACCTTATGATAAATCGTTCAACATACGAAGTCTTGCAGGTTTTCAGTATTTCGTTACTGGATAAAACGCCTATTAATGAGCTATTTGATAGGTCAGATTTTAATGCTGTCAAAGAACTTTGTTTAAATCAATTATCCCTAAATTTTTAGTGGCCACTAGTGATAAAATATCTACTTTCTTTGGATATAAAAATAGATTTTAGAATTTTATCTAAAGAAATAGGATCATCTCAAGAACATATTTCAGTTTTAATAAGGGAACACTACACTAAAGATAGAAAAAAATCCTAAGTAAGTTAAATATGTAATATTTTAAAAAAAAGTAATGTTCTTTGATGTGATGAGTTCATAAATAATTTTATTAAATTTTATTAAATAAAGTGGAGAATATTAGTCAAAATGAGGAATTTCTGTGCAACATTCTGTGCAAGACTAAAACTAAAAATGGCATAAGTACCTTATTTATCAAGTAACTTATGCCATAATATGTCGGGGTGAGAGGATTTGAACCTCCGGCCCCTACGTCCCGAACGTAGTGCTCTACCGGGTTGAGCTACACCCCGAAATTAAAGGATTGCAAAATTAAGCATTATTGGTTAATATAACAAACTCTTTATTGATTGTGTATTGTAAGAGGAAGATCAAATAAACCATAAGCTGCACTGTTTCGTCAAATTGACCAAAATAATAAAGAAACAAAATGGCATTAAGTAAAAAAAGAGTCTTGGTTGGAATGTCGGGTGGTGTTGATTCATCTGTTGCTGCTGCTCTTCTGAAGGATCAGGGTTATGAAGTGATTGGAATTACTATTACTTCTGTAAAAATAGATGACAACTGCAAGCCAGATACCCGTGAGACAGGTTGCTGTAACTATCAGGCAATTATGGATGCGATGGATATTTGCACTAAATTGGGAATAGAACATCATCTGATTGATTTATCAGAGATTTTCAAAGAAAAGATAATTTCCAATTTCATTGATGAATATATGTCTGGAAGAACTCCGAACCCATGCACACTCTGCAATCCATTGATTAAATGGGGTGAAGTTCTTAAGAAAGCTGATGAATATGACTGCTATTATTACGCAACGGGACATTATGCTAATATTAGTCATGACTCAGAATCAGACAGATATTACATCAAAGCTGGTGATGACGAAATGAAAGATCAGTCCTATTTTCTTTGGGGACTGTCCCAATCACAATTGAGCAGAACGCTCTTCCCTCTTGCTAATCTGGTGAAAACAGAGACACGTTCTATTGCTGAACAGTATGGAATCACTGTTTATAACAAAGTAGATTCACAAGAAATATGCTTTGTTCCGAGTGATGACTATAAGGATTTTTTGATTAAAAATGTAGTCAACATCGAGAGTAATTACAATCATGGCGATATTCTCTTTAGAGGGGTTGTTATAGGCAAGCATAGGGGTTATCCGTTCTATACGATAGGTCAAAGAAAAGGTCTTGGTGTTTCGCATTCTCAGCCTATTTATGTAAAGGATATTGTGCCTGAAACTAATACTATTGTTGTCGATATTGAAGAGGCAATTCTAAGCAGAAAGTTCATCGCCAAGAATATTAATCTGATGAAATATTCTACTTTGCCTGAAGAGAAATTATTTGATGTGAAAATTCGCTACCGAGACAAAGGCAATAAGGCTACATGCAGAATCAATGGGAATAACGATCTGGAAATAGAATTTCTCGAACCAAGGAAAGCGATTACTCCTGGTCAGTCGGTAGTTGTCTATGAAGGAGCTGATCTGGTCTGCGGAGCAGTTATTGAATCAGTTGTTTCACAATAAGCACAAGAATTAACAAATGAATAAATTGAAGGTAGTTGAAATTGATAAAGTAAAAGTGACTGGGATATTATTACCGATAGAGAATTTAAAATTACCACTTCCACTATTTCTTGAATCAGTATCTGCTGGATTTCCTTCACCAGCAGATGATTACATTGAAGGCAAGCTTGATCTGAATGATTATCTTGTCAGGAATAAATTATCTACATTTTTCGTAAGAGTAACAGGTGATTCCATGAAGGATGTGGGAATTTACTCAGGTGATTTATTGATTGTTGACCGTTCACTAACTCCAAAAGAAGCCAGTATTGTCATAGCAATAATCAATGGTGAGCTCCTTGTGAAAAGAATGCATCATGAGAACAACAAACTGTACCTTTTGCCTGAAAATAAGAATTACCAAGCACTTGAAGTGACACAAGAGATGAATTTTGATGTTTGGGGAGTTGTGACAAATGTTATTCACTCTGTAGTTTGAGTGGCTATTTGGAATAAAGTGAATTATCAAAGATTCAAAAATAGTTTCAATACATCTTTACAGATTCTGTTATGATAAGATTATGAACAACAGACAAATATTTCATCAATACCAGCATTTCATTATCATTAAATATTAATTAGTCTCTGAAAAATATTCCATCAATTTGCATCAAGTTACCAGTTACCGGATCCGACCAGCCATGTTCCAAGCTAATCAATTTAAAACCTAATGAATAAATATAATCCAGCATACCTCGAAACAAGAGTTCATCTTTGTATAGTGGAACGATTGACATCTCAAGTTGTAAGCCGGAAATATTAGGTAATGAATTAATCGCTCCTTCTAATACAGATTTTTCATAACCCTGAGTATCAATCTTCAGGAAAACTTTATCCGATGAGGTATAATAATCTTTGAAAATGGAATCGAGAGTTTTTATAATAATTTTTTCTTTGCGGAAATATTTTGATTCAGGAACGACTGAATAGTGCGAAGGAAGCATTTCTAGTATAGAACTGCTAACAGAGTTCTGAGAGATATTAATTTCTGATTCTTGATTTTCATTTCCAAGGGCCATATTCAAGCATTCCCATGATGAATCCTTACCCGCTAGTTTTTGCAATGCTTTAAATTCATTTGATAATGGTTCAAATGCTACAATTCTTCCATCATAACCCATATTCCTTAAACAATGAGAATATAAGCCAATATTAGCTCCAACGTCAAATACCAGATTGATATTGTGAATATTTAGGAGACGAATTCGATGTTTGTATTCAGGCTTTTGTTTGCCGAGCATATAATAGCTCAGCTTAGGAAAGAAATATTTAAGATTATATTTTAAATCTGTTTTGAAACTCATAAGAACTTTAAATTTTGAAATACTTAAAACAATGTATTACAAAAATAGTGGAAATGAAGACAAAACAAATAAATATTATTTACAAGGTTGATTTCTATGTTTAGAATCGCATTGAAACAATTTCATTCTTTTATCGGATTTTTGAACATAATTCAGAACAGCTCTGAATAAAGATATTGATTCTGTAATTTGCATTTTTGCTTCGCTAATAGTCATATCACGATTTTTCTTTTCGAGCTTGTATCCCAGTTTCTTAGACAAATTTGCTATTCTAGCAATGTGAATTTTAAGATCGCACTCATTTTGAATCCAATATCTTTTGAGTTTATGGTCTAAATTGATGAAGTAACCTTTATGTTTTAGATCATTAAGATAATTGTCGAGTATGGCATCATTTTTTGAATGATGAGTTTCATTGAATGTTTCATATCCCATATTATGAAATGGATTAGATAAATCTCCAATAAAGTGCCCAAGAAATACCAGATTCTGAATATTCTTTGTTTTAAGAAATTCACGATAATAATAGACAATCGAAAAATAGAGGTTACCATTTTTTTGACATGTATCTTGATCAGTTCTATAAAATAGTAATCCATTTTCAATAAACCTTGTTGCTACAGTAGAATCTTTGTCTAGATTGAAATAATGATCATTTCTAGATGATTCATCATACTTCTTATTTTCATCTGGAAACCCTAAACTATCAGATAGCAGGAAACAAGCATACTTACCAATCGCAATATGAGTTTGTTTATCCCAAGAATAAGAAAACTGAATGTTAATAAAAGCAACAAGCAATAGAATGATAATTTTCTTCATAATATTTCGACAAATTATTGGAAAATGGTTGTTATTAAAATGAAATATAATAAATTCCTAGAATAATAGTAAGAAATATTTCTTAGGGAATTTTCAATGGATAACTTTTAATAATAGGCTGTTTTAACAAAAACAAATAAGGGTTGCAATCGATGCAACCCTTATAATTAGATCATTTGTTTGAATAAAGTATTATACCCAACCACGCATTTTAACTGCTTCAGCCACTCTTGATATTGAAATCATATAAGCTGCGTCGCGCATATAAACTTTCTTTGAACGTGCTAATTCTGACACAGCATGATAAGCCGCTGTCATTTTCTCATCAAGTTTTGTTAGCACTTCTTCTTTTGTCCAGTAGTAGTTCATGTTGCACTGTACTTGCTCGAAGTATGAGCATGTAACACCACCAGCATTGGCTAAGAAGTCAGGAATCATAAGAATTCCCTTAGCTTTGATAACTTCATCTGCTTCAGGAGTTGTAGGACCATTAGCTCCTTCAACTATTAATTTAACTGAGCTATGAATCTTGTTGACTGTTGCTGCATTTACCTGATTTTCGATAGCTGCTGGAACGAGAATATCAACATCTTGTTCGATCCAGGCATCACCGGGCAGAATATCAAAGCCCATATCTTGTGCTTTTTGTCTGTCGATTTCACCAAAACGGTTTGTTATTGCCATAAGATCAGTCTTTTTAATACCATCGAGTTTGCGATATGTGTAGGATTTCTGCTCTTTGTTATCCCAACATGATACTGCGATAGCTTTACCACCGTATTGAGTATAAAGGTCAACAGCATACTGGCTTACGTTTCCAAAACCTTGGAATGAAGCTGTTGTTTTTGTAATATCTATACCAAGTTCCTTTAATGCTTCTCTAGTGCAATAAATAGCTCCATAGCCTGTAGCTTCTGTTCTGCCGAGTGAACCTCCCATACCGAGTGGTTTTCCAGTTATGAAACCTGGTGACTTCATTCCTGTAATTCGTTCGTACTCATCAAGCATCCATACCATGTGTTGTCCTGTTGTCATAACATCAGGTGCAGGAACATCCTGTAATGGGCCAACATTGCGTGCAATCTGACGTACCCAACCACGACAGATGGCTTCTTGTTCTCTCATTGACAAGTTGTGTGGATCACAAATAACTCCACCCTTACCACCACCGAGAGGGATATCAACTACAGCAGTTTTCCAAGTCATCCACATTGATAAAGCTTTGACAGTATCAATTGTTTCTTGTGGATGAAAACGGATACCACCCTTTGCAGGACCGCGTGCATCACTATGCTGGCAACGGAATCCTCTAAAAACCTTATAGGTACCATCGTCCATTCTAATGGGAATGTTAAAATGATATTCACGATCGGGATTACGTAGAAATTCTCTTGTTGCTTGGTCTAAACCTAATTTTTCGGCTACTGCATCGAATTGCTGCTGTGCCATTTTGAACGGATTAAATGCTTCGTTAACCATACCATAACTCCTAATTAATAAATTGTTTTGGGGTTATAAATAAAAAAACAGATGATCAGCCAGGAAATCTAACTCCCAACACAAATGATACAAACTGTTTTTAATCCATAACCAAATACTATTTTAAAAATTTGTCAATTTCAAGTATGCAATTTAAGAAATAACATTGTGTACAAACAAGATAAATCTTACTTTTTTTATATTTATTAATACTTTATTCAGAATTCGTTAATTAAATAGCGATGTTGCTACTCTTCCTTATCCATAATTATCTGGACACCTGGTAACCTATCCTTTAGATTTATTATCTGAGAGACAGAGATGTCATTACCTTGAACATAAAGGACTTCCAAGCTTTTCATTTTATAAAGACACTCTGGAAGCTTAGATATATCATTATTTGATAAATTCAGTTCTTTTAGTTTTCTAAAATCACATATATCGTCAGGTAGTTTAGTCAATTCATTGTTTGAAAGATTCAAGTATTCCAGATTTTTTAGATCATAAATATCACCTGGAAAGTTCTTCAATTCTTTTTCCGATAAATCTAGTCTTGTAACCTGCATAGGACTTTCGGCTCGAATTTCATCAAGACTTGTATAAACTCTCCCCTGTTTGGATCTTTTTTCTGTATCTACAGCTCCAGTGTACGGCAATTCAGTAAGACCGATCAAATAACCTGCAATTGATGAATTGGGATTAACTTTTAATGCTTTTTCAAATTCTTCACGAGCTTTCTCATTCTGGTTACGGGCTAAATATTTTAAGCCATTCATAATGAATTTGTTTTCCTTTTGTTCCATTTTAGGGTCACCAGAATTTGATAATCCATCCATTTCGGACAGTAGATAGTCCAGATTCTCTAGAACCATTCGGGAAGCGACTTCACTGCCATCGGGTTGTCTGATTATCTTTGAAAACTGAACAAAAGCATCTTGAAAATATTCCTTTGCTCTGTGAAGATATTCATTTTTGTTTAGTTCTGTGCCCCAGTCTCTATAAAGATACCCCATATATTCTTTAGATGTAGCCATCCAGTATCTGCTATTTTGTTTCATTACAATTTCTAGACCTTTATAAAGATATTCTTTACTCTTTGAGTAATCCTTGGCTTCGCGATATGTATTGCCGAGCTTGAGATATCTGATACCAAGTTCAAGATTATCCCTCTGAGGATAGGCATCATTAGCTGTCAGCATAAATGCTATTATAAAAAATATTAATGTTTTCATATTTTTATTCCTATTTTTTTTACTTATTTCTAGTATTGATCCTGCCACCATAAGCAGATCCTAAGTCCAACTGCAAAACTTGTAAATGTGTTTTTATTCAGATCTATAATTTCATTGGGTGTCACGAAAACTGCACTTTTTGTTGGATAATGAATTGAATAATTGAAATATACCTCGAGAGGATAGAACCAGGAATATTTCATAATATCTAATTCAAAATTAACAAGGTATCCTCTCCAGTCAGACTTGGAGACACTACCGTTATAAATTCTTGAATCGCCCCAATAGTAACCGAAACCACCTCGTAAACCTACATTAAAATACTTCATATCCCATCTGAAAGGCACACGAAGATTCAATCCCAATGAATATTGATTAACATTCCATTCGATTGAATTTATCTGATCAACAGTGTTAAACCTTGGTTTTTGGTACTCACCCCAAATTTCAACAAAATCAGCAGAATTAACAATTGGATATAAGCTTAACTCAAACCTGGTTCCAATTGTTATATCATGCTCTAATCTGGAATCAGACATGAAAAAGTTTTTTCCAAAAACTGATGCTGAAAACACGTTCACACTATTTTTAAATAGTTCATTCAATTTCGATTCTTTGATTGAATTGTAGAACTTATTCATCTGGCGACGCTCATCTTCGTAGATCTTAATCTTGTCCTTATAGCAATTTATAGCACTATCTCGCATTTCTTTTTCTTTATTCGTCAGCATATCCTGAAGAATCATTACATCAGTCGGAGAAATTGTTGCCACCTGCTCCTGGAGACTTCTTGCAGATTGATAGAATTCTTCTGTCTTGGCTCTCAGATCCTTAATTCGCATTCTTGAAATCTTGTCCGGAAGCTTTGGAACTGAAGAAATCGGAATTGTGTTCAAAGATTTAATTTGGGTTTCCAATTTGTTGGCCACTATGGAGTATCGAATCAAAGAGTCCGATAAATCTCTTTTTGAAAAATCGGCAAATATAGGCTGTTTTTCTGTAACTGTTGCGACAGGCACTATATTTTGAGCCGCATGCAGAGTTACACCATAAAACAATATCAGTATTAAACATGATAAATATTTTTGCATAATTATCTCCCTAATTAATGATTTAATAATTATAGGATAATATCAGCCAAAATTATGCCATAAATTCAAGCATATTTAGTAGAGATAATTAGTAGTTGTTTAATTTGAACTTTTGTAGAAGTATCCATCTTTAAATGCTTTCCATACGAGCTTTCTTCCGTCTGTAGTTTTAGCACGATTTAACCATCTTATCAAATATCCGAATGGACGGATCAATCTAACCCCAACATTGCCATGAAGAACATCAATAGCAATTATATTACGAATTATATAATAGGTTTTCCATGTAAAATTTGTTGGATCAGTATCAGCATAGAGTTTTCGGTCTAATCTTGCATCACGATAAATAAATGTTTTCCAACCAGCTTTCCAAGCCCTAATGAAGAACTCGGTATCATCACCAAAAATAAAAATCTTCTTTTCAGGATAGCCAATTTTTTCTACTAATGATCTGTGAAAAAGTGGGCCTTCGAAGGTTATACCTATTGCTTGAATTTTAGATTCATTAAGTGATTCAATGCTAAGGATATCATTCCAAATACTTCTGAATGGATTTGTTAAATTATATGTTAATGCATCGTTCTCAAAAGGGATTCCATCTGGTGTATAACGAAGAGGTGTTCGTATAATCAATTCATCATTAGTATCACAAAGCGTTTCCAAACATTTAGGATCAGGAACGACATCATCGTCCATAGTCCAGATCCAATCAAAACCTAAATCATAGGCCTTTTTAATTCCAGTAAACTGCCCGCCTGAAGAGCCAACATTATCTTGAGTTATAACAATCAGATCATCCTGTTTTATTAGCCATTCTAATGTACCATCTGAACTAGAATTGTTTACAACAATAATTGCGTCAGGTTTTCTTGATTGATTCCTGATTGCATTTATAATTTCTTGTAGAAAAGTGATTCGGTTAAACGTAATTACTACTGCTGCTATTGTTTGCATAATCAATTTTCTGAATTATAATTAAAGTTGGATCTGTCATCGATTGACAAAATAAAATCCCTGAAAATTCTGGTACCTTCTCTATGCGATGGTATTGGAAGTATTGAAGTACATTCCTCATAATCTACCCATTGATAATTCTGATGCTCATCAGATAATATAATTACGGGCTTATTCACTAATATAATCCCAAATACAGGTACTAAACTGATTTTATCAATATTGGGATCAAAGAAAGAGGCAATATAAGGAATAGTATATAATCCATCATAATTATAAATACCAGTTTCCTCACCCAACTCTCTGATAGCAGCATTTATTGCAGTTTCATCCACTTCAATTCTACCAGTAATTACCTGCCAAACATTAGGATAAACATCCCTTTCATTTGATCTTTGCAGCAATAAGAATTCCCAATTCTGATCTACTTTTATTGCTACATGCAATTGAATGGTATTTGAATGAATTCCAGGCATTTATGGGTCACAAATATTTATTAACGAAATTAATTAATCTTTCTTTGTCAATTGACCAATTGTACATCTTGAAAGCACTCGCAGAATTCTCGGAATATTTTACTAAATCTCTGGATAAGTAGTCAATTATCGCATCTCTTACTGTCTCAGGAGTAGATAAATCATACGTATTTCCAGAGTTAGTGGATACTATTATTTTCTGAGTAGGTATCATCTTAGATGCAAGTATAGGTTTCCCACAGGACAGAAAATCGAAAAGTTTATTATGTAAAGTAGTATTATTAAATTCATTTACCTGATAAGGTATGATACCGATGTCGATTGCGTTTAAAATTTCAGATAATTGATCGTTTTGGAATTTCCCCATTAGAGTAATTCTATCATTTATACCGGATGTTTCAGCCAGAGCTTTAATTTTCGGGTAGCACTCTCCATCTCCGGCTAGTAGTAGTTTTATATCCTTATTTTTTTGGGCAGCTAGAATAAACCCCTTTAGAAAAGTCTCTATTCCTTTTTCGGCACTCATAAATCCATGATGACCAAAAGTCAAGAATTCATTCCGCTTATCTGATTTATTAATACATTCAATTGAGGGAGTATTCATAACAATTTCAGTTTTTCGTATGTCATAATTATAATCTTTTACCAATCTATCAATTTGTTCTTCACATACTGTAATAATTCCATCAGCAAGTCTCACGGATGAGCGTTCTACTTTTTCAGGTAAATCAAGATAATGAACTGCAATTTTACGCCAAAGAGTTTTTTGATATTTATCCCATCCTTTCATAGCAGCAGGATAATTCTCTGCCATATCAATGATAGTTGGAATATTGTGTTCATGAGAAATCCTAGCTGAAGCTTCAGCTAGAAGGATATCTCTTGATACAACAAGATTTGGTTTGAAATCTTTTATTGCAGAATTTATGGCACTGCGCCAATATGGATTAAATGAAACCGGAGTGGATTTGATTGAACTAGATTGATATCCTACTCTTCTTATAAAGAAATTTTCATATTTCTCTTCAAATTTTTGACCTGGTTTCCATCTGCATAAAAGCGTAACTGAAAAACCATTTTCAGCAAGGGATCTGCATATTTTTTCGGTACGAACATCCCAAGGATACTTATCTTTCCATATATAAAGGATACTCTTCAATTATATTAACTATTCGAATTGTCAGGAATAGTTCTATTTTTTCTGTGTCTGATATATTCAGTAAAAATGGGAATAACCGAAATAATAATAATAGCAATAACAACAAGGCTGAAATTATTTTTGACGAAAGGAAGAGTTCCAAAAAAATATCCCGAATACACGAAAATTGCTACCCATAACACTCCACCTACAACATTATAAACAATAAATTTTCCATAACTCATTGAACCAATGCCAGCAACAAATGGGGCAAACGTACGAATAATTGGAACAAACCTGGCTAATATGATTGTCTTTCCTCCATATTTCTCATAAAATTTATGAGTTCTGTCTAAATATTCTTTTTTAAAAAACTTAGACTCACTATGAAACACTTTTGGACCTAACCTATTTCCTATCCAATAGTTAACAGTATCTCCCAAAATTGCGGCAGTCGATATAAGGACAAATAAGATATGCGGATTTAAAGAACCGAGACCGGCAAAGGATCCAGCAGCAAAGAGCAGGGAATCACCTGGCAAGAAAGGTAAAACAACTAGACCAGTTTCACAAAAGACTATAGTAAAGAGAATTGCATAAGTCCATGTTCCATAATTCTTAATAATTTCACCAAGATGTTTATCTATATGAAGAATAAAATCCATTAGAAATTTCAACCAATTAACACTTTCACTTTCCATATCATCCTAATAGTTATAAAAAATTAATTGAGCTGTCTCAAAATTGTCATTACAAGTTAAACGAAGCTAGAATCAGAATGTAAGAATTTCATAAATCCAAGATTCTTTACAAGGTTAAGAATGACAAATTAGCATTATTAATAGCTTTTGAGACAGCTCAATCATTTAAATACACATAAAACAGAAATTATTCGTTCCAGACACCCATTTGATAGAATTTCTCGCGACGATTTTTAATTAGTTTATCCTGTGATAACTTCTGTAGTTGCTTTATTTCTTTAATAAGGGTAGATTTCACGATTTTGAACATAAAATCAGGATCTTTATGAGCTCCACCAATTGGTTCCTCAATTATCTCATCAATAATACCCTGCTTTTTTAGATCAACAGCTGTTAATTGAAGTGCTTCAGCTGCTTGCTCTTTAAAATCCCAACTTCTCCAAAGAATACTTGAGCACGATTCAGGTGAAATAACTGAATACCATGAGTTTTCGAACATTAATACCCTATCGCCAACACCGATTCCAATTGCACCGCCTGAGGCACCTTCACCTATAATCACAATTACGATAGGTACTTTAAGTGAAGACATTTGCATTAAATTGCGGGCTATTGCCTCTGCCTGACCCCTTTCTTCGGCTTCAATGCCTGGGAAAGCACCAGGAGTATCCAAGAACGTGATAACGGGACGATTAAACTTTTCTGCCATAGCAAATAATCTATTTGCTTTCCTGTAACCTTCAGGATTAGACATGCCAAAATTTCTATAAAGGTTAGATTTGGTGTCTCTCCCCTTTTGATGTCCAACTATCATAACAGGACTCCCATCCAACTCAGCAAAACCACCGATAATGGCAGGATCATCCTTAAATTTTCTGTCTCCGTGAAGTTCGATGAAGCTATCAAAACAATTATGGATATAATCAAGAGTTAATGGTCGTTCAGGATGGCGAGCTATCTGAACTCGTTGCCAGCGAGTTAATTGCTTGTAAACCTGCAGTTTAAGGTCATTCACTTTTTTTTCTAAAAAAACGATTTCAGAACTTATATCTAAATCATTAGACATTAGCTTCATTTCCTCAATTTTTTTCTCTAATTCCACAATTGGTTTCTCAAAATCCAGTATTATTTTTGAAGACACTTTTTATTTCCTGAATAATTTTTTCAAAATAATTTCAATATCTAATGAAAATGTATAATTCATCAGATAATAATCGTTCAAACGATTTATCGCCTGAATTGTTAATTTTTCCGGTTTACTAATGTGTACCATTCCAGTAAGCCCTGTTCTGCAAAGAATATTTTCAGTTACTGGGTATAATCCGACTATCGAAAGTCTTCCAGTAAGAACACTGTACAATTTGTTTATCAAATTACTAGAATTTCTGAACAACAAATATACGATAGGTAAACCAATAGTCAAAGAGAAAAGAGAAATTACAATATCAGATGTTCTTTTAATAAATCTAAACCTGAATTTTGCTAGATTATAATCCGGTATAGTTGGCTCAAATCCTGATATATCATTTATAATTCTGGAAGCAACAATATCATCCCATTCAAAAGCAACATGATATTTTATACCAAGACTAGAAGTATTCTGAATCAATTTCATTAACTCATTTGAGTTAATAGATTTTTCGGCAATTATCAATTCCTTGACATCATTTTCAAGAATAATATTGTTGATATATTCTATATTTCCTATTACATTATCATTTATAATCGGGTTTTCAATTACTCCAGTTGTAGAAATGAATCCGGCGATATTAGTAAAAACATGATCAGAATTTTGGATTGCATTATAAATATCAAATGCTTCATTCCCTGTACCAATAATTGCAACCTTTCTATTGGGATTGGTTTTTGTATAACTATGACTAATCGACAAAGCAGATCTTGAAAAATAAGTAGAAATAATCGTAAATCCTATGGTCATCAATACTACACCTCTACTAAAGGCATAATCTTTGAAGAAATAAGTTAATGAAGATAAAATAAAAAGAGTTATCAATAGACCAGATAGAGCTTTCCGAAATGAAGGATTATTTTCGAAATACTCTCCCATGGAAACCATTGATGTTATCAAAATTAAGGACACGGCAATAAAAACTATTGGATAAGCATAATCAGGAAAATTCAAATATCCTCCAAATCTAATCTTTGTTGCTATAATCAATGATACATTAATTGTAATTAAGTCCATAATGATAACTAAAAGACTAGTTCTATACTTATAAGTTCTTGCAATCAACTCTCTAAATTTAATCCCAGCTTTGATAAGAGAGAAGAATAACGAAGATGAAGAGTAATGTTTTGCACTAAAAATTTTCATTGCGTTATAGAAATGTTCCAATTCATTGATAGAACTCCTTTTTGTACTTATTCCTTTGTAGTGTATAATGGATGTAGTGTGAACATAAGAAATTTTCCAATTTGATTTATTCAATCTATAACACAAATCAATGTCCTCGCCATACATAAAAAAACTCTCATCAAATCCATTAACATCCTCCCATGCTTCCTTTCGGATAAACATAAAAGCACCGATTATTGAATCGATATAGTATGTTTCATCTACGGATCTAAAAGTTTGATTATACCTTGCGAAAAATTTAGATTTCGGAAATAGGCTTTGAAATCCAAATAATTTAGAAAAAGATGCCCATGGAGTTGGAAATCCCCTGCGACATGCAAGTTGAAATGTTCCATCTGTATTGAGAACCTTACATCCAGATCCTCCGACTTCGGTATGTTCTTCCATATATTGAAGCATTGTTGAAAGAGTATTTTCTTCAATTAAAGTGTCTGGATTGAGAATAAGGAAGTAATCACCTGAAGATATTTTTACACCAATATTATTAGCTTTTGCAAATCCAAGATTCTCTAGAAGTGCAATAAATTTAACATTTGGCAAAAGAGGAGTAAGATATTCAATGGATCCATCAGAAGAATTATTATCAACAACTATAATTTCAATATTTAATTTATATGAAGCTTTTTCAATTGATTTCACACACTGTAAAAGGAAATCTTTTGAATTATAATTAACAATAACGATCGAGATTTTTTTTGATGCTTGTTCCATTGAGTAGAAAATTTTGTTCAATTGAATAATATTATTGATAATAATTCTTATTTTTTATATTTTTTATCAAATAAAAACTTTAATTTCCAAACAAGAAAAATTGCTTCATAAATTATCTTCTTGTTCATTTTTGAAGTACCACTTCTTCTATCAATAAAAATAATCGAAATTTCTTTAATTTTAGCTCCAATTTTCCACATCAGATAATTCATTTCTATCTGGAATCCATATCCGTTAGTTTTGATTCTAGTAAGGTCAATCTTTCTAAGAGCTTCAGCTTTAAAGCACTTAAATCCACCTGTAGCATCCATAAGGGGCAACCCGGTAATCCATCTTGTATACATATTAGCACCATAGCTTAGAATTAATCTTCTAAGTGGCCAATTAACAACATTTACTCCTGATATATATCTTGAACCTATTACTAAATCATTTTCCTTGAGTTCATCTAGTAGCCTTGGCAAGTCAGATGGATTATGTGAAAAATCCGCATCCATCTCGAATATAGCTTCAAATCCCTCGTTTAATGCCCAAGTAAAACCTTCACAATATGCAGTACCCAATCCCATCTTTCCAGATCTGGCAATAAGATGCACCTTACTATTTGATTCAATAATATTTTTGACGGCTGAGGATGTTCCATCGGGAGAATTGTCGTCAACAATTAAAATATGAGTTTCAGGTAAAGAAATAAAAATAGCATCAATTATATTCGATATATTTTCAATTTCATTATAAGTTGGTATAACTACAATAGATTTCATATTTTTATCTTTTATTTGTTAATTAATTTATCTATATATTTATTATTATCACGATTGACCGTGCATTCTAAACATCAATATAACAGTCCTAATTATTATTTCAAGATCAAGTTTTAGAGACATATTCTCAATATAATAAAAATCGTCCTTTAATCTGCTTTCAATCTCTTCGACACTTTCTTCATAAACAACATAATTCACCTGCCACCAACCCGTAATTCCAGGCTTCACAACATGTCGACGCTTATAATAAGTAACAATTGATGAATATTTATTGACAATAACAGTTTGCTCTGGTCTTGGACCAACAAGAGACATTTCCCCTTTTAATACATTTAAGAACTGAGGGAATTCATCAATATGGGTTTTACGGATAAAATAGCCAATTTTAGTCACTCTTGGATCATTAACTGTTGTCCAAATTGATCCATTCTTTTGAGCATCTTGAATCATTGATCTGAATTTATATATTACAAATGGCTGACCATCTTTTCCAACTCTTTCTTGTTTATAGAAAACGGGACCATGAGATTCAACTTTTATTGCTATTGCAATTATTACCCATAAAGGCATACCAAGAATCAAGACCAAAAGAGACATTACAATATCAATAAATCGCTTAATCACCATTTCCCAAGGCTTTAATAACTGAGTATTGATTTCTATTAATGGTATTCCATATATTGGTAATGTTCTTACCAGACCAGTAAATATATCATATAAATCAGGTACTATCTTGACAATAATATTCTTCTCTGCGCACTCATTAGCGATATTTACTAATGTTGATCTCTTTGGGGAATCAACCGTAATGAGAAGCTCAGTTGGTAAGACTCTATCAAGAATAATGTGAAGGTTATCAATGTAACCTAAAACAGGTTCATTTGGTTCAACATTCTTATTCTCATCAGACGTGTCAGTTAAAATAATACCAATAGCTTTGTACCCCCAAGCCCGAGAAATCCTTGTTTTGTCGATAAATTCGTTAGCTTTCTCAATTGTCCCAACAATTATTGAAGGAATAGTATATATACCTTTCTTTCTAATTTTCTTTTGAATTTTTCTGGAACTAAGTCTGCCAATAGCTATTGAGATAGTAATTATTGCAAAATAGACTAAAAATACCATTCTTGGTGATCTGTTACTATCGAGTAAAACTAAAAAAAATACGATGAAACTACCAAAGAATGTCACTCTCAAAACAAGAAAAAATTCATCAAAGGGAGAACGTATATACCAATTCTTATATAAGCCACTGAACCAGAATAATATAAGCCAATAAACTAGTAGAATCACCATAGGAATTAACAAATCTGGATTAGCAACACTATAAAACCAACCAGTGCCAAATTTAATATAATAATAAGCTACATAACCGACAATCAACATAAGAATATCAGCATAGAACTGTGTTGCCTGAGGAGATAAAAATTTACGTATTAATAAATCCCGGCTCGATGGTTTATAACTATAATGATCATCAATTAACATTTTTACCTATTATCATTTATCAAACTCTTGAATATAATTAAAAATCTGAGAAACTGAATATCATCCGAAAATTCGTGTACGATGTTCCATTAGTTTGATTTTTATAAAATAATAAAAAGTTCAGACTAAAACCTCGAATTATTTCATAAGCAAAATTCAGTTCCAAAATTTTTGCATCGACTCTGGTGCCGTCGAGAAATGTCACATAAAAAGCGTCATTTGAGCCCCTAACAATTGCAGGATCAGATCCAACATTTTTTATTAATTTACTGTTATTATCGTACACATTTTCGCCATGTCTTAAATACGCTAACCTGATTGTCCAGGGATACCGATTACCCAACCAGTAAAATCTCATTAACAAAGAAAACTGATCAGAATTTGGAAAAATATTAGAGCCAATCAATTGCTTATCGTTTGTATAAGTGTTTTCAGGATTAAAATGAGTAAATGTATAAGGTTCAACCCTTGCATATTCTACACCTGCCATACCTAATGAAGAGGCATAAGAAAAGCCCAGGTTGAAAGCCGTTTTATTACTCCAGTAACCAGTTCCGATTTCAGAAAAGATAATATCATCAAGAAGGAAAGAACCGGTTATTTGTATTCCTTTGGAGGGCCTTATTGTCCAGTCAAAGCCCATCATGCTATTGTCTCTGTCACGATTAGCATGTTCAAGAGACTTATAGAAGCTTAGTGGATTAAGATAAGAAACATCGTATCCTCTACCCGAATAAAGAACGGCATCCCAGAAAGATATCTCTCCCCATTCTGGTAATATAGTGAATTTATGCATGGCAAGAATCTTTGACGTAAGATAAGTTTTAAAACCAACTTTCATCAATGAAGAATCCGGCAATCCGAGTAAACTATAAGATGAATGTGTGTACCTGAAATTCGAAAAATGAGCCCCAAGAGTAAACCCATCAATTGGCGGACTAGTTGTGGACACAAAAAGCCTTTGCGTCAAACCTGAACCGTTTAAACGAGTTTCCCGCCCTATTGAGGCGTTAAACCAATCATAGCAAAAACTTACATGAGATTCAGTAAAATCAAAGTCACTATTTAGTTCAGAAAATTTTATGTTCTGATGCAAGCGATGATCTAACAACGCAATTGTCTTATTACCGCTAAATAATGTTCCATTTGTAACTTGCAAATAGTAACCTACCATATTGCTAAGTGAACCGTGGAGCCTAAATCCCAGATTTCCCATTAACGCATAACTAGTTAATGTATCGCTACGATAGCCTGAATAATCCAAGTTGGCAAGAGGTAATAGATTGACAGAATTTGAAGAATCTCGGAAGTGATAGAAAAACTTTTCATCTTCAGAAGCGAGTCCCTTAATCAAAATCTGATTTGTATCAGATTTACTGTAGAAAACCACAGTGTTATGACGTTGAACAATTTCAAATTCTATTTCAAAAAGCTCTAAAGCTTTTAACTCATAACCATTAAGATCTGGAGTCTGAATTCTAATTTGTTTCAATGCTTCAATAATTTCCGATCTCTTAAGTGGCAGTTGATCAGATGAAAAATGAGGTAACAATCCTTTTGCTTCCTGTTGAATTAAATAATTATAAACAGGATGAGAAACAGGTATATGCTCCACCTGCGCATTTACTATAAAAGTGCAAAAAAATAATATTAATATATTTTTAATCATTTTTTATTTTTTACTAAAAATAG
>CAIOZA010000109.1 GCA_903862655.1 uncultured Ignavibacteria bacterium
CAGCAAAATCATGGAGTGTCTTTTCGTAGTCCTTAAGCTCTTTTAGTTTTGATTCAATATTATCAATATCTTTTGTAGCGCGTGTTTTTTCTCGGGCAGATGCGTTCTCACTTATTGTAAGACTATTCAATGACTTCTTTTTTGTTTCAAGCTTTCCGATGAAAACACGCAGGTAGTCATTGAGAATAGTTGAGTTAGTATCTGAAAGATAGCGATGCATATAGATAAGCACATTAAAACTTTTTTTGGGAGAACTGAACATCCAGTAGATTGGCCGTTTCTTATATCGCTTAATATGGTCCTTGTAGAAATCATTCACGAAATACTTGCGAATGTCTTTACCTATTGCTTCTTCTAAAAATGTTATGTTCTGTTCATAGTTTTCAGTCCCAAATGTTACCCGGAGAAATTCTTTAAACCGTCCTACAATATCATCTGTAAAATATTCATCATCTTGAACAGGGATGATATTGTCATCATCCGGCATAAATGTCGGCTTGGGAACATATTCCAGATATTCCATAAGCCCTTCACCATAATTTGCCAATACAATTCCGGATTTGTCAATTGAAAAGCGTCCAAACATACAGCCAACGCTATATGAAATCAAAGATTTCATTGTGTCAGACAAAAGTAAATCTTCTAGTTCCTTATCTGACTTATCAATGCCATAGCGATATCGGGGATTACAAGAGAGTGTAATATCGTCTATTGGGATGTCCGCATTAAGTTCATTTTTCAGACCATATGTTTCTATAAATAGAAGATTGTTTTCCTCTTCCAATCGTTTCATTTCAGTTGTGGTTTGTTGCCAATCATTTCTCAATGAACCATAGGCACGAGACAGATCTGAATGGCGATGTTCTTGACTTAACAATTGTAATTCAATAAAATCCCATGAAGTCTCAAAAGAATCCCAATCTTTTCTACTAATTGTAATACAGCGTTTTACAAGCTCAATAGTGTCTTTCTGCTTAGGTGAAGTAACGAGTGGTATATTCCCAATATTGCTAGCTTGAAACGCTAGAGTAGGGTTTTGTATTTTCAAGAATTCAAATGCTACCTTGCAGCAGAACAAACCAAGATAAACGTAGATATTATCTTCCGAGATATCTTTGTCTTTTAAGAATGCACCAGATCCATTTACATCAAAAAGGAATCCCTTCTCCTGAAATCTAACTCCAAATTTTGAAGCACTGATGAATGTCCAAGTTATTCCTTGTTTTCCCATCCATTCTAGATTCTGTATATATCGAGACCAGTGCTTGCCTTTATTTCGCTTTGATGAATAAGCCTTGGCATCTTCACCATTATTTTTCCAGTCAATGATGTACTCTCGATTGCCAAACCATTTTCTGTAGGCCCCTCCTTTGTTATATGGGAACCATTTCCCTCCAGATTGTGCCATCTCATCAATTGAGTTCTTTCCAAAAATGATTTTGTTAGAAACTTCAAACCAATATCGAAGGAACCTTTGATTATCTCCTGTATTTAGTCCGATCGCAGTCCGAAGATCATCAGATATTAATTTCCCAGTCTTATACGCATTCCTATAGAGATCACTTGCCCAATATGCTATTGGCAACCCCGGGATTTCATTTAGTTCTTCGAGTGATGCTAGATAGTTCTTATTTGTATCCTTGTTGAAGAAATTGCTGATAAGTTCATCATTAGAATTTACTTCTCCCTGCCCCTCAAATAGCTTTTTATAAACACCTTTGCGAATATTGTCTCTGCGTTTATTTAGCACGAAAGCACAACTGCCAAAATCTGATCCCCATACTCCGCGTCCATTGTGAAGTAAGCTTGAGATGTGGGTTTGCGACAAAGTCTGGTATCTAAATTTTTCAAATGATTTTATAAACATCCAGTTATGCAAAGTAATCATTCCGATTGCTCCATTATTGCTCACCAAACTCAAAGAACGTTCAATAAACATGGCATAAGTATCAGCTTTACTATCTGGATATTCATTTTTAGCAAATTCTCTTATCTCGTCGTTCATTCCATTTGAACCCATATAAGGAGGATTCGCAACAACGACTTGGTATCGCTTACACAAATATTCTGACTGTCTTAGAGCCTTGAGAATATTTTCAGTTACAACACCCAGGAAAGCATCTTGAGTATATATCTCGTTAAGAGCAGTTGCAGCTTGAATGATGGTGCTCAACTGCTCCGGTGAAAGAATAGGCTGAACAAGTGAACCGAAGTTATCAGCTTCTTCAAAGAGGTTTAGATCGTGCAGCAGGTCATCACGTCGTATTCCGCTTTTACACAATTCATCAAGTATCCTCTCCCAACCTTTGTCCTCCCATTTTGTTTTTGTAAACAAGTCATTCTTTGGATCTTTCGATGAAGAGAAGTTGATCTTTTCTAAAACACATATGTTTGGTTGAACAGGTTTTTTGAAGAACCGTCGATATTTATTTCGAGCAACCATTGTCAATGCAAATGCTGACAATTCTCCAGCCCGTTCATCAATCTCGATACCAAATAGATTGTTGACCAGAATCTTTTCTGGTATCTCAGTTGGTTGGTAGCCTTCTTCCTCATAAATCAAATACAACAAAGTAAATGCATACACTAACATGTGGCCGGAACCGCAAGCAGGATCGCACAGTTTGACCTCTTCCGGTGCAGAGATCTTCAGGAAATCAGTTTCCGCCTCCACCGGCTTAATATAGTATTGCATCTTTTCGATCAACTTGGAATTGGGATGATTAAGCATCCAGAGTCTGCCAAGTGAGTTCTCGACAAGGTAACGAACAATCCAGTTGGGGGTGAACAGCTGTGTTGCAGCAGGAATATTTTCCGGAGTTATTTTCTTGTTCTTCGCTAGATCTTCAAATACTTTGTCTTTCTTTTCAGAGATGTAAAACTGATACATCCAGCCAATGATTTCAACCTGCTTACAATCCTCTTCCGACATTCCGTTCCGAATATCAGTTACTATTGAATAGTCGCTCAGTAGGTCGTCCGGTATTAACAACTCCGTATAATCAGCAATGCGCTCAAACATAAAAGGCATTATAGCGTTCATTGCATTGCAGGATGCCACTAACAATAGTTTATAGGCATCTGTTTGTGAATCGGCAGCTGGTGTCTTGCCATCGAGCAGGTCATTCACTCTCTGGCGATCAATCTGTAATGGCGCGTCGATATGACCGGCTTTTGCTTCTTGAAGAATCTCGGGGATTGTTCCTCCAGGATTAGGAGAAACTACTTTCGGAGAATTATATTCGTTTGCATCCATAAAACGCAGTGCCATAAATCGATTGAACCAGATATAAGCAATCCGTTCAATCACCTGCTCTTTGCCTTGGCGCTTTATTTCGCTTCGTAATTTTTCAATCTGTTCCTGCTTACCACGTAGTTCGGCAGTGTCGTGCGTCAGCACATACTCCATTTTTCGACCTACCTGATCGAGCAATTTTATGCGAGCATCTCTCGCAAATGTCTTCAGACTGTTTGTGTTCA
>CAIOZA010000110.1 GCA_903862655.1 uncultured Ignavibacteria bacterium
AGTAGTGAGGAATCTCAACTAGATATACAGAAACAGATACCTATCTTCGCTCGTGATGACAGACAAATATGTCATTTCGAACGCAGAGAGAAATCTATGTATTTGTATCGTGGGCACATGCAATGTACCCCAACAAAAAACCAAAAATTCCCAAATATACCCTATTTTAAAAATACCCGAAACACCGCATCCAATATGCTATAACAAACTATTTTTATTTTCTGTGAGACGTTTTGCCATTTTTTGTGTCATTATAATATACTCTGTGACAAATTTCAAAAAACTCATTTGGAATTTGTTGAGAGTATGGGTAAATTGGAATAATGAATAAATGAAGATAAATCGTATGAAAAAGAACCTCTACATCATTTTAATGCTTCTCTTATCAAGCACATTTTCGTATTCGGCAGAACCACTTGTCAGATTCTATCTACAGGATGGACGTTCTAAATCATTCAATATGGATGATATCGAAACCTTTACTTTTCAATCGTTAAAAAATGTGGAGTCAATCATAATCTTTTTAAATGACTCAATTCATTCATCAATTTCATTTGCTAATGTAGATAAAATTAGCTTTTTCATAAACAAAGATCAACATAGAGAGTTATGGGTATATCAAAGAGATCGTATAAAGAGTTTTGATCCTGGTCAAATTGATAGTTTGATTTTTCTTAATATTAAGACCAATGAAACAGTATCAATAGGTACTCAAATTTGGATGTCTAAAAATCTTGATCTTGCTTTTTACAGGAATGGTGATACAATACCTCAAATTACTGATTCTCTAGAATGGGCAAATCTTACCACAGGTGCTTGGTGTTATTATAACAACGATTCCGAATTAGGTAAAATCTATGGAAAGTTATACAATTGGTATGCAATAAATGATTCTAGATGCTTAGCACCAAAAGGATGGCATATTCCATCTGATTTTGAATGGGAAACACTATCAAATTTTCTTGGTGGCATAAACAATGCCGGGAATAAATTGAAAGAATCAGGAATTTCACATTGGGCTGATCAGTATTATGGAACAACAAATGAAACCGGTTTTACAGCATTACCTGGAGGATATCGTTCTTCCATCGGTTCACTTTTATTTTACGGCATCGGGAGTAATTGTTATTTCTGGTCTTCCAGTGAGAAAGATCAAAAAGAGTCTTGGTATTGGAAACTGCAAAGTAAAAATGCTAGCTTTAATAACGATATTGTCAATAAGGTAAACGGAATGTCAATTAGATGTATTCGAGACTAAGGTAAAATTATGAAAAATGCACTTCTATTCATCATCATCATCCTTTGCTCTGCTTCACTCTTTTCAGCAGAGCCTCTTGTTAAATTCTATCTCAATGATGGAAGCTCGAAGCAGTACAATCTAAGCGATATAGACAGTATGAGCATCCTGGATAAAAAGAACAACTTTGTTATGCGAATCCATTATCAGGATACACTTGTTGCCTATTATCCAACAGAAATCATAGGAAGTATCAAATTCGAAAAAGACAGCGCAACACGTGATATTCTCAATGTTTATATCTTCTCATATCCCAAATCCTACATATTAAGCTCAATCGACAGCGTTATCTTCTATATTGATCAGTATCAGCCACTAACAATCGGTTCTCAGGTCTGGATGCTGAAAAACCTAAATGTTGATCATTATCGGAATGGGGATTCTATACCGGAAGTAACATATCAAGATGAATGGGGTAAACTTCAGGTTGGTGCATGGTGTTATTTTTGGTATGAGCCAAATTATTGTGATTTATATGGAAAACTATATAATTGGTATGCTGTTAATGATCCTCGTGGTTTAGCTCCTTCAGGCTGGCATGTTCCCTCAGATGATGAATGGTCAACACTTTCAACTTATCTCGGGAAGGAAAGTATTGCCGGTGGCAAACTTAAAGAAATAGGTTCAGAAGATACTTGGGATGGATTATGGTATGGTCCAAATGTAGGAGCCACCAACGAGAGTGGATTTTCAGCACGTCCTGGTGGATTATGTGACGATACTGGTTTTTTCAATTATAATAAACACGCTGGATATTGGTGGTCTTCTTCGGTTTTCAATTTGTCAAAAGCATGGATCAGATATATAGTCTACTTTTACAAAAATATTGGCAGGGTAAATTATACTAAGGGAAATGGCCTTTCTGTCCGCTGTATTAAAGATAATTAAGGTAAAATAGTAAGAAATATTCAACACCAGCCCAAACCCCGCCTCAAGGCAGGGATTAAATTAAAACACCTTCCTCAAGTCGAGCCTGAGGAAGGTGTTTGTTAATAATCATACCTTCTTAATTATCCAATACCGAGATAATATCCATTGCTCTTTTGCCACCGGCAAGATCGACTATTATATCATCATAATAATCTGATATTGTTGCGACTGAGTCAAGTGAAATTTCCAGCTGACCAGAATCCAGAGATTTGTCTGAGAATGAATGAGAGAAAGTGATTGTGTTATCGAACAATAAACCAAATGAACCGAAGTGAAGTTCGGAATTTTTTCTCAAAAGGAAGTGCATTAGATCGGGAGAAACTTTGGCTCCCATTACAGTATTGGCCAGACATTCTACACAGGCTTCTTCATTGGTGAAAGGACGAACGATGATCATCACCTGAGTTGAACCTCTGGAAATAGTATAAGAACCATCGCCAAAAGAAAGATGGTCGGGATACTTATTCTTCAAAATAGCAGCAACTTTCTTGATGGCACTATCAATTAATTCCTGAGAGGTATTTACACTATGATCATCTATCTTATAATTTTCTAATTCGGACATAACAACTCCATTATAGATTTCAATTATTATTTAATTTCTGTGGTTTCGGGCAAAATTCCCATCTTTGCTTTCAGCTGAAGAAGATCGCTATCAACATTTGTAGATGTTCCCAACTGTTTGAATTCCTGATCCAGACTAGTGTTTTCTCCGGCTAATTGTCCGAAAGCTTCTGCTTCTGATTCTAGTTTCTCGATCTTAGTTTCGTATTTCTCGAATTTACCAAAGGCATCCGATCCAACACCGGACATTGCCTGAGCCATACTCTTCTGTGCCTTTGCTGCCTGCGAACGTGCAATGAGTGTGCTCTGACGTGAGCGTGCTTCGTCAAGCTTAGCTTTAAGCTGATTGAGCTGTTCTCTCATTTTGTTTGAAGTATCTTTAGCCTGCTGAGCAATTGGTTGAAGATCATTGAAGTTTCTTTCGGCAATAGCTTTCTTTTCCAAGGCTGCGCGAGCCAAATCTTCACGTCCAGACTGAAGAGCGAGAACGGCTTTATTTTCCCAATCTCCGCGTTCGGCTCTAGCTTTTTCCATTTTACGTTCAAGAGATTTTTCGTTAGCCATGGCATTAGCAACGGCAAGAGTTGTCTTATTAATCGATTCTTCCATTTCGAGAACCATCTGCTTTAGCATTTTTTCAGGATCTTCAGCCTGGTCTAATGCCTCGTTAACATTCGATTTAAAGATGTCAGTTATTCTACCAAAAATACCCATAATGAACCTCGGTTTATAAAATAAATAAAACTTTTCGTTTAGAGTAAAGTTTTTTAATTTACATATTCGTTTGAACCATCTTTTTATTGAAACATAAAGGTTAAACAATTATGAAATTTGATTTACAGAATATACTTCAACAAGCACAACAAATGCAAGCGGAAGTTGAAAAAAAACGTCAGGAGCTTAATTCAAAGATAGTCGAAGCTGAAAGCGGCGGTGGCATGGTAAAGGTCAAAATGACTGGTAATAATAGAGTTACAGAGCTCAAAATATCAAAAGAGATAGTCGATCCTGAGGATATAGAAATGCTCGAAGATTTGATTATTGCTGCTGTGAACAAAGCCGGTCAGAAAGTCGATGCACTAACTCAAGAGGAAATGGGTGCACTAAGTAATATGATGCCCAATATTCCGGGATTGAATCTATAATTATCTTAAGCCAGGAAAGAATAAAATGCTTTATACATCCGAATCGATAGAAAGAATCGTTGATTTGTTTTCAACCCTGCCGACAATTGGCAGGAAAACGGCACAAAGATTGACGTTTCACCTTCTCAGACAGAGCACAGAATTTGTCGACAGCTTTGCTTATGCACTAGTTGAATTAAAGAAAAATGTAAAATACTGTTCGTCTTGCTTTAACTACACGGAGACCGATCCTTGCCCGATTTGTTCATCCACAAAAAGAAATAAGACAATAATTTGTGTAGTCGAAGAACCTAACGATGTGTTTGCAATTGAGAAAACAAGTGAGTTTCATGGTTTATACCATGTATTGCACGGAGTACTGAATCCACTTGAAGGCATAACACAGAATGACATAAAAATTCGTGAGCTACTTCAAAGACTGGAAGACGTTGAGGAAATAATCCTTGCATTAAATCCCAGTGTTGAAGGCGAGGTTACGACTCAGTTTATAGCAAAATCACTCAAACCACTAGAAATCAAGACTACCCGGATAGCCAGAGGAATCCCAATTGGATCCGATCTTGAATTTGCCGACGAAGCCACAATATCTCGAGCTATCGAAGGCAGAAGCGTAGTTTAATCCAAAAATTATTGGAGATGATTTAAACTCCGATATTGAGTTTGTGCAAGACAGAACTTACTATCGGAGTTTATGGATTATAACTATCACCTTTTAAATAAAATCTTCTTAACAATTTTGAGGTTTTCATTGTAACAACAGAGATAATACAATCCAGAATAAGAAGATGATAGATCAAAGGCTTGATAATTCTTTCCAGTTCCAAGATAGATATTCTGAAGATTTTTAATAATTTTTCCTTGAATATCGACAATACAGATATTGATATTAGTGTTTTCTTTTGAATCAATAATAAGATTAATACTGTTAGATGTTTGATTGTAATCAATATCAAAATTTTCTTTTTGCTTTTTTGAATCTAAAACCGAAAGAACTATTTCTGAAGATTTATAAATTCCTTTATCAGTCCCGGCATATAATATTCCATTACTATCAAGACATAAATCATTTACAGTAGAATTATTCAATCCTTTGTATATTTCAATCCAAGTCTTACAACTATCAATGCTTTTCAAAACACCACTTGTATTTGAATTAATAGAAGCATATATTTCGTTAGATTTTGTAATCAAAAATGAATTTATTCCTATTATATCTTTAATTTCTGGTATATTCAAAATACTATCAATACGATTCCAATAAAAATATTGACTTTTCCATTTCATAGGAATCAAGATAGATTCATCTTGAAATATAGTAAATTTATTAAAACCATGTCCGGAATTATCATCATTGTATTTATTATTTGATAGTTCAATATATGTTTCACCAAAATCTATTGAAGTGCATATATACCCTTGATGAAAATTTCCTCTAAATAGAGAAATCATTAAAAAGACTTTATTTGATTGATACTTGAGTCCTAAGTAATTATTTCCAGAATATTTTTTTTCATATTTCTGTTTTTCTGTCCAACTGTAGCCTTGATTTGTGGATTTATATAAATAGCAATAACTATAAGTATCATCTAAAGTAAGTAGAATATGCCCCAAATTGTTAATTATGATTGAAAAAACATTTTTCCCTTCAAATGCTTTTAATTCTAAAGAATCATCATTTACATTACTAACGAACAATCCCTTATCAGTGCAAACATAGATCAAATCATCAAAAAAAATAACAACTATTCACATAGATTGATTTACTATAATTCAATGCAGTCCAAGTATTTCCATTGTCCTTGCTTTTCATTATATAACTTCTTCCAGTAATTACATTTTCTATTGAAGTATAAATGAAATTGTTAGGACTCACACTAATATTATAAACATTAAGAGAATCAGAAAGGAAATTTGTTTTAACCCAAGTAAATTCAGCTTTAAGACTTAATCCAGAAAAGATAACCACTAAGAAGAATAGAAATGTTTTCATTGACTTACCTTTACATAAATGAAAGAAAGGAAATTAAAGATCAATAAGACAAAATTAAACAAACTTTAAATAGAAATAAAAAAAATTAATAAATTTCATTTCAGTTAATTGCTCTAATTTTAGCATAGAAGCCACGTTACAGCTTTTCTCACACAAATTGATTATAACAAGACTTAATCAAAATTCGATATATTAACACCAAAAAGGAAAAATCATTGATTCACGTTAAATTGTGGAATATGTTAAAAAATTGGTAAGTATATTGGTAAGTCACTAAAAAACCCCTCAATAAATGTCAGCCTAATTATCTGATTTATCAAGGGGTTATTTAATTTCAATTCGTACACCCGGAGAGACTCGAACTCGCAACCTTCTGATCCGTAGTCAGATGCTCTATCCAATTGAGCTACGGGTGCATATTTATATTTCATCCCGAAATAGGATTACAAAAATAAGAAATAATTATTGATTTGACAATTATATTACAAAAAAACAGCCGTTCATTGCTGAACGGCTGTTATATTTATGGATTGTATAATCTCTATTTTATTACAACTACCTTACGTGTCAAGGACTCATTTGAGGTTTGAATTGTATAGTAGTAAACGCCACTGCTCAGTCCTTCTGGATTGAAATCAATTTCATGATCGCCCTGAGACAGGCTTCCATCAAATAGTTTTTTCTGAACCACACCGTGACCATCAGCTATGGTAACGATAACCTTTGATTCATCTTTTGGTAAGGTGAATTTGATTATAGTGGAACTGTTAGTCGGGTTTGGAATGGCTTCCGATAAGAAGATGGATGCACTGTTTTGATCTCCATTGACTCCCTGAATAGGATTATCGAAAGTGATTGAACCTGTAGAAACAACTTCATCATAAGAATTCCTTGTTTCAAACTGAATTACAGTCTGCTGAGGGTTCTTGCTGATTAAGGTAAGGAACACAGGTCCGATATTTCTATTGACAGGAATTGGCGAAATCATAGCAACATTGCCATCGGGAGCAGAACTCAACAGAGAGAAGTCTCCAGAAGCTTCGCGATAGCCAGAGAGTGATACTTCCTGATCCTTAACTTGTGGTCCAACAGCCAGAACAGAGCCATCTTTCACGTTAAGAATCAATTTAGAGATACTATCACTTGCAGAATTTGAAGTAATCAATCTCAAAGCATAGGTCTTGGCAGTGCGAACAATGTCATTCTCGCTGTAATCAGCAAGCACTGCATCTCCCCCGGCTACTCCTGGAGTTCTTACTCTAAGAACAGTTGCACCGCTCAATGTATCCTCAATTCCCTGAATTGTGAACATCATGTTGAGAGTACAATCCCAAGTTTTGAAAAGTGCCGGATTGTCAAATTCGATATCGAAGGTTAATGATTTGCCGGGAGCAAGAGATCCTGAACTAATCATGCTATTATCTACAATCGTTCCTGTTGACCAGTCGCTTGAATTAGGTGTCAAGGTTAAGATACCAACACCTAATGAAGATTGTACTGCCAAGGATGAAAGATTGATACCCATTGTTGTTTCATTTTCAGCAGGATTATTAATGGTTAATGTACCCTTTGTGTCTGAGCTCATTTTGATAGATGCAAACTCAGGTTCGATTGCTAATTGATTTGGTAAATCTGATTTATCAGTTGAATTTTTCCCATCATATTTTTTGATGTCGCCAGGTAGAATTATTGGCATCCATTTTCTGACCAATTCATAGCAAACTACTGTATCACAAGTGTTACACTTACAATCTGTGATGGTATAACGAATACAGAATTTAACAATCTGATAGCAGCCCTTACCCGGTGCATTTGGAATATTAAGTATCAAAGCTAATGGTTTATTGACTAAATCAGGACACAACATATTAGTCCAGGTTACTTCATTGGTTCCAAGCCCAACAGCAGTGATAGGATTCCACGAACCCCAGTTAATGGTTGCTGCGGGTGTATATGTTGTAGAAGGACCATTGAAGCAGGTTTGAGTAACAGTTGCATTAATCAATGTAGCTTTAACCTTCATAACCGGTGCTCCAATGACAGAGATAAAGTTATTAAGCCATATTTGATTTCCTGAAGACTGGACAACATGATTTTCCTTAATTCCGATAGTAAACGGACATGGGCAAGGATTCGGACATGGCTTAGCATCGAGACAAATAGTTGTATCACAAAGTCTATCACCCTTTTGTGAAGTAAGAGTAATTGTGAAACAAACTAGAGGATTTGAGCTTGATGGATTATAAGTAGCAGTAATAGCCGTCGGCACACCACTAGGCAAGAATGTCGGAGTGACATTAGAGACTGTTCCGGTTGATGATGTTATGACAATATTACCAGGCAGAGCATTTAAATTAGTCAAGTTTGTTTGCAACTGATATACCCATCCACCGACAGAATTCAATCCAATACAGTTAAGAACAATTTGATCAAATCTGAAACATGGTTTTGGTTCATCGATTGAAAGACAAGCATTGTTCGATTCAGCTTTCAAGCAAATACTAGGCATGCCAAGAGGTTTAGCCTGAACAGCAAATGAATTACATGCTGAGGATTGAGGTTTCATACCTCCTGGTACTTTCACGGGCACCAATACTGATAATGTACCACCTGGGGCAAGATTAATTGTTGGATTGGCATTAACCTTGAATGAATAGGTTTGAGCCGCAACTCCGGTAAAGTTACCTAAGACTGCGCCAACAGGATCACTTGATCCACAGAAACCACCACATTCAGTTGTTCTGGTTGGATTCTTCGAAGGAATCAGACCTAAAGTATTATATGTTGATGAAAATCCAACAGGACTGACTGAAATCAATCCATTTGTAGGATCATATGGTAAATCATATTGGCTGTTTCTGGGTGAATAAGCCGGTAGAACTTTTATGTCGCCAACATAGGGCATTATATCAAGCAGACATAGGTTAGTCAAAGCCGTATTACCTGTGTTTACTACCGACAGTTTAAATGCCGCCATACCTCCAGGCAGAGCAGAAGCACTGTTTGACCAAGGATTATTAGAGCCTTGAGCTTTAACTTCCTTTATCGCCTGAATCTGAGCCGTAGCATTGACAGTTAAATATGCTGGGTTAGACAATGTATTCGGTACATTTGATGAACTGAATGTAAATGTATTTACATATTGTCCCGGAGGAGCCGGAGGACTATCTGAAATTTTAACATCGAAATCAATCATGAAATACTCGACTAATCCATCACATCTAGCCGGCAATGTTGGGAAAGTCCACTGCAAATTTGTTTGACCGGCAATTGGTGTTGTTAATGTTCCTCCGATTTGAGAAGGCACAGCTACTGATAAAGAACAGCATGGAGGATTATAAATATATGCCATCCAATTAAATGTGTTGTAATAATATGTAGGGTTACCAACATAGGATAATCCAGCAGGTAAAGTATCTTTAATTACGCAAGTTGTTGCATTGGCACTGCCAATATTTGCAACTGCTATACGGAATCTTACTGTATCACCGGGTTGGAAAGGTCCACCCGGAGTAACCTGACATGCGTTATTACAGTCACCGATGAACATTTTGGTTGTAATAATCTTAGGCTGTACTACATCAACTACTTTAGTATGAGTAACAGTCATTACCGGAAGACTGGTTGCTTGCGCCTGAAGTGTATTTACGATATTCTGTCCAACAAGTACAGCGCTTCCATTAGAAAAATCAGTTGTTCTTACACAAACATTAACTGTATTATATAATGACTGGGAAACAGCTATGGGTTTAGTGTATGTCCATTTGATCTTACAAACATTGGCTGGTAAGCCCGTCATAGTTTGGAAGCCTGCTGTAGTATAAGTCACAGTTGTACAAGGTGAGGTACTACATGAAGTACCACTCCAACAGTAAACATCCACTTTAACGGTATCCCCGGTTGGAACACTAGTATTAATAGTATTTACATCAACTTTTGTGGGCAGAATATCTGTCATTACATAGTTTGATTGAGCCAAAGTTCCGTTATTTGCATACCATAGGGTATATGTTCCGCAGCAACCTGGCGAAAACACAGGATACCAGCTAGGATTGCTTGGGAAATACATATTTAATGAGAGCCATTTATTAAGAGATCCGGAATAAATACCGTTACATAAAACTACCTTAGCCGTATCGCTCCAAGTAACCGGTTGTGAGTTGCAAGGAGTGGTAAACCGAATACTCGAATTATTTATAACAGTTTGACCAACTGAAAATGGTCCTGTTGGGAATTTTAATTTCACATAAACAGTGTACCAAGTGTACCATGGGCTAACTCCAATGGAGGTAGGACCACCAGTGAGCAAAGTACCGCTGATGCCATTCCAATTGCCATATATACCTAATACAATAGCTCCTGGGGGAATGATATCATATAGATTAATGTTGGTTAGATTTAGTCCCCCAATATCTCCACCCCATGGATTAATGATCTTTATTCTGAATACGACTTCATCGTCCAATGCACAGCCGGAAACTAATTCTTTTTCAAATGTCCATTTATTAGTTGGGGTGGCTGCTGTAACACAATCATCGTTACTCCAAACAAATGCTCCACCATTTAGATTTGTTGTAATTGCTGCTTTGTTGCATAACCTTGTACCACCACATGTAACACCTGGTGCGAACATTGCATTGATTTGGATTGTACCTGATCCACTTGGTAAGGTAAGACCAGACAGAGCAAATGTCACCTGATTACCTACTATTGTTGATATTGGGGATGTGGGTAATGCACTAATAACATTTAGACCTGCAGGAACATTATCAACTATATACAATGTTCCCGGAGCACCACCTGACCAACTGTACACTATCGTGTAAGTAAAGGGTTGCCCTGATGGAATAGGGTTCGGTGCATTGTTGCTCTTTGTTACTGTGAGAGTCACTTGCGAAAATGCTGTTGAGCTCACAGCAATAATCATAGGTAAAAACAAGAAGATGCAGATCTTCAGGAACCTACTTAGCTTAGACTTTTTTTGCTTGCTGATTATCTTAGACTCTCGATAATTAACAGACATTATAGAATCGTTATTTAAATCGTTAAAACTTATTCCCATAGCATTACTCCATAAAAAATAAATAATCTGGTACTTAGTTAAATATATTTAGTTCTAATATTTCTTTAATAAATTAAGACAGTAATAACATTTATTCAAAATCAAAGTGATTGATGAAACGACATTATTAAATGAGCTGACAGATAAAACTAATATTAATATCAATAGTAATTAATTAGAGCAACGTAATGATTATTAATTTATTTGAAAGAAATTAATAATTACCTAATATTTTTTTTAGTCAAACCTAAATTACTACTTTAATAATAAAAAAGTGTATTAATAACTTTAATACACTTTTAGATATATTTCACAAACAAGCAACTATTAGGAATGCTTATGCTACGGCAGTTTTAAGTTTCAGTATAGTTTTGTACAAACTTGATTTCTTATGGGCAGCAGTATTCTTATGAATAACTCCTTTTGCTGCGGCTTTATCAAGTATGCTAAAGGCTTTAACTAATTCTTGTTGTGCCTGTTCGAATGACTGAGCTTCGTTCACTGCACGGAATGACAATTTCATACCTTTTCTTTTTTGTCTATTATAAATTCTTTTCTTTTCAGACTGTCTCATTCTTTTTAATGCTGACTTATGATGCGCCATTTCTCTGAATTCCTAATTGTTAAAATATATGAACTGCAAAATTATAAATTTTTTTTTAATTTACAAAATCTATTTGTAAATAAATATTGATTTTATGAACTGCCGTGATGGAGTTAGGATTTGATAGAAATAAATACCGCTTGGATGAGTGTTCACAGTATAAACGGTTTTGTTTGAAATATTCTCCGAATCGTTGAACCAGACTTCATTATAAATATTTTGTCCATTCAAATCAAAGACAGAACATTTGAATAACCCTTTTTCTTTAGTAATTACTTCAATATTAACTCTTCTTTCGTCTTCTTGTTTCAAAAATTGAACTTTTGTGAGATTGGAATTTTGAATATGACTCAATTCTAAAGCACACACCCCATAAGTTTGCAATTCACCACCAATGGTACTGCTCGAGAAATACTGATTATCTGCAATTATTTCATTCAATTCAATAACTACCCATTCATAATCGCCAAAAAGAACAGTACCGCAAATTGAGAATAGTAATGAATCTCTGTTTGTTAAGGAATCGATAGTCCCTTCAATATCGAAGTATCTTCTGGTGCCTAAAACGTATGTTTTTTTGACAAAACTATGCAAATCTTTATTGGGAATGAACATACTTGCATCCAAGACTAAAGTGGTATTTATCTTTAGTTTGTTTCTCAGAGTATCACCACATGACAGCTTGAAGTTCACAGGGATACAATACTCACTACCAATCGGAAGAGTTGAATCAGGGATAGAAGCTCTAGCGGTTGTAACTCCGGTTCCAGAAACGTTAATTTTATACTCAAAGAGGCATGGCGATACAATTTGGATATTTAGTGTATCCTCAAAAGTCCGCAAGAATTTTGGTTTGAATGTAATTTCAACTTCTAATGAATTATTTGGTGGAAGAGAATATTGCAAGACAGAATTAGTGGTTTCGGAGAAGGTTGATGGATCATTAAATGTCAAGGATTTAACAATTACAGATTCATGACCATTGTTCTTTATTTTGATTGATTTTGTTTTAGTAGTACCAATGCAATTATTACCAAATTTACTGTTGCTGATGTCTTCTATTGATATATTAACTTCACTAACACTAACTATAATAGTTTGACTTATATTTTTACAGCCGTTTGAATCTTGTACTTCAACGTAGTAATTTCCAGCTTCAGTGACTAAGATTGATTCAGAACCTTCACCTGTTGACCATTTGTAGGTCTGATATTTTTGGTCAGTCTGAAGATTTATAGCACTACCTTTACAAATAGTAAGTGGACCAGAAGATATAATATTAGGATTTGGTTTAGGGCTAAACTTTACTGATAATTCAGCAGAATCCTTACATCCAAATTGGTTAGTAACTTCCACTTTATATTTCTTTGTAGAGTTCACCCAAATGTAATCACTAGTCGCTCCATTGGACCACTTAACACTATAATCCGAGCCGATTGGCGAAGCTATGAGTTTTAGAGCATCGCCATCGCAAAGATTGGTTGAACCATCAGGCAGAATATCAACTTTTGGAGAAGGTAAAACATTTACAAATATAGATGTTGTATCGGCACAACCTGATTCATTTGTGACAGTAAGAGAATAATTTTCCTTTTGATTTACAGAAATTGATTTTAGAGTATCTCCGGTTGACCATTTATAAGTTGTTTTAGCCAAACTATCAGATAAAGCTTCCAATATGATAAAATCACCTTCACAAAAGGTCGATGGACTGCTAGGTTTAATATTTGCTTTAGGCTTTGGATTAAATAATGCAATGAATTTTGCTGTATCAGTGCAACCACCTTTATAACTAACGATAGCTTGATATTCTCCACTTTGGAATATTTTTATTGATTGGGTATTGAATCCTCCAGACCATTTGCAGGTAAACTTTGGACCTTCATAGTTTGTACTTAATGTAACTGTATCACCATCACAGAATGGGAGTGATAAATCGGATTTAATCGAAACATCAAGCTTGTCGTTAACTTTAACATCAATAGTATCAAAACCCTTACAGCCATTAGCATTCTCAATCGTCAGTATAATCTGCTGTGAAGATTTTACTACTATTTTGTTAGTAGATTCACCATTACTCCATTTTAGAAAATTATTACTTTCCAGAGGAGTCGCTAGTAAGATTACACTATCCCCCGAACAAAATTCAGTGCTACTTTGTGGTTGGATCCTTGTTGCGAAGCGAACATATTGAACAAGAGTATCCCTGGTATATTTGCATCCGTTTTGATTAGAAATGGTTAGTGTGATTTTACCAGGATTTCTAACAGTAATTTTTGAGGTAGTTTCGCCGGTGGACCATTTGTATTGCAATCCAGGAGCAATAAAATCAGGGAAAAGCACGATACTATCCCCAGGGCAAATACTGGTTGGGCCAGAAGCTTCGATGGAGAATTTGGGGGCGGGATTGACAATAACATTAATGCTATCTAAATATTCCCGACCAGAAACTACGACTTTAAGTATATAAAATCCGGATTGAGTTTGAGAGTTAATGATCACATAAGGATTTTGGAGTTGAGATTTAAATTTATCAGGGCCTGCCCAAAGATAGTTACCACCAAAAATAAATGTGGATGTAAGGAAAAGTGTATCTCCCTCACAAATTTGTACATTTCCTCCCAGATTAAGTTTAATAAGCTCTCTGGAGTAGAAGTTGGGTAAACCCTGACGAGATAGCTTTCCGGTAAGATAGACGGCACTATCAATATAATTGCAATTTTTTCCAGAAATGTCAGGATTATTTATTCTACTTAGGAATAATTTGTTGGGTCTTGCGACATATATCTTATTGTCGGGAGCTAATTGCAGTGCCTGAAAATCTCTATATTCCTGACTTTCAGCGATTAATGACTGTGTATTTAATATCCCTGATGCTGACCATGTTTTTAGGTTGAACTGAAGAATGGCTGATGGAATTTCGCTTTTTGTAATGTAAATATAGCTACCTGACGAAGAGAATTCAACCCCGTAAGCATCGTTAAAAACAGATGATTTTAATGTCACACAATTTTGTAAAATTCCTTTTGAATTATCAAAATCGAATAGCTCCACAGTAGCCAGATTGGGAATTACTAATGCAATTTTTGTCCCGTTTTGACTAGCTTTAATTTGTCCTTTTTTATTGGAAAGATTGCCATTGTGAATTGAACCAATTATCGATGCAACATGATTGAGAGTGATTCCAGTTGACGTCAACTGATAGACACGAAAGACATCTGAATCCCATTCATGCATAATAATCCACCAATCTGTTCCATTACTATGCCGAGTTGCTGTAATTTTTTCTGTTGGATTGGAAAAAATTAATTTATTTTTGGGAGTAAGAACATCCCCAAAACCTCCATCACTATTCATATCAACTTCAGAATATCTGCATCCATTAATTCCCAGATTATAATCGTTCGTAATGACATAGTAAATGTTTGGAGTGTTTGGTTTAGGAATAATTATTACAGATTGAGTAGCATTATTGTTTCCACTAAGTCCCAACCCATTTCTCATAGGTAAATGATTTCGGTTCCAAACAGTTTCACCATCAGAATAAAACAACAGCTTACCGCTAGCATCTGACATGGATGCACAGCCTTCCTCAGATGAAATCGAGCTGCTAATTGGGACAGGGTTGAGATCAGATGTATTGAATGTCAGTCCGGCATTTTCGCCAAAATTCCAATTATAAGCCTCTTTCTGGGACAAAACAGGCAAATAACTTAAACAAAACAATATGAGGATTATCCTTTGAAACAAAACTATTCCATTTGTTTATTTAATTTTTAATAAAATATCCTGTGAATGACGATAGTTCATCTCTAATCATCCAAAAATAAATACCTGGAATAAAATCACTTATGTTAATTTCAAGAATACTATTACCTTTTTGAGAAATTGCATATTCCTGAGGATTTATTTTATCACCTTTATTATCGAATAAGTCGACGCTGAAGCCGGATGATAATTTTAGATTTGAAACTATCGTTAAATTCGATTCAACCGGATTAGGGTATTGATTGAAAAACTGGTTTTCAAGAAGGACTATCTTGCTAAGTGCTGGTTGGCAAATTCCGTAAAGATTTAGAGATCCATTAGTAGTATCGAGTTTTATATGCCGATTAGTGCACTCAGCTGAAATAAAATTAACAGGTGTAGGACTATTATCTAGCAGAACAGTGCCATAGATACTACCAATAACGGATTGGATGTTCTTCACCATTACAGAATCTATCCTTAAAGTGATGATTCGGTTTCCATTCTCAAGTCGTTGATTTACAATTTGTGATTGATTTGGGCTAACAAGAAAAGCCTGATTAGAAAATGCAAACTCGACATTGAAGGACAGTTTATATGAACCTGTATCCAATAACCTTGCATATATCGGAATCTGATAATTTTTGTCACCAATTTTAGCTTTTGCATGTGGTATGATTAACTCAAGTTTATTGCTTTTTCCAGAGCATTCAAGAACACAGATATACTTAGCTTTGCATGGGGAACTAAAGTTAACAACAAGTGTATCATAGAACTTTCCAGAAGATGGAGGATTTGCCTCAATTACGATAGGGATATTACCATTTGGCAATAAAACTGATAAATCATCCGGTTTTGATTTAATTTTAAAAGCATTGTTGCCATCTTTTAACACAATACTTTCAATCTCCATCTGAACAGTACTTTGGCTGATCAGGTCAATTTGCTGATTTTCTACTAAATCAATCAGTAAGTCCCCAAAGTTATGATTTGGAGGCATTGATGCTAACATTTTAACAATATTTACCTTGATACTATCAACACCCTTGCATCCAAAGTTATCAGTAACTGTTACAAAATAATAACCATCCATGTTGGCAATAATTTCAGGAGTGAATTCTCCGTTTGACCATTGATACGAGGCATAACTATCCTTTACTGACAGTAACTCACTTCCTCCATTGCAAAGCCAAATACTATCACCTTGAGCTATTTGAGGTGTTGGCTGTAATTTTTGCTGAACATAGCAATAAGCAGAATCTTTGCACCCATTTTCGTTTTCGATAATGAGATAATATAATCCTGCTGAATCGACAATTATACCCTGAGTTTTAGCTCCAGTATTCCATAAATATTTGTTATTGGAAAAACTGCTGCTGGATTGCAGAAAAAGACTTGCCCCTTTACACAGATAAGCAGTATCTCCCGGAATAATCCGAAATACAGGTTTAGGAAAAATTTTAACAAAAATACTATCAGATTTTGTGATATTTGCCATCTTTACTGTCAATTTATAAATACCACTATCGATAAGTGAAACTGATGGTATATCTAGAAAAGCTGAATCTGATTTTAAGCCATTAGGACCAGTCCAGCTATAGGTTGCACTGTCGAGGCGGTTACTATTTAAATAAAGTGTGTCTCCTTCACAGAGTAAAGTATTCCCTTTTATTTCTATACTAAAATCAATGAAACTCTGATTAAATGAAGGGAGTCCTTGCCTACTTTTCTTATCGCCGAGTGAAACTGCATCATCGACAAATCTACATTTATCGAAACTTTTATTAGGTTCATTGATACAAGCTAAGTAATTTCTGCCGCGTTTGGCGATATATATCTTCCTATCAGGAGCAATTTGCATTGCATGATAGAGCAAATAAGAAGCACCCTGAATTATATTCTGAACAGAATTAATTATATCCTGATTAGATCCGGCATTCAGGTTAATTTGGAAAATAGCAGAAGGATTATCGAATCCGGCACAGGAGAAATATAGCTTAGAAACATCGGGTGAAAATTCTATCCCATAGGCTGTTTTATATAAATCAGATTGAATTGTTATTGGATTTGACAAAATACCTGTTTTGTTATCAAAATTGAAGATTTCGACGATTCCTTTGTCGTATATAGCTAAAGCGAGTTTTTTACCATTAGAAGAGAATTTCATGTAGCCAGAAGCATTCATATCGGAACCATCATGATAACTACCTATTGGGGTGATAATTGGGATATCGACCACACCAGTATCAGTGACAAGAAAAGATAAAAATTTATTAGAATTCCATTCGTGGGTAACAACCCAAACATCCCTTTCGTTTTTATGCTTTACAGCTGAGATTTTTTCCGATACGGGGTAATGCAAAGGGGTGTTTTTTAAAATAATATCGCCAAGTTTCTGATCCTTATCCATATCGACCAGAGAATATTTCATACCATTTGATTTACCTTGACAGTCAACTGTAAAAACATAATAAAATTGCTCTGAACGTGGCTTTTGGACGATAATTGCAGATTGTGTTGAGGAGAAATTGCCATCGAGATTATCTCCATTTGGCATTTGTACATGCAATCTATTCCAAACAGTTGTTCCATCAGTATAAAAAAGCAGATTCCCAAGCCAATCAGAAATCACTGCACAACCCTCATCGGTCTTCATAGCACTATTAGTAAGTGCTACCGGCACATTATCAGTAGTACTGAAAGACAGCCCGCAGTAATCCCCAAAATACCATGTATCGGCATCGTGAAGCTGTGAATAACTTTTAAATGATGAAATCAAGAGAAGCAATATTAATATTAATTTAGGCATTTATTTTTTCATGAATGATAATCTGTGAATTTGTGAAGATGCAGTTTTTAGAATTAAAAAATAAAAGCCTGAAGATGCTTTTTTTAGGTCAAAATCATGATGAATTCCAACTTCAGATTTTTGAATATGAATATCGCGACCGATAATTTTCTGTCCACTAATCGAATATATTGAAATAACCGCATTAGTTTCATCTGAGGATTTTAAATTTACTTCGAGCAAATCCGACACAATGGTTTGAAGCAGATCAATTTGAACTTTAGGTATATTGGTAACTTTACGTAGATCCGATTTGCATACATCATTTATTATAATTTCTCCTGGATCAAGGAAAGCAACTAATGTTGTATCGGACCAAGAAAAATCAGAGATTTTTACTTCATTTCTTGCTTTGTCTCCAAGTAGTATAGTGCCTCTAAGCCTGAACAACTCCAGATCATAAATACTCAAACCATTAGTCAAACCACTAAATTTCAATATTCTGACACCATTTTGTATGGAATTATCTTTAAATTGCGGCAAGTTAAGTTCAGGGAGAAATGCCGATGCATTAAATTCCAGAGTGATTTCATAAGTCAGGTGACTGCTTATCATTGAATCTGTCAAAAGCTTAGCAAATACGGGCAGTTCGACTATATCGCCAGGACTACCTTGAGCGCTATTTATCCGAATAAGAGATTTGTGGATTTTTGGATCAGGCTTATCTACAACATATAGTTTTTGAAATGCAAAATTAGGTAATCCTAACCTGCATAAAGTTTCATCTAGATATACTCCATTTTCAACAAATTCACAGCTAACTCCCCTTTTGTCAGGATAATTAATTACCGAAAGATAGTCGTTTTGATACTTACTCACATATAATTTACCATCAGGCGCAGATTGGATTGCTCCAAATATTTTTGCATTATAACTATGCGCTATAATAAGCTTTGATTTAAGAATTTCAGATTGTGAGCCACCAATTAAATCGAATTGAAGAATATATGTGCTATCGCTATTTTCTGTATTTGAGCAGTAAAGCTTGGAACAATCAGGAGAGAAACAAACACCATATACAAAATAATCATTGCTCTCTTTTGCCAAGAGCGGTAATTCAATAACATTAGATAATTCTCCTGTTTTAGCACTAAAATCATATAATTCGAACTGTGATGCGGTGTATGTAGCAGCAGCTATTCTTGCTCCATCAGGAGCTACAGCTAAATAACCCATAGAGCTCCACTTCTTCGTTAGGTCGTACTTTAAATTAAATCTACTAATTACAGGAGACATTGATAATCCGTCAGAAGTGAGCAGATATGAACGAAAATTGTATGAAGCTTGTTCTTTGATAACAATCCAAACATCTGTCTGATTCGAATGAACTATTGCGACTAGTTTTTCTGAACAGGAATCATAGACATTCACATTTTTGGTAATGACTTCGCCAAAACCGTTATCACCGTGTAGATCAACAATGGAGTAACAGAAAGAACCGCCTTCATTGGAGGTAGTAAATACATAAAACAAATTATTCTTCAACGGTTGTTGAACAATTAATACAGCTTGAGTCGAGGAGTATCCGCCTAAAAGACCTGAGCCATTCAACATCAATTCTTGCTTTTTATTCCAGATTTTATCGCCCTGAGCATAGAACAATAAATTCCCAAGTTCATCAGAAATTGCGGCAGTGCCTTCTTCAGTAACCAGATTACTGTGGATTGGCTTTGGACTTTTATCGGGAGTATTAAATGAAATTCCTGAGTGCTCACCGAAATACCAATTATTTGCCTCGGGCCCAAGAATATGATCCTGGGCAAGAAGCCAAGAAGAACTTATCAGTAAAAATATATATGTTTTGATTTGATTCACTTAAAAGAAAGCAATAATTTACGTTTAACATAATCAATAACTAATTTAAGTGAAAAAAGTTTCTAAATAAAATAAAATAAATGCGAAATTGATAATTATTTTATTCCATACATTTGTTCAATCAGATCATTATACTTCTTTTCGACCACATGGCGCCTAATACTCATTTTTGGAGTTAATAAACCACTTTCGATAGTAAATGGTTCAGATAAGAGTTTAAATTTTCTCACTCTTTCGAATTTAGCAAGATCCTTTTGAAGTCTGTCGATATCATCTTTAATAACTTTAATGATCTTATCGTTGGCAATAAGCTCAGTTGGGTTTTCGAAATTAATACCGACATTTTTTGCTAATTTCTGAAGCTCACCAAAGTCAGGAGTAATCAAAGCTGTATTGAATTCTCTTCTATCACCGATTAGTATGCATTGTTCGATAAAAGCACTTTGGGTGAGCAAATTCTCAATAGGTTGAGGTGCAATATTCTTACCCCCACTACTGACAAAAATATTCTTTTTACGATCTGTTATTTTCAGGTTACCCTTTTCAGTTATTATACCGATATCTCCTGTATAAAGCCATCCATCTTCATCAATAGCTTCCATGGTTGCACGTTCGTCATTCCAGTATCCCTTCATGATATTTGGACCACGGGCAAGTATTTCACCATCTTCAGCAATTTTAATCTCCACATTGCCTAACGGCATTCCTACAGTTCCGGGTTCTAAGTTTTCAACCCTGGTAATAGTTAGTGCAGGTGATGACTCGGTCAAGCCATATCCTTCGAGTACACCGTAACCAATTGCCAAAAAGAATTCAAATACTTCGGCAGCCAGAGCAGCACCACCTGAGACAAAGCATAGTTTTTCACATCCAATTTTCTCTCTGATTTTGGAGAAAACAAGTGAATCAGCAAGTTTATATTTTGTTTGCAAGAAGAAAGATACATTATTATCTAGTTTAGCATGTACATATTTTAAACCTGTATCCAAAGCCCAATGGAAGATTTTTTGTTTTGCTCCACCATCATTATCAGCAGCACTAATAATTTTCTTTCTTACCATTTCCATTAATTTGGGCACGGTAGACATGAATGTGGGTTTTGCTTCTTTAATATTACCGGCAACAGCGTCTATAGATTCTGCAATATAAACAGTAGCTCCAGAGCTAAATGCAACATAGTACCCAGCTATTCTCTCAAATGAGTGACAGAAGGGAAGGTAACTTAGGAAAACATCACTCTCATCAAATTTTGTAGTTTGTTTTGAGGCAATGGCATTAGAAACCATGTTATTATGAGTCAACATGACACCTTTTGGGTTCCCAGTTGTACCGCTAGTGTAAATCACAGTCAGGAGATCATCAGGATTAACTTTAGCAGAATATTCCAGAATAATCTCTCTTCTTTGCTGAGGCGTTCGAATTTCTGAACCACGATCTGAAATGTATTTCATAGATTTGACATTTATATCATGGGATTCAAACTGTTCATTCATAATTATGATGTGGCGAAGTGAGGGAATACTGGTCTTAACCTCAACAACTTTAGCAAGTTGGAATGTATTGGAGACAATTACCCCTACAGCTTGGCAATCATTAAATATAAATTCTTCCTGTTTAGCCGTTAATGTAGTGAATAAAGGGACGGATATTGCGCCAATACTTGCAATAGCAAGATCGGAAATAATCCATTCGACACGGTTCTCTGATACTATACCGATACGGTCGCCAGATTTAATACCCAGATTCAATAAACCTAGAGCAAAGTTTTCAACTTTTTCCCTTAACTCATCGTGATTAATATGTTCCCAAACACCATCAATTTTAAATTTGAATGGAGTAGATGTTGAGCCATACTTTTCGTGCAAATATATTAATAGCTCGGGAATAGTTCTGTAATTCATAACTGCTCCTAGGAAAATGATATTTATAAAAAATAATTATTTTACTTTATGTTCCAGGTAAATTAAAGCTTCTTCTTTTGTCTGAAATAACGGAAACACTTTATCCAGACCTACAATTTTGAATGAGCTTAGAATATATGGTTGCAATGCATAAGGGACTAGTCTACCACCCGAATTACATACATTATAATGCCCATTGGTTATAGAGCCTATACCATCAGAACCAAAAAAAGTAACATTTTCAAAATCGATTAGAACTTTTTTGACATTTTCGGTAATGAGTAATTTGATACCCTCTTTTATTCGAGAAGGGAAGTTGTAATCTCCACTATGAAATGCACCAGCAAGATGAATAATTGCATAATCATCATTTCGTTCAATTTCTATACTCATATCCATATTCTGGCTCCAACTTGATTCAATGATTTCATGATATTTCGATTAATATATTACACAATATTAATAAAAAGTAATGATTTATTAAATTATTTTTTTTTGAAAAGTGATCTGATTGATTTAATTTCTGATGTTGTAAAGAATTTAAAATAAAACAAAGCAGATACAAATACGATAATCCCTCCAGTTCGAATGATAAACGCTAAACCGAGGTTGATATTGTTAGTACAATAGGCTATCGGAAAATAGACAACACTCATCAGCAGCAATACCATTATTATTTTGCGCCAATTGTAATCGATTGGGTATACTTTTCTTGATATCAAATAAAGTAGAGTTGAACTTACAAGATAAGCAATAAATGTGGCCCATGCAGCACCATAAATTCCCCATATTGGAATAGCAATAAAATTAAAAACAATATTAACAATAGCTGCTATTCCGACAGCCAGAGGAAGATAATCTGTTTTTTTACTGATATGGAATCCAGCTGCGAAATTTGAAAAAGCTCCATTTAAATAATATCCGAACAAAATAATTGGGACAATTCCCAAACCACTCCAATAGTCAGATTTTATAAAGTTCCCTCCAATGAAGGGCATTCTGACAATGAATTCAATATAGAATCCGATAAAGAGAAACAACACAACAGAAATTAAAGTAAAATAAGTAAAGATCCTCGAGAATAACTGCTTTGCATCGGGATCATTATATCTGCTTAAATAAAATGGCTTCCATGCATATTCAAAAATAGTAACGAATAGCATCATGGGAATAGCAAGCCGGTAATTAACGCTATAGATTGCAACTTGTTTGGACTGATCGGTTGTAGCAAGATATTTTAAAATAGGTCTGTCCGCCACCTGAAGAATCATCCCAGATAATGCAGCAGGCATTGTTGGGAAACCAAATCTAAGCATTTGAAGAGTTAAGGATTTATCAAATTTAAATACCAGAAATCTGAATAGATCAGGAAGAAAAAGAAAAATGCCGAATACCGAGGATATCAATTGTGCCCAAAACACTCCTTCAGCTCCCCAATGAAAACCAATTACAAACCAAAGATTCAGATTAAATGCGACGATTATCATTGCAAATCTAGACCAGGCAAATCTTTTTGCTTTACCTGTCATTCTGAGCATAGCCATTGGTATAATAAGAAACGAATCCAACAAAGGTAAAAATGCAGCTATTCTAACCAAGGTTACTGAGTTGGGTAAAGAGGACATAGTTGGTGCTATCTTTTCGGCGAAAACGAAAACTATAGTTGATATAACAACAGACATAAATCCGATGGTAAAATATGCAGTAGAAAATACTTTTTTGGTTTGATTGATATCATCTTTAGAATAGAATCTAAAGAATGATGAATCCATTCCAAGAGCAAATGTGATATTTAAAAAGGCTATAATTGAAAAGAAAATAGTTACATCACCCAATTCAATTTGAGTGAGATAATTAGAATAAATTGGAGTAAGAAAGAAAGTTAAAAATCGACCAACAACTGTGAACACACCGTAAATAAGTGTATCAGATGCCAGGCTTCGTATTCTACTCTGCATTTAAATATCTGAAATTTTATAAATTAACTTATTGAATCTGTATCTTCAGGATCTGCCTTTGTGGCATTCACAGCTTTGGTTGTATCCTTAGTTACTCTTTCGAAATGCTGGGCAAAGAAGAATCCAACAATGCTTAGAACAAAAGTGATCATTGAAATAATCTTACCTGTGGTATATGATTCAGATTCATATTTCATTTCAATTGTGTGCTCACCTGCAAGTAATGGGATAGCACGGAAACTGTAATTCGCACGCAATAATTTCACTTTATTGCCATCGACATAAACTTTCCAGTCAGGATAATATATTTCGCTAAAAACCAAAATGGAATTATTCTTAGATTTGACATGGTAGGAAAATTTATTGGTTGAATAATCATTGCAAACAATCGAAGTTCCTGTAGTATCGGCAGTTTTACCTGGTAGAGTCACATCGATTTTTTCTTCAAGAATAACACTTGATCTATAATCAAAATTATTTTTCTGCATGAATTTCTTTACTTCGCCCTGATCAAGTATTTTCATGTCGTAAACGAGCCACGCTCTGGGCAAAGTCGAATCGCGCTGGGAGTAAGCCCAAGATCCTTTTTCGAGATCAACTTTTATTTCATACTTGACGTTATATAAGTCATAGGCAACTTTTGTGTCAGGTACCGGCACACCGGCACGCTCCAGGACGAGAGGATTGTAGCCTTCAACCATTTGAATCCGATCAATCATGCCTTGATTTCTCTGCATTGACATAAAGCTAACAGGTTTATAAATTCTTGTATTAACCCTATATAAATCTTCCTTTGATTTTGGAGTTAAGAGAGCTTTAAGATCAGGCTTAAGTTCATAAACAGTAGCAGGATTAGTGGGACTCTGATTAAATTTACCGCCTACAACATAAAGATCTATAAATGCTAATGCGATAAACAACAACCCAGCAACTGAAGGATTGATTAATTTCCAGTTAACAATGAATGCAATTGCATAAGCAACTACAGATATTGTAAGCGCTATTGTTCCAAAAGAAATAATTTCGTCAATTGCCAATTCGGGTGCATTAAACATTTTTGGTAAATATCCGGTGGCAGTAAGTATCGAAAATAGTATTGGGAAAAAAGCTGCACTGAGAATAACCCACATCATTTTCTTCTCTTTAATGTTCTGCCAGAGTATATCGAATCCAAACCCAGCTAATATTGAAAATCCAAGAGTAGCCATAAACATCATTCTTCCTGGATTTCGAAAACTATTGAAAAATGGGAAATGATACATAATGTTGAAGACAAAACTACCGCTTCCTAGGGCAAATAGGCACCCAAATACCGCGATAAATATCAAAAAACCACCCTGTGATGTACGAAATTTCAGTATTGCACCGATTAAACCCAAAAACAAAGCAACTATTCCGAAATAGAAACCTGTCTCCCAATAAAAATGGCTTTGAACTTTACCATCGATTTTGTTGTAATATGTCTGCTGTTTATCGGGTTGTCCGTCAATATAACCAAAAATCTTTGGAATTACGGAAGTAATAATGTTTTTGAATTCGAGTGAACCTTCAGTTGATTTTTCGTAGGAAATTTCATTTCTCTGTGATAATTCAGCCAGATCCTTAGACGGCAAATACTGTATATAGAATATTCCCAGAGCAATAACAATAGTAAGAATTCCACCACTTATGAATTTTACTAAATTAATACCTACGATGGATTTATCCAGAAACCCACTGATCAAGAACCATACGAAGGCAAATCCCAGCAAAAGCCCCATATATAGTGTCATCTGTGGATGTCCGCTCAGCATTACGAAACCAAATATTATTCCGGCAAGAATTGAATTAGATAATTTTTTCTGCTGCAAACCCTTTAAAAAAAACATCAAGATCAATGGCAACCAAGTTAAATGGTAGACAATCATTGGATGAATTACATGACAAACCATCAGCATTGAGAAAGAATAAGAAATGGCAGCGATGACAGCACCATAAGAACTAATTTTGAAGAATCTTGCAAGGAAATAAGTATTAATCTGAGAAATCAGAAAGTGAATTATAACAACCAATTCAAGAATTACAACTGGGAGGTTATTATTTGAAACAAACAGTGATAGAATTCTGTTGAAAGGATAGAAGAAACCAACTTGTAAATCAGCAAAGAAAGGCATTCCTACAAAAGTAAAAGCATTCCAGAATGGAATCTCACCCTTCGCGAATTCATTTGCAGCAAATGTTTGGACAGGATATACATATTCTATGAAATCTTCCCAAAAGAATGAATTCTGAAGAATTATATCCCAGAAGAAAATAGCAGTAGTTATAAAAAATAAAATAAGTGTCACCCAAACAGGGAAATCTGTTGGAGGTAATATTTGATTTTTTGATGTTGACTGTATCTTAGATTTCGTTTGTTTTGGCAATTTAACTAATTTTTTTGCTACCATAATGCACCTGATATTTTTTACAATAAATCTATCAATCAAAAAAACAGAACTATGGCTTTTTCGCTATTGTAACGACTGAAAGCCCGAATGGTATGCGAATCAATTTAAGAATATTTGCTTCGAATTTGTAGAGACTATCAAAAATAGTGTTTAACATTGGCGATACCTCGTCAACAGGCTTTGAATCACTATCATCTTTCTTTATTAATCTATCTAAAAACCTCTTGAGAACAGCAGGCAGAAACAAAAAGCTGTTCATATAACTCGAAAATTCAATATTAAATCCTGCATCTATAATTATTTGATTGATTCTTCTTTTTGTGTACCGTCTGTAATGCATGTGTACTTCATCATGCTTACTCCAAAGCCATTGATATGCTGGAACTGTCATGATATAATATCCTCCTGAAGGCAGAAGATTAAAAACATCTTTGACAACTGCATTATCATCAGGAATATGCTCAACTACATCAAGCATTGTTATAGCATCGATTCTATTCTTATCCCTCGGAAATTCATTTAATTGACCGCAAAATAAATTCTCAAGTCCTCTTTTCCTGCAAAATTCTAAAGCTAATTCAGATGTATCGAGGCCTATCATATTGAAACTCTGAGACATGTGTTTAGTGAAGCCACCTGTACCACAGCCCACATCCAGCAAAGTCTGACCTGGCTTAAGATCTGTATAAGTATTGATGAGCTTATCTATTATCACCTGTCTGGCTGTGAACCACCAATACGTATCTTCTAATTCATAATTTGTATGATATACAATATTCTGCATTTAAATTTACAAGTTTAATATTAATTTAGAATAAATTTTATATTTTTCAATTGTTAATAAACAATGAATATAAATTTAGAAATTGCAATTTACTCTTACTAATAATATAATGCAAATTTTATCGTTAAATTTAAATTAATCGGACTGAATTATAATAGTTTAAATATATCAAAATTGTGGGTGCAAAATGAATCTGGAGAAGACAATCACTGAAGAATTAAAGAAGGCGATCAAAGAGGGTAATAAATTGAGAATGGAAACCTTGAGATCAATCAGAGCTACCATTATCGAGTTTAACAAAAGTGGCATCGGTCGTGAGATGAATGATGATGATGAATTGAAAATGCTTCAGAGTGCTTCCAAAAAACGCCGTGAGGCTATTGAACTGTATGAAAGAGCAGGCAGAACTGAGCTTTCTGACAAAGAAAAGGCCGAACTCGTTATCATAGCTGAGTTCTTACCCAAACAGCTTCCAGATGATGATGTGAGGTCAATAATAGCGCAGGTAATCAAGGATTCGGGAGCAACAGGGATGAAAGATATTGGTAAAGTAATGGGAGCTGCTATGAAAGAATTAAAAGGTAAGGCTGACGGTAATCTTGTTCAAGCCTTGGTTAAGAGTGGATTGGAGAATCTATAAATGAATCAGCCGTTGACTCCGGATCAGATCAAACTTCAAAATGAATCTCTTAAACAATTAGAATTCAATCTAGTACTCGAAAAGGTGTCCAGATTTACTTTATCTTCACTGGGTAAGGATATTATACTTGATTCATCCCCAACTGACGACATCTTCTGGCTTAATTCCGAACATAATCTGATAGAGGAGATGACAAACCTCATCACACTTGATGACAGTTTGCCAATTGAAAATTTATCGGATATCAGATCAAAACTACATAAATCACTCGTTGAAAATGCCGTGATGAATACCGATGAAATTCTGTCGGTTAAAGATGTTTTCAGAACATCACGAATGGTTAGAAACTATTTCAGAATCAAAACCGAGAAGTATCCCGGCTTGTCCGAGAGAACATCAATGCTTCATGAAGACAGGCTTCTGGAAAAGCATATCGATGAGGCTATCGATGACACGGCTTTGGTTAAGGATTCGGCTTCACGTGAGTTAGGAAGAATTCGTCGTGATATTCTTGAAAAGTCGGCAAGGCTTCGCTCAAGAGCTCAGAAAATTCTAAAAAGGGTTTCTGAAAATGAGATGCTTATGGATGATTATTTATCTATCCGTGAGGGCAGATTAGTCCTGCCTGTTAAAGTTGAAAGCAAGAGGCAGATTCCCGGGATTATACATGGAATATCTCAATCCGGTTCCACAGTATTTCTGGAGCCTACGGAAATCATCGAGATGAATAATGAGCTTTCGATTCTCGTGAATGAAGAGAAGAGAGAGATTTTCAGAATACTTCAGAATTTGACAAAGGAAATAGGTGAACAGGCAAGAGAGTTTCTGCAATCTGTCGAGATTTTGGCTCACATTGATTCGATAACCGGCAAAGCAAGATATGCTCTTGAATATGGCGGAATCAAACCCCAAATATCTGATCGTAACCAGCTTTATCTTAAGAATGCAAGACATCCGATTCTTGTTCATGCAAAAGGAAAATCAAAGGTAATTCCATTAAGTATAGAACTTAATGAAGTTAAAAGAGGCAACCTTATCTCCGGTCCAAATGCAGGAGGTAAAACCGTTGCTCTTAAAAGTATTGGATTGAATGTTGCAATGGCTCTGAGTGGTATTTTTCCGCTTGGTGAGTGTGCAACAAATTACAGAACAATCTTCACTGCTATTGGGGATAATCAATCGATCGAGAATGATCTTAGTACTTTCAGCTCTCAATTGATTCAACTCAAAAGAATCATAGATAATTGCGAAAGTAATTCTCTAATACTAATCGATGAAATCGGTTCCGGGACAGATCCACAGGAAGGATCTGCACTTGCCGCAGGAATTCTGGACAGTTTTCTGAATATAAATCTATTTTTTATCGCAACTACACATCAATCATCGCTAAAGAGTTATGCATTGACTAAGGAATCAATTGAGAATGCTTCACTGGAATTTAATGAAGAGCATCTAAAGCCAACTTACAAGTATTTGCATGGAGTACCTGGAAATTCTTATGCCTTTGTTTTGGCGGAAAATATTGGAATTCCCGGCAATATACTCGAACGAGCCAGAGGGTATCTTGGAACGAAGCAAACCGAATTGGAAGAGTCAATTAAGATACTTCAAAGCTACATATTGCAGACGGAAGAACTAAAGCTTCAGGCTGAGAAAGAAAAGAATCAGGCAGAAATTAAGCGTAAAGAGTATGAAATCAGATTCAATGAAATCAAGCTGAAGCGGAAAACCATCATGGAAAATGCCCGCACTGAAGCTGACGAGATTCTCAAGAAAGCCAATTCGCTTATAGAAAATACGATCAGAGAGATTCGAGAAGATAAGCGGGCTATTTCTGAGGTTAAGCATGAGTTTCAGGATGAAAAGAATAAGATAACGAAGTCCATCCGAGAAGCTGAGGCTCTAAGGAAAGAAGTCAACAGCGACGAAACTTTTGCTAAAGGTGAATCTGTTAAGCTCGAGGATTCAACCAGCATAGGAACAATTCTCGAGACAGATAATTCGAACAGGACTGCTGTGGTGGATTTCAATGGAGTTAGATTCAGACTCCCTTTCGACCAATTGAACAAGACAAAACCAGACACAAAGAAACCAAAGTCCAGAGGAATCTCGGACAATCTGAAATTCGATTCCAAATCTTCTATTGATCTTCGGGGGCTGAGGGTTGATGAGTGCTTGAGATTAGTTGATGAATTTTTATCGGACGCTGTGTTGGGGAATATTGCAATGGTTTCGTTAATTCACGGCAAGGGAACAGGTGCCCTCAGAGCAGCCATACATGAGTCTTTAGCCAATCACCCTTCAGTAAGAAACTTCAGAAATGGAACATTGCCCGAAGGCGGCGATGGGGTGACGATAATAGAGCTGTAGATTTGCATTGATTGCATCGTATTTTTTGTAATTTTGGTTGATTATCCTACCTTTAAAAAGTCAACGACTTTTCGAAAGTGATTTGTATCATTTGAATAACCGTGGGTGAAACCCGTGGGAAATGATAAATTTTTCCGGAAACACCATCGGTGTGAAAGCTTAATAGATAAAATGGAGGATAGAGCGTCGATGCCCCGTAGGGGCGGTATCTCCTTTCGTTATAAAAATCAATTTCGCTCCTACGGAGCTTTGGTGACTGGTTGGTGCGATTTTCTATTAAGATTCCATACCTAACGGGATTAAATTCACCAAATGCAAATTGCGAAAATGTTGCAATTCTATCAAAGAAACGGTTTTAAATATAAATTAAATCTTTATGAATTTGCATAACTTATCTCCTATCTGGGCAAAATACATTCCCGGAGCCAAACCGGAGACATCAATTCTTGCTCCCTCCCTGCTTGCGGGGAGGGTTGGGGTGGGGTTAACGGTGGTCTGTATTTCTCCTAGAACATTATATATCCTCACTTCGCTTTGTAAGGGCGAACGGCCGTTCACCCCTACGTTTATTTCGATGAAATCGGAAGCAGGATTGGGAAAGATCATCGTACTATTGTCCTTTATGATCTTATCCTCAACATAGTCTGGTTTTAAATACAGCTCTAAACGAGTGATCCTGTTATGACCAATTAGCATGTATTTATTATCACCAATTTTATTGATTTTGAAAAATCCAGTAGATTTATTTTCATAAAGAGTAGTGTCATTATTCAAATAATAAAACGACCAGTTTTTACCGGCATCAGTAGTAATAAAAACTGAATCCTTTTTAGTTGTTGCTATCCAAACATTTGCATCTTGTGAAAAAATATTAGTCGGATAAAAGCTCAAATAATCGGAAAGCAATTCATTAAAATTTGAATCTAGTAGAATAATTTTCTTTGAAAACCCATTGCCATGTACTAATATTTTTTTGTCAGGTAGTATATTAATACCATAAGTATAATCCTTACCTAATGGCATTATCTTTTTTACTTCTAGTGTAGAATTTTTTATATCAAATATGTAGAAAATCAATTCAACTTCTTCTTTATTTGGATTGTTAATTGAATCTTTTGTATTGAGATTGGCAACTTTCAATAAGATATATTCAGAATCATTTATAGGAGAAATCGAACTTATAATATTAAAATACTGTATTGATTTATTTTTAACTTTTAATAGAGAATCCGGGAATGGAATTGTTTGAAATGTATTCCCATAATCTATAGAATAACTTACAGGAGATGTGCCAGATAAATATATAATATTATTCTTTTGCTGTGAGACAACCGAAGCCCTAATTTCATTAATATTTACTATAGCACCTGAGGTTGTATCATAATATATATCCAGAGGTTTTGTATATTTATTTATACCAACAAATCTAAAACCATTTTTATATTGAAACCCACCCAAAAAATATACTCCGTCATCTCGAAAATCATTCCATGGACTTTTTTGAGCTGTCTCCGAAAGAGTATCAAATGGAAAAATGGTGTTCCAAATGGTTCCATCATTGGATGATTTTAATATTTTACCATAATTACCTAAAATAAATAAATTATTTTCTTTAATAATTAGTTCATTGAGTGCAACTGTATAAACTGGAACAGGATATTGTGAAGAAGCATAATTTAGTAATTTCTTTGTAGAAAGAGGTTTTAAATATCCATAACTCTGATCCCGACCACAATAGAAAATGTCATCTCCAAATTGAATAATATCTTTGATAATAATAAAATCTCTTGAAAATTTCAAATAATCTTTAGTAAATATGGTATCGGAACCAATTAAATCAAAATTATTGTCAAAATAAAAAATATAACCCCAAGAATTTAAAACAGCAAAATTATCTTCAAAATTAATAATCTTGTTTATGTATCCTAACTGATTATTTCTAACACTATCAAATGTTGTCCCGCCATCTGAGCTTTTATATAAATAATTAGCATAATTACCATTGCTAGTATCAGCTCCACCTATGAGAATATTTTTGGCATTAATTGCACAAGATGATATATTAGAATTGAATTTGCCTTTAACTTGAGTTTTAATCAAAAAATTTTCGTTTAGTATTTTATAAAAATACTCCTTTATTGTTAAATAAATAATACTATCATGTATGACAAAATTCGAAATAATATCGTCGGCTATAAAAGATGTATCGCTTCTTTCATTGATAAAATTATATTTGAATAAGTATTTTCCTAATGAATAGAAAAGATTCTTGTTGTCATCGGTGATAAATGATTGTTTTATTGAATTACTATTATCCTCAATAATCAACTTCCAATAATCTCCTCTATCATTGCTGTAAATTATTTCTGAAGTAGTATTCAATACTATCTTTCCTTTATTATTTGAATTCAATGATATAAATGAATTCCTTGTACCAGTTTCTATCCAATTCCAAGTTTTTCCTTCATCCTTGGTTTTAATTAGCTTTCCATTCTCACCAGCTATAATAATTTCAGATTTCGAGAGTAATAATATTTTATTATTTGAAGCTGATACTCTTTGATAGCTGATATCTAAGCAATTTAAATTCAGAAAATTCATTAGAAGAATTAATAAGACGATGTATATTCTGATTGATATTTTCATAATATAAGAAAAAAAATGATTAAAAATAACTTAATAGCATGGATCAATATTCGTACAAGGTGGTGCACAGTTGATACCAGGTGATGACTGTGCATATAGAAAAGTATGAATAATTACGCCATTACTCATGCAGATGCTGTAAACTTTCTGACACCACGAATTGCTACCTGCGCAAGTATTAATACCATCCCAACATCTACTCCAGAACACTTCTACTTCAGTGTTATTTATCGGACAATCGGGAATGTAAGTGAAAATATTTCCTGGATTATTTGTAATAATTGATTCAGCTATTATTTTCTCCTTTTCGGTCCATGTCAAAGCCCAAAAAGCTGGACTTTGGCAACTATTGCTTATACAAAATGAACATAGATATAATTGATATCTAGGTGAAGTTAGGTAGGGTTGACGCCAACAAAATGCGACGCAAGCTTTACAAATTATTCCGTCCGGCATTGTAACCGTGATTTCCGTGAGTGGTTCACAAGTCCATCCACCAGGAAAAGGTGGAATATCAGGACTAATATTTGCAGGATTGCAGGGACTTATTGAACAACTATCACATGCTGATTGAGAATAAGAGACTACAAAGTTTAATAATAAAAAGATTGCGATCGTAAATGGAACATAAATCTTTTTCATAAATAATCCTTATTTATTAAATATGCCAGTTACTTTATACAAAATAATTAATTCCAAATTACATTGCAAGTTTATTTGTATACACCAATTGTTTTAACTAGCTAATTATTTCTATGACGTTAAAATAATTTTATAAATTATCTATTATAAAGCTTTGCGTGCGACGATACAGTCATTGAGAAAAAGTGCCTTTTGGGACAAATATTGGAATTTCTCATGGAATAAAACACACTAGATTCTTCACTTCGTTCAGAATGACTTATAAAAAAATGGGGATGTTTAGAGCATCCCCATTTCCAAATTGATAATTCTATTTTCATCAAACATATTCTTTGATTTCGATTTCCCCTTTATGGGCATAGTAAACGCCCTCTACGAGAGCATGGATTTCGTCCTCCCCAGGATAGACAATTACCTTGCTGATGAAGCTGACGCGGTCTGTGATCCAATTTATGAGTGTCTTTGAGTAGGCAAGTCCACCGGTGATAATAATGGCATCTACTTTTCCTTTGAGCACAGTTGCGCAAGAACCGATTTCTTTTGCAACCTGGTACGCCATAGCTTCATATATGATCTTAGCTGCAACATCGCCGTTTTGTACTCTTTCTTCTATATCCTGCGCACTATTTGTTCCGAAATAGCCCACCAGACCACCCTTGCCGGTAATCATCTTTCTAATCTCAACCATTTGGAATCTTCCGGAGAAACAGAGTTTGACCAAAGCTCCAACAGGAACTGATCCGCTTCTTTCGGGAGAGAATGGACCTTCACCGTCGAGACCATTATTTACATCGATAACTCTTGCACCTTTGTGGACACCGACAGAAATACCACCTCCGAGATGGACAACGATAAGGTTTAGGTCTTTATATTCGACTCCGATATCATGCGCATAACGGCGGGCAACCGCTTTTTGGTTAAGTGCATGGAAGATAGACTGACGCGGAAGCAAAGGATTGCCGGAATAGCGCGCAATGTCCTCCATTTCGTCAACAACGACAGGATCGACAATAAACGCATCAATATCTTTACCGGATGACTGGACGATTTCTCTGGCGATAAGAGCACCTAAATTGGAGGCATGTTCGCCAAGAATTTCCTTTTTAAGATCATCGATAAGAATATCATTAACTTTATAAACACCTCCGGGAATAGGCTTGATCAAGCCTCCCCTTGCGACAACTACATCCAAGGAAGCAAGAGAAATCTCCTCTTCCAGTAAAGAATCGATAATAATATTTTTCCTGAATTCATACTGATCAAGAATTCTAGGATAGGGATAAAGTTCATCTACAGTATGTCGGAGTGTTTTAACAAGAACTTCATTAAGATCATCATAAACTCCAAATTTAGTAGATGTAGAACCAGGATTAATAGCTAAAATTCTCATTTATTCTCCGTTTTAATAAGATGCCGCCAAAGCAATGGACATCAGTTTACTTCGCTCTGAGTCTGCTCTGGATGTTAACACAATCGGAACAGCAGCTCCGAGAATGATAGCCGCTACAACAGCCTGAGCAAAATAGGTAAAGCTTTTATAAAGAGCGTTAGCAACCTCGATATTGGGAGCTAAAATTAAATCTGCATCCCCAGCCACTTCACTTATTATTCCTTTATGTAACGAAGCTTCTTTCGAAACTATATTATCAAATGCCAAAGGTCCATCGACGATACAACCTTTGATTTGACCACGTTTGTTCATCATGGTTATAAGAGCGGCATGAACAGTGGCTTCCATTTTGGGATTGATTGTTTCAACTGCAGCAACTAAAGCAATTTTTGGTTTTTCATAACCTATTTTATTGAAGAGTTCTACTGAATTCTTTAGAATGGAAATCTTATCTTCAAGAGTAGGTGCGATATTCTGAGCAGCGTCGGTCAGAGCGATAAGTTTGTGATATTGGGCTAATTCAAAGAATCCAATATGACTTAACAATTCACCTTTTCTTAATCCATTTTCTTTATCGAGAACAGCACGGAGAAAATCGGCAGTACTGACTAATCCTTTCATTAGAATTTGTGCATTCCCATCTTTAACAAGCTTAACGGCTTTTCTGGCAGAAAGAGCAGGATTTGGCTCGTCAATAATTTCAATACCATCGATATTATGATTCATTTCGAAGCATAGTGCCTTTATTTTTGCTGAGTCACCTACAAGAATCGGAGTAACAATACCATGTTCATGAGCTGAAATCACAGCACCGATAACATTATCGTCTTCAGCGGCAGCAACGGCAATTTTCTCTCGAGGTTTTTGCTTAGCAATATCGACAAATGAATCTAAGGATTTTAATATCATCATTTACCCAGTTTTTTACCTAAATAATTAATCAAGACTACCAATCAGAGCTTCAACTCCATCAAGGATCTCACATGATTTAACAAGAGCTTTCATTGTGTTGTGATCACTGTACAAAGGCCTGTCAATGTCAAGAAAATCTATATGTTTTCTTATAATTTCCTTAGCTTTAGTTACCCCAAATCCAGATTGGAATTCCCTGAAATCAAGAGCCTGAGCTGCTGCCATAAACTCAATTCCCAGAACTCCAAAAGCATTATCAAGAATCTGCATATTCTTAAGGGCTGTGTTCATACCCATTGAAACGAAATCTTCCTGATCGGCAGCGGCAGGGATTGACTGTACAGAAGCGGGTGTACATAATATTTTTTGTTCTACGATAAGCATATCGGCTGTATATTGGCTGAGCATTAGCCCTGAGAACATACCGGCACCTTTTGTCAGAAATGCGGGTAGACCAACACTTAGAGCAGGATTAAGTAATCTGTTGAGTCTTCGTTCCGAAAGCACATTAACCATGGTAATTGCAGTACCAGCCATTTCCATAGGAAGAGAAACAGGTGTTCCCTGGAAGTTAGCACCAGTAAGAGTAAGATTTTCTTCAACTAAAAATATGGGGTTATCACCAACACCATTCAATTCGATTTCAACTTGTTTACGCGCATAAGCAATAGCATCGTGAGCTGCACCAATAACCTGAGGAGTAGATCTCATAGAATAAGCATCCTGAACCTTAGTTTTAACTTTACCAGAGAGTAAATCGCTACCTTCGATGCATTTTTTAATAGCTATGGCACTTCTTTGAGCTCCGGCAAATCCTCTCATCTGATGCAGACGGACATCGTAGGGCTTCATATTAGCCATTAGAGCTTCTAAGGACATGGCGGCGGCTATTTCAGCTTGTTTTAGCCATCTATTGAAATCATAGATGTGCAATGCACTCATAGCTGTAAGTAGATTTGAACCATTGATTGTGGCAAGACCATCACGAGCTTCAAGCCCTGGAATTGGTATGCCAGCTTTGTCGAGGGCATCTTTACCGGATAATCTTTCGCCATTGAAGAATGCTTCACCCTCACCCATCATCAGGAGTGCTATCTGAGACATAGGAGCAAGATCTCCGCATGCTCCAACTGAACCTTTATTGCAGACAACAGGAGTAACACCTTTGTTCAGCATTGCTATCAATGTTTGTGTAATCGCTAAACGGCAACCGGAATGACCTTTTGCATGAACGTTTATTCTGCCAAGCATAGCCGCTCTGACCTGTTCGATAGGAACAGGATCGCCGATACCGGCAGAATGATTATAAATCAAATATCGCTGAAATTGACCTACCTGCTCATCGGTCAGAACTATTTCGGAAAACTCACCAATACCGGTATTAATGCCGTACATTGTTTCACGAGCTTTTATTTTCTCTTCGATCAAAGCACGACATGCATTAATTTTTGCAATCGCATCAGCAGTTAATTCAACCTTTTCGCCAAAGCGGGCGACAGCAACAACTCTCTCAATCGTTAAATTATATCCGTCTAAAACTATTGACATTTAAACCTCAAATAAGAACTTATAGTTTGTGATAAATCAAACAAACAAAAATATGTAAAAACGGGGCTGTATCAAAAGTGTATTTTTATGGTTAATTAGAGTTGCAATTCTAACCGTAAATTTTTTTTAAATAATTATATTCCTACATTTGAGACTGTATGAAAACTACGATCATGTCATTCTGAGGAAGCGTAGCGACCGTGAGAATCCAGTATTTATTCGAACTAGATTCGCTACGCTAGGCCTACGGCACCTTACTACGTTCGGAATGACCTCTAAATCAGACTTTTCACACTATCTCATAAGCAAGATTAACAAATTCAAAATTTACAATATATTCCTGTAAACACAGGATTACTAATTTTAAAAAAAAATACTTTTGATACAGCCCCGAATATGTTATTTTGCCATTAAACTGCAAATAGCCGCCACATTGATCATATCATCAACACTACAACCGCGAGAGAGATCGCAATATGGTTTGGCTAATCCCTGAACGATAGGACCAACAGCTTCGAAGCCACCTAATCTTTCGGTTAATTTATATCCTATATTACCAGCGTCAAGATCCGGAAATACTAGAACATTTGCTTTACCGGCTACGGGAGAACCTTTACATTTTCTTTCTCCTATGGCTTCAATAAGAGCTGCATCGGCCTGTAATTCACCATCGACTGATAATTCCGGTGCTTTTTCTTTTACCAGATTAGTTGCAGCAATAACTTTCTCAACATCAGGATGCTGAGCACTGCCTTTTGTAGAGAAAGACAACATCGCAATTTTTGGTTCTAATCCGGTTACTGACTGGAAGTTGCGAGCTGATGAAATTCCGATGTCTGCCAATTGTTTGTAGTCAGGATTTGGATTAACAGCACAGTCAGCAAAGCAAATAATTTTCTCTTCTTTGACCATGATGAAATAGGAGCTGACTGTAGAAATACCCGGAGCTACACCGACTGTATAGATAGCTGCTCGAATAATATCACCTGTTGATGATTCGTTACCACCAACAACAACTTTAACATTATCAGAATCAAGTAAGAAACCCGCATAGTATATTGGATTAAGAGCAAGCTCCAATGCTAATTCTTCAGTCATTCCTTTTGATTTTCTTTTTTCGAAAAGGATAGATGCAAAACCTTTAGTCTTATCAGAATTTTCTGGATTAACCAATTCGATTCCGTTAAGGTCGATATCATTCTCATCAGCAAGCTTTTTGATTGAAGCATCATTACCAACCAATACGGGTTGAGCTATAGCTTCAGATTTCAGAAATAACGCAGTCTTTAATGTTCTAATATCTTCACAATCGGGGAAGGCTACACGATAATTGAGAGATTTTGCCTTATCCCTTATCATTTCTGTAAATTTCATAAAATTAATTTCCTTAATTATTATATAATTTCATCTAACAATCAATAATTTACTAATATTCTACCAGATTCTCGGTGCATTCAAAACTACCCTGACAGTATCCCTGGCAAGAAGTAATTCTTCATTTGTCGGAATAACATATACAGCTATTCTACTCTCAGGAGTACTGATTTTCATTTCTCTGCCACCACATGCTAATTGATTCAATTCATCATCAATCTCGATACCGAAGAAATCAAGATGAGTTAAACTTCTTTTACGGATTTCGGCAGAGTTTTCACCAATTCCTCCAGTAAAGCAAATAGCATCGGTTCCATTCATTTCTGCAAGATAGAAACCAATATACTTCTTAATTCTATGGCAGAACATATCGATTGCCAGTTTGGCTCTGCGGTCTTGGTGTTCCTTTTCTTCCTGAAGAAGATCACGCATATCATTTGTTAAACCAGAAATACCAATCAGACCGGAACGTTTGTTCAGTACGCTGAATACTTCATCCATAGTAATCCCTTCGTTGTGTGAGAGGAATTCAACAACTGTTGGATCGATATCACCACATCGGGTTCCCATCATTAATCCATCCAGAGGAGTCAATCCCATTGAAGTATCAATAGATTTGCCACCTTTGATTGCGCAAGCAGAAGCTCCATTGCCAAGATGCATGCTGATTATATTAACATCATCCCTTTCTTTGCCGGCCAGACGTCGGTATCTGTAACCAATAAATCTGTGGGAAGTACCATGAAATCCATATTTTCTTATTTTAAATCTGCTATAAAGCTGATATGGAATAGCAAATAAATATGAAGTTTCTGGCATAGTGGAATGGAATGAAGTATCAAAAATGGCAACTTGAGGAACGGATGGGCCAAAGATTTCACGAGAGGCATAAATACCTTTCAGATTAGCTGGATTGTGTAATGGTGCCAGAGGAATACAATCCTCGATACCCGAGATCACATCGTTATCGAGTCTGACAGATTTTTTAAATCTTTCAGCTCCATGAACACAACGATGGCCAATAGCGTGAATATCAGCTAAATCTGCAATACCAGGAATTTTTGAATCCTGATTGGTGATCCATTTGATTGCATAAAGAAGAGCTTGTTTGTGATCTCGAAGAGGTTCTGCAGATTTAAAAGCAATTTGACCCTCAGCTTGAAAATTAATAATTGACTGACTTCCGATTCTCTCAATCAGCCCCTTAGCAAGCATTACATCGGTATCGTTTTCAATATGAGCCAAGTCCGTTTCAATAATCTGAAATTTGAGGGACGAACTTCCACAATTAAGAACTAAAACATTCATTTCCGTAACCTTAAAAAAATTTTA
>CAIOZA010000111.1 GCA_903862655.1 uncultured Ignavibacteria bacterium
CTTAGATTTAGATGGAATAGAGGAATAAGAAATTAGATAAAATATAAAAACCAATAAGAATAAAGATAGGTTAAATAGGTCTATTATACTCAGTTTTGTTCTGAAAATTTCTACGATTTTTTTAATTATTAATTTCATTTATTATTATTTAAACAATCTGCAAAAATTGAATTTAATAATTTATTTTTAAAATCCTTAATGATTTTTATGTATTACAAGAAGAAAACATAGATGCAAATATACCATTTTATGTAACCATGTACATTGTATAGGGATATTTTAAAAATTCAATCAATTCCATATTCGGTTAGTTTTCTGTAGAGGGTCCTCTCGCTAATTCCAAGATCTTTCGATGTAGAACGACGGTTACCGTTATTCTTTTTTATGGCAAGAAGAATCATTTTCTTCTCAAGATTTGTTAGATTCAGCGAATCATCGGATATATTTTCAGAAGGTTCATTTACTGCCTGATAAGATGCTGTCTGATCCGACAAGATATTAACTCTTAAAGATTCAATTTGATTTGCAAGAGTATGAATCATCCTTTTAACTTCATTCGAATCCTGTTTAAGTTCTAGAAGTGTTCTGAAAATAATCTCCATACCAAATGCTTGTGAAGAATCAGGGGCACTAATGCTAACCAGTGATGACTCTTGTGGAAGTGGGTTAAAGCTTCTAGGTGGAAGTGCTTTTGGAATATATCTTTGTAGAATATGTGATGTGATAAATGTTTCCTGCTCAAGTGTTATCATCGTCTCAATCAGATTCCTTAATTCGCGGATATTGCCTGGCCAGGGGAGTGCTTTAAGCATTAAGATTGCATCAGAAGCAATTCCATCAAACTTTAGCCCAAGTTTTTCGCAAGTCTTCTTGGCAAAGTGATTAACCAACAAAGGAACATCTTCAGGATGATTCCTTATTGGCGGAAGAATTATATGTACACTATTCAATCTGAAATATAAATCCTGCCGAAATAGACCGTCTGTTACTTCTTGTGCAAGATCTTTGTTTGTGGCTGTAATAACTCGTACATCAACCTTGCGAAGTGTAGTAGACCCAAGGCGTGTGAATTCTCCGGATTCTAATACTCTCAGTAGTTTCACCTGTGTCCCGTAAGGCATATCACCGATCTCATCAAGAAATATCGTACCCTTATCCGCTACTTCGAAAAAGCCCTTTCTTTGGTCAGTTGCTCCTGTGAATGCTCCCCTTTCATGTCCAAACAATTCAGACTCAAGTAATGTTTCAGGAATTGCGCCACAATTAACACTGATGAATGGATATTTTCTGCGAGTGCTCAACCCATGAATAGCATTAGCAAAAACTTCCTTGCCTGTCCCTGTTTCGCCGGTTATCAATACAGTTAAGTCGGTTGGGGAAGCCATAACGAGCTTCTCCATAGATTCGACAATAGCTTTAGATTCACCTATTATACCGTATTTCGTATTCAGTATCTTGAATAATTCCTTATTGATTATCTCGCTTGTCATTTTTGTCTTTTCCTATTTCTTTTTCCTTTTAGTCCAATCTTCCCATCCACCAGCAAAAAGAAATACCTTTGTATAACCGAAACTTACAAGATCTTCAACTATATGATGGCTAGCTTCGCATTCTCCACCAGAGCAGTATGCCACTATTATTTTATCATTTGGAAGTGATGTCAACTTCTTGAAATAATTGTCCTTATTCTCATCATAAGGAAAAATGCTAATCGCATTCCCGATGTGTGCAGTCATATATTCTTCTACAGGTCTTGCATCAACAAATATGAAATTCTTATCGTTAAGGTGTCTAATCACCTGGTCTACAGTCACTGTCTTGATAGATCCAAGCTTACTTCCAATAAGGTTCACTTCCTGCTTTTCTGATTTCTTTTGTGCTGTATCCTTTGCCTCTGTCTTCTTCTCCTTTATTGAAGCTGAATCTGCTTTGGCAATAATTTTGTCGTTTACGTCTGGTTGTTTTTCAGCTGAGATAGTATTAAGTAAATTGAACACAGAGTCGTTAACGATTTCAATCTTTTTTGGAGTGTGAAACCATGGAAGAGGTTTAGATGAAAAGAAATTATAAACCAATCCTAGCAGTCCTGCCAGAATAACTATTATGATTGCTTCTTTTAACGTTTGTTTCATAGCTTTTATCCATTATTTTACTTTATCTTCAACGGCATTTTTCGAATAATATTTTAAAGATATGTCAGAATGTCAGAATAAATATGAGAGATTAATTATCCCTAAGATTATTTTTATACTTACTTCGGTTTATCTGATGCTGAGCGAAATTCTTTGCGAAGTTATGTCTTCCGCTTCCGTCGCCAACCGCAACGAAGTATAAATAATCATTCTTCGTAGGGTTAAGTGCAGCTTCGATCGAACTCTTACTTGGAGAGTTGATTGGTCCGGGTGGCAGACCTTTGTTCGCATAAGTATTATATGGACTATTAACTTCCAGATCTTTATACGTCAGCCTCTTCTTGCCATATAGGGCATATTGAACGGTTGGATCTGCTTCGAGTCTCATGCCTATTCTTAGTCTGTTCAGATAAATTCCTGCAATAATTGGTCTTTCCTGCTTCACAGGTGATTCAGCTTCGACAATTGAAGCTAATGTTAAGACCTGATGTTGAGTAAAGTTCGATTTATTCGATTTGTCCTCGATCGATTCCCATGTTTTTCTAAACTGATCTAAAAGCTTTATCACAACGTCTCTGACAGGTGTTTTCCAGAAAAAATTATATGTTTCCGGCATTAAATATCCTTCAGCCGTTTTTGATTTGATGCAATACTCCTTCAATATCTCAGCATCCTTGCAAAGAGTAATAAATTCCGTTGAATCTATATCAAGATTACGAGACGTGATCGAAGCAAAATCAGCAAGAGTTATCCCCTCAGGATATGTAATTTTAACAATAAATCTCTGTTTACCGGAAAAAACTGCCCTTACTACATCCAAATTAGTATTGTTTGCTGAGAATTTGTATGTGCCCGGATATACCTTCTCTTCTAATAGTGTAGAATAAAGCTTAAGATAAAGCTTGAACATCCAGCCCGGTTCCAGAAGGTGCTCCTTGTTAAGAGTGTTAACAATAAGCGTTACTGAAGCATTCTTTTGTAATGTTACTATCAAGTCTTCCCCTGATGTAGCCTTTTGATTGAGTTTAAAGAAAAAATATCCCGATAAACCAAAAAATATGAGAAAGATTAGCAATATGGAAATAATTATTTTTTTCAATTTAACATGCAATATTAATATGAATAAAAGGTCATATATATTGAAAATGAACTAATACCATTTTCAAATCGTACAAAGATAAAAAAATGTGATTTAATAATTAATTTTTAGGACAAATATGTTTAAAATAACTTTTCCGGGAAATAAAAAAGTTGACGCCGAATTTAATGGATTCACCATACATACTGATCAGGGAAAACAGAGTGGGGGAGATGGTTCGGCACCCTCACCTTTTGATACCTTCCTTGCATCCTTAGGTACCTGTGCTGGTATATATGTGCTTGGCTTTTGCCAGAGCAGAGGGTTAGATCCCGAAGGTATTGAAATTATAGAGAAGACGGTTTACGATCCGATTAAAAAGAAAATTGGTAAAATTCAGCTCGAAATTCATGTACCCTCATCATTTCCTGATAACTACCATTCAGCACTTGTTAATTCAGCCAATCTCTGTGCTGTTAAGAAAATGATCGAGAATCCACCGGAATTCGAGACATACACAGTCGTAAAGTAAAAAAATTGCAAACTAAATATCCGAATTGTCACTGCTTTCCCAAAGAATAGCAATAAAAAAAGCGTCTGATTTTCATCAGACGCTTTTAATAAAAAGCAACAGTATCTACCTGTTCTTCTTCTTATGGCGATTCTTTCTCAGTCTTTTCTTCCTCTTATGAGTCGCCATTTTATGACGTTTTCTCTTTTTTCCGCAAGGCATTGAAGCTCCTCCGTTTAATTAAAAATTATTTATTTATTTCAGTTTGATTGTTTCTATTGATTAATCTTCATTACCAGAACTAATTTTCATAGCTTCATTAACCTTAGAAAGGAACTCTGGTGAAGGCTTAAAGACTGGAACATATCTTTTTTCTAATGGAACTAGGTCTCCAGTTTTAGGATTACGTGCCATTCTTGGTTTTCTGCTTTTATGTTTGAATACTCCAAATCCTCGTAATTCAATTCTTTTACCAGTAGCGATAGCGTTGATTATACTAGAAAAGACACCATCTACTACAGCTTTTGTTTCAATCTTGGTCAATCCGGTAGCTTTAGCTATTTCATCTACTATATCTGCTTTTGTCATACTTAAAACCCTAACTTATTGAGAAAATTAAATATTAATTCTTTATTCGCTTTTTTAAGAATAACAAATTTACAAAACTCAACTATAAAAAAAAAATTTTCGAAGTCTTTATAAATAAAAATTTTACTAAATATTATTCGTCAGAACAAAATAGGTTTTTAAAAATTTAGAAAAGGTTTGACTATTCATAATATTTACTCTATTTAATATTTGTTTATTTATTTATTATCAATTTGCTATTTTACATAATATACAATAACTTTGTATCTTGTGTAAATTGTAAATTCGAGGGAGTTTTTTGTGAATTGGTTAAACCAACAATCCTCTCAGGATAACGATATCCAAAACAATATCATTCAATCTGGTAAACTACCAAGGCACTTAGCCGTCATTATGGATGGTAATGGTCGTTGGGCAGTTGAAAGAAAATTTTCGAGAACTGCCGGACATCGTGAAGGCATCGAAAGCGTTCGTGATATTGTTAAAGCTTCATCTCAACTTGGAATACAGTACCTCACACTTTATGCATTTTCTATTGAAAACTGGAAACGTCCTGTTTCTGAAGTCTCGGTTCTTATGAAGCTTCTTGAACATTTTCTTAAAGCAGAACTCAACGAACTTCACGAAAACAAAGTAAGAATCAATACAATTGGAAAAATAAGCTCTTTGCCTCAAAATGTACAGAAATTACTTCATGACTCAATAGAAAAGACAAAAGATAATGAAGGTCTTACATTGACTCTGGCACTTAGTTATAGTGGCAGATGGGATATTGTCAGAAGCGTTCAAATGATAGCACTCGATATTCGCAGGGGCAAAGTTTCGCCTGAGGATATTTCTGAAGATTTATTTTCTTCGTATCTTCAAACAAGCAAGATACCCGATCCGGATCTTTTAATTAGAACTAGTGGAGAAATGAGGCTCAGCAATTTCCTTATTTGGGAATTGGCTTATTCAGAAATTTATATAACTGATAAATTTTGGCCTGAATTTCGTCGAACCGATCTGTACGAATCCATTATGAATTATCAAAAACGTGAACGTCGTTTTGGGAAAACTTCAGACCAAATTGCAATCGAAAATAATAATAAAGAATCAGAATCCTATATATCAAGAGTGGTTAATGCATTTAAAATCAAATAAGTCCTTAATAATATTAATATTATTTCTTTGTCTGACTGCTCCTATCCTCAGCCAAGGTGTTCCTAAGCAGTATGTTATTGCTGGTATTAGTGTTGATGGAAATAAAACAGCTGATGCTCAAACTATCATTTCACTATCCGGATTGAGACCAGGTGATCAGATTTCAATTCCTAATGATAATAAAATTCATAATGCTATTCGCGCATTATGGGCACGGAAGCAGTTCTCCGATGTACAAATTATTGTTGACCGAGTTACAGCATTAGGTGTAATTCTTTTGATAAGAGTTGATGAGTATCCACGTTTGAAGGATATTCAAATAACTAATAACTACGAACTTACTGATGAAGAAGCCAAAAAAGCAATCGCAAAGGTTCGTGGAGATATTATTTCCCCTTATGAAGCCTATTTGTCAGAAAGAAAACTCAAAAGAAAATATAAAGAGGATGGTTTGATATTCGCCAAAGTCAAAGCTCAAATTGGAAATGTTGATTCAGCTAATTATTCTAATCTGAATATTAATGTTGAAGAAGGAAGAGAATTTCACGTTAAAGCTATTGAATTTATTGGCAATAAGGCATTTGATAATAGTACTCTTGAGAGTGCTTTCGATAAAACTCAAACCAAGCACTGGTGGCAGCTTTGGAAGTCATCAAAATTTGATTTGACTGAATATGATAAAGATAAAGAATTATTAAAGAATTTCTATAAGAACAAAGGTTTTCGTGATATTGAAATAGTTAAAGATTCTGTTGCATATTACGATAATGATGGTACTGTTGCTATTAAGGTCACTGTTAACGAAGGTTCACGGCTTGTTATTCGCAATATTGAGTTTTCGGGCAACTCCATCTATCCTTCTTCTGCATTATTAGCAAGATTAGATTTTAAATCTGGTGATGCATATAATCTAGAAAAATTCCAGCAGAATCTTAATGGTAACCAAGAGCAAACCGATGCTAATTCAATTTATATGGACAATGGGTATCTTTTCTCCCGCATGGATGTAGAAGAAAATCGCGTTCCTCCAGATTCTATCGACATTAAAATTGTCGTTACCGAGGGTAGTAGAGTTACTATTCGCAAGGTCAACATCGTTGGAAACACAAAAACAAAAGATAAAGTAATCAGACGCGAGCTTTATACACGTCCAGGCGATTTCTTTAATCGTTCAGCTGTTATCCGATCAGTTAGAGCATTGGGCATGCTCAACTATTTTAATCCTGAAGCACTAAAGCCTGATGTTCAGTATATTGATAAAACAAAGGTTGATGTTGTTTACAAGGTAGAGGAAAGATCCACCGATACATTTAATGCTTCAATAGGTTTCGCCGGAACTTATGGACTTACTGGTTCAATAGGATTCTCATTTAATAATTTTTCAATTTCTGAACCACTCAAAGGTGGTGCCGGAGAATTACTAAATTTCACTTGGATGTTCGGTGAAGCCAACAGGTACCAGAACTTTGGTCTTGGATGGACTGAACCTTGGCTATTTGATGAACCAACAACAGTAGGTTTTAATATTTTTGATACTAAGTATAATTACGGATATTCACTTCGTCAGACTGGAGCACAATTAAATTTTGGAAGAAGATTCAGATGGCCTGATGATTATTTCAGAGGTGACTTGTCAGCAAGATTCCAAAGAAACGATGTAGGAACTAGTGATGGAATTTATTTCAGACAAGGAATAACTACTGAAGCTTCGTTAGGACTGACTTTTTCCAGAGTGAATCTTGACAATCAATTTTTTCCTACAGAAGGCTCCAAATTTATTTTTTCGAATGAATACGCAATGGGAGCTCTTGGAATTGGTACTATTGATTACTTCAAAAGCAGTTTGAAAATGGAAATCAATCAACCCCTTATGCAATTCAAAGGTATTAATCGCTTGGTGCTTGCTCTTGGTCTTAATCAGGGATTTATTACTGGTATTAAATCCGATACAATGACAACACCTAATATGCTTTATTACATGGGTGGTAACGGATTGAGCGGATTTAATGTAACGCCACTCAGAGGTTATCAGGATCAGTCGGTAGGTCCTCAAAGAGGTGGAAGAATTTTATCGCATTATTATTCTGAATTAAGATTTGCTGTTGCCCAGGATCCTATGCCAATTTATGTTTATGGATTTGCTGAAGCTGGTAATGTTTGGGCTAATCTAAAATCTACCGATCCGTTTAACCTAAAACGTGCTGCCGGCTTTGGTGTGAAGTTATTACTCAACCCAATTGGATTGATTGGATTCAGTTACGGTTATGGATTTGATAAGGACGATAGAACCGGTCAGATATCTGGTTGGAGATTTTTATTCCATTTTGGTCAATAATTTTTTTATATATTTAATTGGAGTTATTATGAATAATATTAGCAAAAAAATTCTGTTGATTGCATTTTTCCTTACGGTTTCAGTCAATCTATATTCACAGAAAGAAAAATCAAATACTATTGGCATAGTTGACGTTTCAACAATTGCTACTCAACTTCCAGAATCTCAGGAAGCAGATAAAAAGCTAAAAGATATGCAAAAGGTAGTGACTGATTCATTGATGAAAATGCAGGAAAGTTATCAAAAAAGAGTTGAAGGATATTTGAAACAAAAAACTATGATGCCGGCAGCTGAACAACAAAAATCAGAAGAAGCTTTCAGAGTCGAAGAACAACAAATACTTCAATTCCGTGAAGGTAAATTAACTGAATTAGGTCAAAAAAGAGATGAATTCTTAGAGCCAATCAGAAATAAAATCAAAACCGCTATTAATGAAGTTGCAAAAGAAGAAGGTTTGAAGTTAGTTTTGGATAAAACTAGTTCGGTTGTTCTTTTCAATGATGACAATATGGACATCACATTCAGAGTTCTTGATAAGATTAAAAGAGGTAAAAAATAATTCTTTGGTTCTTTACTCTTTTGTTCACATTTCGGAATAGATTTATGAAAAATATCTTGAAATTCTCAGCAATCGCAGTAATCACTCTGTTAATGAGTGTTCCCAAACTATCAGCTCAAAAAGTTGCTTTCTTGGTGTCTGATGTTATCAGGGAGCATTTCACCGAGGCAAAGCAAGTAGAACAAAGAATCAAATCTATTGTTGAAGATTGGAAAAGAGAACTTGATATTACTGATAAGAAAATTGAGGATATGAAGCTTGATATCAGTAAGAATCGCTTAGTTTGGACAGACGAAGAGAAACAGAACAAAGAAAAAGAACTATCGAATCTTATCATTCAAAGAACGGAATTTGCCAGGAGAAAATTCGAACCAGGTGGTGAATATGACAATTCTGTTAAGTTGATGATGAAACCTATTGAAGATAAGATTTTTGCTGCAGTCCAACAAGTTGCTGGAGATGAAGGTTATGATATAATTATGGACAAATCAAGCCAGAATATTCCTTATGCTAATTCTAAATTTGATTTAACTATCAAGGTTCTCAGAAAATTGGGAGTCGATGTTGATAAGCTCGAAAAAGAACTTCAGGAGAAGATCGACAAAGATCCAAGAAATAAGAAACCTGACACTAAGCAAGCTCCGGGTAAGAGAGCCAAGCCAAGAGGTAAATCTGACGACAATAAGGAAATTCAACAGGATGAAAATATTCCTCCTAATTCTCCAAATTCTAAGGGACCGAAAAATCCTTTAAATCCATTGGATCCTAATCCTGTTCCTAATGGTGGTGCTCAACAGGAGAATCCATTTAATCCTCTTGATTCAACTAAACGATCTAAATAATTATGAAAAAATTTAAATTATCTTGTGAAGAAATTGCAAAAATAGTTGACGGCTCATTTTCAGGTGAGCCGTCTGTTTTTATTACAGGTTTGAATAATATTGAATTTGCTGAATCAGAACAATTAACTTTTTATTCTGATAAAAAGTTTAAATCCTTTCTTGATACCACAAATGCTTCTTGCATTTTTGTCACAAAAGATTTCGACATTTCTCTCTATTCCGGTAAGAATTTTATTCTGGTTGATAATCCTTACCTTAAATTTGCTCAGATCCTTAAATATCTTAATGATAAACTTAATCATAAACCACATTCACTCCATCCCTCTGTTATTATTGGTTCCAACGCAAAAATTGGAACTAATGTGCACCTGGGAGCTAATGTTGTGATTGGTGATAACTGTGAAATCAGTGATAATGTTTATATTAATCCTAACGTTACAATTTATGATAATGTTAAAATTGGAGATTCAACTTATATCAACTCCAACGTCGTTCTTTGTGATGACTCAATTATTGGTAAGAATTGTTTGATTCTTCCCGGAGCTGTTATCGGCTCGGACGGATTTGGATTCCTCGAAAATGAAGATGGATCCTATACAAGAATTCCTCAGTTGGGCAATGTAGTCATTGGTGATGATGTAGAAGTTGGTGCCAATACAACAATCGATAGAGCACTTGTTGGATCTACTATGATTGCTAACGGTGTTAAGTTAGATAATCTTATTCAAATCGCTCACAATGTTCGTGTAGGCGAAAATACTGCTATGGCTGCTCAGGCAGGTATCTCCGGCAGTACGCATATAGGAAAGAGAAACAGAATTGCTGGCCAGGTTGGATTATCCGGTCATATCGATCTTGTTGATGATGTTACAATACTGGCTCAATCTGGTGTTGCCCGATCAGTTGAAAAAAAGGGAATCTATTTTGGTAGTCCGATTAAGGAACGTCTTACTGCATTCAGAATAGAAACAGCTTTAAATAAACTTCCAGAATTAATTTATGAAATTAGAGCTATCAGTAAGAAAGTTGACGAAATAACCAAAAGTGAATAATTAGATTCTTCGCCCTCAATCTTTCATTTCTACGTATGCTGGTGTCTGAGATCTGATCGTTGCCTAATCTTTTTTTTTCCATCCAAGCGGTATTGACACTGACTGAAAGTATTTCCGGGAAATTGAAAATGGTCTAATACAAAATTTGGACAAAAAAAATCCCCTTATCGATTTTAATCAGTAAGGGGATTTTTTAAAATTAAAATCTATTAATTAGGCACCTTTACCTAATAATATTACACCGATTGTCCTTGCGACAATATATATATCCAAAAACATCGACCAGTTACGAATATAGTAAACATCTGTTTCATTTCTTTCTTCAAAGCTCGATTCATTTCTGTCTGTAACCTGCCATAAACCACTTATACCTGGCTTTACTTTCAGAATCATTTCCTCGTAACCATTCATTTTGACTTTTTCCCAGGGTATATAAGCACGTGGACCAATAAGGCTCATCTCACCTTTGATAACATTAATAAACTGAGGCAGTTCATCAAGACTGAATTTGCGTAGAATTTTTCCTATTCTTGTTAATCTAGGATCTTTCTTCAGTTTATGGTACTTTTCGTATTCAGAACGAAATTCATTGTTCGAGGTTAAAAGTTCCGACAATCTGTCTTCAGCATCTTCAAACATTGTCCTGAATTTAATAATATTGAATCTTGAATCATTAATTCCCATTCTTTCCTGATAAAAGAGAATCCTTCCTTTCGAATCAATAAATACCAATAATGATAGGATTGTCACAATCGGCATTAGAAAAACCATTAATAAACCAGCTAATGTTATGTCAAATATCCTTTTTTGAATCCTGGAAGACCTTTTAATAAGCTTTTGCTGCACTTCTAGTCCAAGAATTCCCCCTAAATCACGGGAGTTCACCCAGAGGCTGTTTAAGCCTGAAATATCGGGTATGAAAGTTGTGTTCTGGAAGAATTTCGAATAATTCTTGATAATCTCGTGTTGACGTTTCCTGGAAACACTCGGCATTGCTATGATAGCATCGCCCACTTTAAGCTTCTCTGCCAAATCTGGTATTATATCAAGCCCGCCAATTACCGGGATATTGTTAATATAGCCCCATCTGTTGGCATCATCATCGACCGCAACCAATGGCTTCAGACCTATCTGATAATGTTTCAATAATGATTTTATTACATTCTCTCCGGCTTTTCCTGCTCCAATAATTACTACAGGAATTCCCCACCATTTTCTATTGCCATATTTGTTCTTAACGTAGGCTCTTCCCAATGGAAGTGTAAGTAGAGATATTGCCCATGACAAAACAAATGCCAATCTGGAATAATCCCAATCTATCTTGACTAAAAATGTGAGAGTAGCTAACACAGCATAAACACCTGTGGTCGTGTATGATAATGTTCTCAATTCCTCGATAACATCCATACCAAAACCAGGATATAATCCTCTGATGAAATAAGTAACTGGAAATAATATAAATAACAAGGGTAAAAGAGGAACGTAAACGGCAATAGAGACTTCACCAGGCCAGAATAATTCCCTGAGTAGTAGTGAAAATATCACTGAGAACGATAGCATAATCAAATCACTAGCTAGAAGAATCAATCCTGCCTGGATTTTTCTTTGCTTGATATTTGACTTCGGAATACTGAACGAACTTTTATTAGTTACAATTTCAGTCAAATGATTTAATGTTAATGGTTCCATCAGAGCTTCAATTCCATGTTACACAGCCTAATAGTATTCTAACACTCTATATACTATCCTTTGTTTATTGAACTTTATTGATGATTTATCAAAAGCCCGTTGCAAAAATAGGTATAAATTCAGTTTTCACAAAGAATTAATCATATTTCTTGCCAAAATATACAGGGTTTCAATAAATATTTAATGCAGTATAATGTGGGGTTATGGTTTTACCTTCTATTTAAAAAAATAATAGTAGTAAATTTCTATAGGCACTTTAAGAGTTAAATGAATTATCAGATGCTAAAATAATAGATAATGTAGCCAAAAGCAAGAACTATTTTCAAATCTTTTAAAATAAAATTGCAGATCTATCTGTAAACTCCTCTGCTCGAGTCCCGAATAAAATCGATGCAGTGTTGAACCTCCGGAACTGGACTATTGTTTTCCAGATAAGCCTTGATTCCTGCCGACATATTCAGTCCACCAAAATAAACTATATCGTAGAATTTATCTATTTCTGATATTGTGTCACTCGGGAAGCCACGTCTTTTTAGACCGATCTTATTCAAGCCTTCTACCTTTGGAGGAATGTGACCTATCAACGAATACGGCGGTACATCCTTCACCAGCATAGAATCAGCTCCAACCATTGCATGACAGCCTATTTTGCAAAATTGATGTACTTTTGTTACTCCTCCAAGAGTTACCCAATCTTCGATATGAACATGTCCGCCTAGTTGACTGGCATTAGCCATTATAATGTTATTCCCAATCCTGCCGTCATGTGCAATATGTGAATATGCCATTATCAGGCAATCATTTCCTACATGCGTTTCGCCTGTTGCATGAGTACCTCTGTGGATGGTTGCAAACTCTCGAATTATTGTCCTATCACCAATGATAGCCAATGTAGGCTGTCCATCAAATTTAATGTCCTGGGGTGCCGTTGCAATTACTGCACCCTGGTATACTTTGCTGTCCTTGCCAATTCTTGCTCCGTCGGCAATAAAGGCATAGCTGCAAATATGAGTATTATCTCCAATGATTACATCATCTTCTAGAATTGCATAAGCATCAATTCTTACATTTTCTCCTAGTTGAGATTTTGCCGAAACTATTGCCGTTGGATGTATATGACTTGACATAAAATTTTTCTATTTAGTTTTACAATTGTACGTCTCTGTCCACTATAGCTGCCTGTACTTCTGCCTGTGCTACTATCTGGCCATTAACGTATGCGTTGCCTTTAAATGTATACGTATTAAATTTTTTGTTGATCAACGTAAGTTCCATCACAAGTTGATCTCCCGGTATCACGGGTTTTCTGAACTTACAGTTGTTGATTCCCATAAATAGTGCAAGTTTGCCCTCAAGCGATGTTACACTCGATAAAAATAAACAACCAGTCTGAGCCATTGCTTCGCAAATAAGAACTCCAGGCATCACTGGTTTATCAGGAAAATGTCCCTGAAAATGTGGTTCATTGAACGTAATATTTTTTACACCAATAATTGTGTTTGTCTCCAGAGAAATGTCAACGATCTTATCTATCAACAAAATCGGGTATCTGTGAGGCATTATTTTAAGTAACTGATTAATATCAATTAAGGCTGGCTTATTAGCTATATTGGCTATATTCTTTATTTTTTGAGTAGGTTTAGATGACTTATACGCTGCTCTTATCTTCTTGGCAAATTCTACATTACTCGCATGACCAGGTCTGGCGGCTAATATCTGACCTTTTATTCTTACTCCTGCTAGTGCCAAATCTCCGATCATATCCAGTAGCTTATGTCTTGCAGGCTCATTTTTGAATCTAAGCTGAGTATTATTAAGTATACCATTTCCTGTAGTTGTTAATTCTCCCTTTATATTTAATAGATCCTTGATATGCGAAATCTCAGCATCGTCAATTTCCTTGTCGATTATTACGATTGCATTATCAAGATTACCGCCTTTGATCAGACCTTGCTCCAAAAGCATCTCAACTTCTGTAAGAAAACAAAAAGTTCTCGCTGGAGCAAACTCTGTTATAAATTCCTTCTCTAGATTGAATAATCCTGTATGCTGGCTTCCAAGTGCGGGATTATAATAATCTACCATTACTGTAATTCTGAAATCATCATTGGGCAACGCGACAATATCCACACCCTTGTCTTCATTCGTATATCTTATAGTCTCTTCAATATTAAAGTACTCACGTTGAGCATTCTGTTCAACTCTGCCGGCTTTTATCAAAGTTTCTACGTATGCAACAGAACTGCCGTCAATTACGGGTGGTTCCTTTCCGTTAAGCTCTATACGGCAATTGTCTATCTGCAATCCTGCCAATGCCGCCAGAACATGCTCTACTGTTAATACACGAGCTTCTCCTATACCAATTGTCGTTCCTCTGGATAGATCAACAACATACTCGACCAATGCAGGAATTTCAACTTTTTCCTCCAAATCGGTTCTGATAAACTTATATCCATAATTTTCTGGTGCCGGATGGAAAGTGATTGTTGTTGTATCGCCGGAGTGTATGCCAATTCCTGTTAATGATACTGATTCCTTTATCGTGCATTGTTGTTCAGTCATACTTAAATCTATTGTTTTTATTAAATTGTATCTAATATATCATATAAAATTACGAAAAAATCAGGAAATTTTAAAGTAAAAAGACTAAATGCAGTTACTTTCTGTTTCCCACAAATAGTAATCACTCATTCTACCCATGATTTATTCTCAATTTTCTTGCATCTACCCAAAATATTTTTCCTTTTAGGGTAAAATTAGCAAATTTCTAAAGCTATAAAGTTGAATGGTATCTGAACTGTGATTTATATGATTAATTCGATTAAAGACATAAAATGCAAGTTTTTTAATCATGCCATTAATCATAAAAATCACTAAAATCACAGTTCAGACAAATGATTTAAAATATATATAAAATAAAAACCGTTTCTTTGATAAATCATCCCCCATTTCGCAATTTGTATTTGGTGGCATGGGAAAGTATTAGAATATCGCGTAGCGATTAATGTAATGTGTGAAAAAATGTTTTTCTACAAATATAAAATCCCTATCGGAATATAAATACAAAACACAATGCAATTGATGCAATTTTGCTTTTTCTGTGGTTCTCACTGCGATTTTTAAAAATTACACAGAGTTGCACAGAGGAATGCAAGAGTTTCACAGAGATATCCAAAACTCTATGGTTCTCCGTGTAATTGTATTTATATGTTTAATATGAAACAATTAAAATTCAAACACACAATGCAAAAGATGTAAATGATGCAATTGATGCAATCCAAAATTAACCTTAGAACCTGATAACTTTCTTATGTCTTGCACTAATCCATATTTATAATCGTTCGAATTCTCATTATACCTAAATTTATCAATCATAATATTCGGAGTATGAATATGTCAGATAAAGAAATTAGTGGTGAAGTTTATTATCCTTCTAAGGATGTAATTAAAAATGCTCATATCAAAGATTGGGATAAACTTAACGAGAAGGTTTCTGAAGACTATCTCGGATTCTGGGCAGAAAGGGCGAAAGAACTCCATTGGTTTAAAAAACATTCTAAAGTACTTGACGACTCAAATAAACCGTTCTTTAAATGGTTTGTTGACGGTAAAACGAACATTTCATATAATTGCCTTGACCGGCATGTCAATACTCCACGAAAAAATAAAATAGCTCTCATTTGGGAAGGTGAGGATGGCGAACACACTACCATGAGTTACTTCCGATTGCACAAGGAGACATGTAAATTTGCCTCCATTCTGAAGAGTCTTGGTGTTAAAAAAGGTGATCGTGTCACAATCTACATGGGCAGAACTCCTGAGATAGTAATCGCTATGCTCGCTTGTGCAAGGATTGGTGCTATTCATTCTGTAGTTTACGGTGGCTTTTCGGTAGAAGCTCTCCACGAAAGAATTGAGGATAGCCAGTCGAGAGTTCTGATTGTTTCCGATGGTGCCTACCAGAAAGGTAAAATCATCCCTCTCAAAGATATAGCAGATGAAGCACTGCAAAGAGCTGGTACCGTTGAGCATGTTCTTGTTATTAAAAGAACAGGTCAGGCAGTAAACATGGAACAGGGAAGAGATATGTGGTATCATGAATTAATGAATCTCCCCATTGTCACAAATAATTGTCCTGTTGTTGAGATGGACTCCGAAGATCCTTTGTTCATTCTTTACACTTCCGGAACTACCGGTAAATCAAAAGCTATTCTGCATACTCATGGTGGTTATATGGTTGGCACATATACAACCATGAAATATGTTTTCGATATCAACGATGAAGATAGATTCTGGTGCACAGCTGACCCGGGTTGGATAACAGGTCATAGTTATATTGTCTATGGTCCTCTTTTGAATGGTGCTACAGTTTTTCTATACGAAGGATCTCCAACCTTTCCGTATCCTAATCGTTGGTGGCAGTTGATCGAAAAGTACGGCATAACAATTTTCTATACTGCTCCGACTGCCATTCGTGGTCTGATGCGTTTTGGAGAATCTTGGGCAAACAGACATGATTTGTCATCCTTGAGGCTTCTGGGATCAGTAGGTGAACCAATTAATCCCGAAGCATGGAAATGGTTCTACAAAGTAATTGGCAAGGAAAAATGTCCCATCATGGATACTTGGTGGCAGACTGAAACAGGTATGTTTATGATAGCTCCTATGCCGTGTGTTCCTTTGAAGCCCGGATCAGGAACAAGACCTTTCCCTGGTATCATTATGGATATATTCGATGAAGCCGGTAAACCAGTTGGAAATAATCAGGAAGGTTTTCTTGTGATTAAAACACCATGGCCTGCCATGGTTAGAGAGATTTATAATGACAAGGACAAATATATCGAACAATACTGGTCTAAATTTCCCGGCTTTTATCTAACAGGCGATAGTGCCAAGCGTGACGAGGACGGCTATATTTGGGTTATTGGACGAGTCGATGATGTAATCAAAGTTTCCGGAAACAGACTTGGTACTGCTGAGATTGAAAGTGCTTTAGTTAGCCATCATTCTGTTGCTGAAGCTGCTGCTATCGGTGTTCCTCACGAGATTAAAGGGAATGCTATCTATTGCTTTGTTATTCTAAAACAAGGTATTGAACGTACCGAAGGTTTAATCGAAGAATTGAGAAACTATGTTAGTCACGAAGTTGGTCCTATAGCCAAACCTGAATCTGTTGAATTTGTAGATTCTTTGCCCAAAACCAGAAGTGGTAAAATCATGAGAAGAGTACTCAAAGCCAAGGTTATGGGTGTTGACCCGGGTAATCTTTCTACCCTGGAGGAATAGTATTTATTTTACTTTACATAAATTGAAACAGTTAACTACTATTTTTTTTGGCGTATATTTATTATAATACATATTTATCTTGGACGTCAAAAAAGAACATTTTCAGCAAATTAATTTTTTGTTTTTTATAAATTTAGAGGTCATCATGAAAAAATTCAATATAACAGCTTCACTAATGTTATTAGTGTTTGCACTTTTCCTTGGGTCATGTTCGGATAATACAACCAATCCGGTTGATACTAAACCAGCAACTGTAAAAGGTCTAAAAGCAACTTCACTTGATAGTACTACAATTCGCTTACTCTGGACTGAACCAACTGACTCTTATACTGGTTACACACTCGATATTACTCCAGGGTCTATACCTCAAAAAACTTTAGCAAAGGGTGTAACAACTACTGATGTATCAGGTTTAATCGAAGGAACAGTATATACTTTTAAGCTCAAAGCCGTTAATGGAACTGCATCTAGTGATTCAGTAACTATCCTATGGTCACCAGCTACCAGATTTATTAATAATATTAATGATGCTGTTATCTGGGTTTATGAATCCTCATCTACACTTGGAAGTGGTCTCCAATTTTATAATACTGCTGGCAATGCACCAAAAGTTCTGACAGTTGGTAGTGGTAGTAACTGGAATTTTGGTTTATTCACAAAGAAAAAAGATTCTGTTGAGGTCGGTTCTCCTTCAGCTTTTACCTATACTTATGGTGGCACACCAAAAATAACTGAAATCTGTACAAATTATTTTGAAACAAATGATTTAAATTCTGTTTTTGATAGTCAGGCTCTCAATGCGGATCCTGCAAAATTTTATGAAATGTCAGTTAATCTAGACGAACTAAAAACTACTTCAGGAGTTGTTTTAATTTGCAGAACAAAAGAAAATGGCTCAGACTGGAATTATGCAAAAGTTCTTATCAAAAAAACAGGTGGTGCTTTCCTTCAGGGTACAGATCCTAACAGATACATTGAGGTTCAGGTATCTTATCAAAAAGTTGTTAATAAACCATACGCCAAATAATTTTTAAAAATATTAAATTTAACAGGAGAATAAAATGAATAAAATACTAATATTAATGATTGTCACAGGACTCTTATTCGCTACTGGAGCTTATTCACAAGAAGCAAAAAAGAAATCTTTAGGTGGAGCGCCTGTAAAATCAACTGAAGAAGTTAAAAAGGAATCAGCTAAGAAAGAATTACCTAAAACCACTGCTGCACCTGCAAAAACTGATACTAAGAAAGCAAAATCATCCAAACCACTCAAAGGTTCGGTTGTCAGCTTAACTAATGTTATTCTGGGAAAAGCTGGCTCAATAACCAAAGATGAAGCTATCAAAATGGCTGATAAGGGTGATCCTATAGTCTTTATGGTTGGTGATGCAAAAAAAGGTAAAATCTACTTCGTTTATAATACCGATGGTACTTTTGCTAGTAAGAACCTGGCAAAATATGCCAACAATAAAAATGTTGGTATAGTTGGTAAGACAAAGACTGTTAACGGTATCAATTACATAGTTGCCGAAATGATCGAATCAATGGACTAAGTTTTTAGTCTGACATTCTATTAAACGGCTGTTTCTTTTTATTGAATCAGCCGTTTTTTTTATCTTGCCCACCGAGTATTAATAAGAATCATGGACATCATAGATATTTCTGTGCTTGAAAAGTACTCAATATGTCATTTTGTATAAAACTCTTTAAGCATTTTAGCCGTTAAAAAAAATCCATTTCTCAATTATTTCTTATTTTTTTCTTATTTTCGATTTTCCTTTTATCTAAATTCAACAATGATAAGTACAAAGAAAGAAAGAATTGGCTGGTATTTTTACGATTTTGCCAATTCAGCATTCTATACAACAGTTATTACTGTATTTATCGGTCCTTATTTGACTGATATCGCCAAAAATGCTGCAGATACTTCTGGCTATTTGCATTTATGGGGTATTCCTGTTTACTACGGTTCCTTATTTGCCTATGTTATTGCTCTTTCTGTCATCCTTCAATCAGTATGTTTGCCGTTATTCGGTGCCGTAGCCGATTCAAAAGGTAACAAAAAGAGCCTTCTGTTCATCTTCGCTTATTTAGGCTCCTTTTCAGCTATGGGGCTGTTCTTTGTCAAAGGCAATGATTACCTCCTGGGCAGCATTTTACTCATTATTTCAAATCTAAGCTTTGGAATCTCTGTTGTCATGTATAATTCATACCTCAACGATATTGCAGAACCCGATAGGAGGGATGCAGTTTCCTCTATTGGTTGGGCTGTTGGTTATGTTGGCGGTGGATTACTCTTGGGACTGAATCTCTTGTTGTTTACTATGAGAGATAGCCTTGGTATCCCAACAGGAATGGCTATAAGAATCATATTGTGCTCAGCTGGTGCCTGGTGGGCAATATTTTCTCTTATTCCTCTACTGACACTAAAAAGTAGAAAATCTTTGTTAATAGCAAATAATATTTCCTTTTCTTCGCCTTTCAAAAAGCTATTTGAAACAATCAAAAGCTCAAAAAAATATCCACAATCAATTTTGTTCCTGGCAGCTTATTTATTCTATAATGATGGCATTCAGTCTGTGATTGCAATCTCCTCTGTATTCGGAGCAAAAGAGATCCATTTAAGCATGGATATCCTTACAATTATTATATTAATCGTTCAGTTTGTCGCAATAATTGGTGCATTATTATTTAATGTCCTTTCCAAAAAATATGGATCAAGAAATAGTATTGTATTCTCGTTAATACTATGGATTGCTGTTGTTGTCTATGCTTTTGGATTTTTGCATACTCAAAATGAATTTATCGTGCTCGCCATGGTTATTGGATTAGTTCTGGGTGGCTCCCAGGCTTTGAGTCGTTCACTTTTCTCACTTATCATACCCAAAGGTATGGAAGCCGAATATTATAGTTTATATGAAGTCAGTGAACGTGGAACCAGCTGGATGGGCCCTGTTCTATTTGGATTATCACTCCAATTTACTCAATCTTACAGAATTGCAATTCTTTCTTTAATCGTATTCTTTGTTATTGGATTGATTCTTCTCTCTAAGTTCAATTTAAACAAGGCTTTATCTAAACTAAATTCGGATGGTGTTCAATGAACCTTCTACTATTAATTTCAGGTAATGCCGAAGCAATTATCACTAAACTTGGTGATGATCTCACTTCGTTCGTAATAATTAAAATTGATGAGAAAGATCTATCAAAAAGAAAATTTATCATCAATCTAATGAAGAACCAAAAATATGAAAAGATTGTTTTCGGAACTTTAGATTTAGAATTTCAACGTTTTAACTTTTTTATCGGTCTATATTTATTTCTTTCCGGATATTCAAATGGTATCCTTGCCGATAATTTCGGAAATATTAAAAGATATAGTCTTCTTAGATTTCTTTTCATAGAGATACCTATGTTTATTTTAGAATTATTCCTAAGTTCTCTTATTATAGTATATAATTACATTAAATTCCCTATTATCAAAAGATTATGGAAATCGAGAAGCTAATAGTATTATTTTGGCGTACTGAGTTTTACGGTGCCATTACTACCGGTGGCGTGGCAGGAATGCACCGCGGTATGATTAATGCCCTGAATGAACTTGGTCATGAATCCGTTTTTGCTACATCTGGAAGGTTGCAACTTCCTGATTATGTTAATCAATACTATATACCATATAATAAATTATTTAGAAATCTGCCAGAAGTTTTAACATTACCATATATTAATAAGTCTGTTAAGGCTTTAAAATCAATTATTTCTAATGAACATCCGGACTTCTTGTTTATGCATCATCATGACTTTACTATCGGCGGTGCTAAGATTAAACGTGATACTGGCATCCCGTTTCTCCTTCACTGCGATTTTATACAGCAATGGGTGAAAAAGTACTGGGGAAAATTATACTTCCCACATCTCCTCAAATGGGCTGAAGAAACGCAATGGGAAAATGCTGATGCAATATTTGTTATTTCAGAAGTTGCCAAGAAGATCATGTCATCAGAGTACGGCGTCAATTCGGACAAAATCGTAGTTAATCCCAATGGAGTTAATACTGATTTCTTCAAATTCTCTCAAGAAAGTCGCGATATTATCAGAAAGAAACTAGGTATCGAAAGCAAGTTCGTCAATGGATTTGCAGGTAGTTTTGGAGTTTATCATGGCATCGAGTATTTGGCTCAGGCTGTTAAATCTACTGTGAGACAACTCCCCGAAGCCGTTTTCCTTTTTATCGGCGATGGCGAGCTTAGGGGTAAAGTGGAGGAGATTATCAAAGATGATAATGTTCAGAATCATGTCATTTTCACCGGAATGATTCCTTATGCCGATGTTCCCAAATACCTGAGTGCCTGCGATACACTTCATTCTCCATGTATCAATAATGAAGATAGTTCAGAATATTTCGGATCTCCTACTAAACTCTTCGAATATATGGGGATGGGTTTGCCGATAATAGCAACTTCAGTCGGACAGCAAACAGATGTGATTCAACATAATTACAACGGTTTATTGATCAACGAGAAGGATCCAGAGGAATTGTCAGGTGCTATCATTAACTTACATAACAATCAAGATAATGCAGGATTATTAGGAATAAATTCCCGAAAAGATGCTGTCGAAAAATGGGACTGGAAAAACAATGTAAATCGCATCATTCAGACCTATCAAAAAATCAAAATAAACCATGGTGTGCTATGAAATTGAAATTTGTATTTGTTATTTTTTTACTTACTCTTATAACTTCAGTAATGACACAAGTACTGAAAGCTACTGAGATTGATACCCTTTGGATGAAAGACTTATGGCGAGGGCATGAAGAAGAAATCATTAAAACAAAGATATCACCCGATGATTCTTTGATCTTTGTTGGATATCAGAAACCAGCTAAGATTGAAGTTTATAATGCACTGAATGGTGATTCAATCAGAACACTTCGATTTCCAAGAGAAGCCTCCATTATGGATGATTATGATATTTCCAAAGATGGCAAGTATATAATGGCATGCGAAAATGGTGATACAACAAACATAATTCATGTATGGGATATGAAAACTGGAAATCATTTAAGAACAATATTCGAAAATGATACAAACTTCACTGGTTTCAAAAGATTTGATTTTATAAGAATTACTCCTGATAGTAGATATTTATTTATATCAGTAGGAGGAAAACAATATAGAGATTATAAGGGGGAACTAAAAGATTCAGCGTCCAGACATTTTGTTGTTGATACAAGCATATGGAGGGTAGATAGAGAAATCAATATAGATGCATATAATGTATTTGCTCTTTCTCCTGATAACAAATATTATGCAAACGTTCATTATCAGACTGATTTTTCTATAATCCAGTTGAGAGATATTAAGAATGATACTATTGTATCTGTTTTCATGGATAGTAACAATACATTAGATGGCTATACTGATTTAAAGTTTTCACCTGATAGTAATTACTTAATGTGTCATGGAGGCAGTTACTGGTATATATGGCAAATTGGTCAACAAAATTACTATAGAAAATACAATTGGGATGCACGGAAAAGTATAATCCCTAATAGTTTCTCATACAAATCGGGAAAAATTGCATCACATAAATATGACACACTAACAAACACAGTTCGAACATTAATTTATAATTTTGAAAATGAAAATATAGTCAATGATTTTAATATCAGTTCTTATGAGGTACTCTTTTTTAAAACAAACAACAAGATTTTAATCAGAGGATATTTTTATAATTTAATTTTGATTGATTCTACTTGGAACACCTCAATTATTAATAATGGAGAGAATAATACTGAATTAGTTATTATGCCTAATCCAGGTAAAGAAGAAATTCTGATCAAAATTAGAAATGAAACGGTAGAGCGATTTTCAATAAGAATATTCAATAATAATGGCTCTTTGAGCTATGAGAATGAAAATAATTCTGAAGCTAAAATTATTGAAAATAATTCCTTGTCATATCGAATTGATACATCAAAAATGCCAAACGGAACGTATTTCATCGAGTTAAAATCAGCATCAGGTAAAGTAATTTTTGACAAATTTATTATTAATAGGTGATGGAACAAAAATATATTCTAAATATATTTCCTTTTAAAACCGTTTCTTTGATAAATACCCACCCATTTCGCAAATTGCATCTGGTTCAGTTAATCCCTTTAGGGATGTAATATGTATAGAAACCGAATCTACTAAATTGATCAGAATCCCGTTAGGGATGAAACAAGAAATAATATTTTTCTGATATCCTGTTATGTATCATCCCTAAAGGGATTACGACGCATTATGGACATGATTTTCTATTAATATTCATCCTTACAGGATTAAAAATCAAAAAAAACAATGCAAATGATGCAAAAGTGCCAACACAAAATTAAGATGATTGTAATATAAGGATGTTACGAATATATTATATGCCTTTTCGTTCATTAAAATAGTGCCAATAGTGCCAAAAGCGCCAAAAAAAGATGCAATTTGCATTAATTCCCTCTCCAATTTTTGGAGAAAGTCGCTCTCGAACCTTCTTATTTTACAATAACTTATTTTATATTAACTTTATTAGATACATGACTTTATTGAAGATTGGCTTATGTCTTTGATTAAGCAAAATATAGATAAAACATGCTAAATAAAAGATTTCTGTATGTAATTTGTAACTTATTAGTTATTTTTGTGTAAGGTATTAAGTAATTATTCTAATAAGGTGCTATCATGACAATCAACTTTTATCTTAACAATGACTCCAAAAGCAATAAGACTGAGAAAGCCATTTTTTGCTATATCAGAGATTCCGGTAAAACCCTTTGTTTACATGTAGGTGAAAGAATTGAGCCGAAGCTTTGGGATATAAAAGGGCAAAAAGCAAGAAGATCTTATGTTGGTCATCCGGAATTAAATGATTACCTTAACAGCTATAGAGAGAGAATAAAGAAAATAATACGTGCTGCTAAAATTGAAGATCCTCTAATGCCATTCGAACAGATTAAGAGAATTATCCTAAAGGAAGTCAAGAACAAATCAGCATTTGACTTTTTTCAAGTCTTAGATATATTTATTGAAACCAGGAAACCGCTGGTCAGTAAGTCAACAACCAGTAAGTATAAGACCATAAAAAAACACATAAAGGATTGTTGTTCAACTAATAATTTCACCGTGA
>CAIOZA010000112.1 GCA_903862655.1 uncultured Ignavibacteria bacterium
GATTTGATGGAAATCTACAAGGCACTTAAAATAAACTCAAATCCAGGAGGGACTGTAAAAACGAAAAAATAACTGAAAAATAAGGCATCCTTCATTTCTCGGTTTACACTTTATGCAATTACATAATTAAAACAGCTAGACAATCGACCCCTCTTCAAGTATAAATAAATTGGGCAATTTCCAGTTCATTTTTCATTTGAGGTTATTATTCATGTCATTATCATATTCGGCGGGCTTTAATTATTCTCCCAAAGTCCCATTTAATAAAAGAATCTTTACCCGGCGTTCCGATCTTACGAATGAAATCCGATTAAACATCGGTGTTGCCGCTCTATCAGCTACATTTAACAAACAGTGGGGAACAATAACCCATTTAGCAGAACGATATGACGTTTCCAGGACTTTTATTTATCAGCTGAGAAATGGTTTAAAAAAAGCCGGTGAATTTTTTTTTGATGAAACCATGATTGATACTATCCCTTCCACGGTGCGGAAAAGTGTAATCGCGACGATGCTGTCGCTACGTTTAGAGGGGGGGAGCAGTATCGGTGGCATCTCCACGATCATGAAACGACATAAGCACGACTTATCCTCTACTGGTTCTATCAGTCAAACATTATCTGTTATCGGCGGATTACTCCCCATGACTATGATAATAGCTGAGGAATCAATGGTCAGCAAATTTGTTGTTTTTGCCATTGATGAGTTATATTCAAAATCCTATCCGATATTGATTACCGTAGATCCGGTCAGCAGCTGTATTTTACGAATCGAGCTATCAAAAACCTGCACGGGTAATGATTGGAAGAATCATCTAGATTGCCTGGATAGTAATGGGATAAAAGCGGTGTACAGGGTATCCGATGAGGGTTCGGGGCTATGCGCCGGCCAGACGATGGCGATTTGTGATGTGGTGCGTCAATCGGACACCTACCATTCTATTGCCCATACGATAGGAAGCTGGATTTACCGACTAGAAACATTGGCTTACAGCGCAATTTTATATGAATACAAACGTTGTGAAACACTAGGGTCGGCGAAGAGTGAACGGGTGCGGGAGGAACGGGAAGCGAAATATGTGCTGGCCAGGAAGCGCACCGCGACAGAGATTACAAAATATGAAAATTTCTTATATATCTACCAATGTATTATCGGGGAACTTAACGTATTCGATTCCGATGGCAATCTGCGGAATAAGCAACATGCCGAAGAAAATATCCGCTGTGGGCTTATGTTGTTGGAAGAGTTAAATCACCCGAAAATCACCAATGCGGTGAATAAAGTCAGGCGTACTTTGACGGATCTGTTCCATTATTTCGACTTCGCAAAAGAGATAATTGAAGAGTGTAAAACAATTGTCGTCGATGAAGACAGTCTGAAGGCTTATTGTCTAGCCTGGCAATGGGGGAAATCCTCTCGGAAATCAAAAAATAGCAAGCGTAAAAATGGAGCTCTAGAGCAAGAAAAATTCTGCCTTGAAATCGCCGAGAATTTAAATCAACTGGAGGATGAAGAAGATAATGATAGAGATATTAAAATTAAGAGAGAAGTCTATTCCAGACTTGATAGAATAATCCAAAGTTCTGCTATGGTCGAATGTATCAATTCAATTATCCGCCCCTATCTAAATACAGGCAAAAACAATGTAACCCAAGAACAGCTCAATCTGCTCATGCATTATCTCAATCATCGGCGCTATAGTGATGGGGTCAGAAAAGGTAAGACTCCTATGGAGATACTGACAGGGAATGACCAAACTAAAGATTGGATTGAAATTCTGTTCGATATAATCAGAAAGAAAGACCCTGCTCTACTACTAGCTTCTTGAAACCAAGAGGCCGTCAGTAATCAAGCAGTTTAAAAACAACAAGCTATATTGCAATAGCTTGGGAATCCTATCGCCCATTTTTTTCACCAAAAGTGTTAACTACTTTTAACCTGAAATGAAGGATGCCGAAATCACGCAATGAAAATTCCCTATAAAATATTGACCGACATATAAATTTATACACAGCTCATACCTAAGCTGCTATAGCCCCCCCCCGTAAATGCCATGCAGCAGATCCACCTGAAACTGGCGGCACTTTGAGCTTTTCTGCGATAAACAATGGACTAAAGTGTACTAAATATTTTTGCATAGGGTTAAGGCGTATAAATTTTAGCCGGTAATCAAATGCAGAGTGTTTTTAGTCTGGCGAGCGCGGCGAAAAAAATGTGATACAGGCGATAAACTATCACCGCGATCGGTAGACTAAAAA
>CAIOZA010000113.1 GCA_903862655.1 uncultured Ignavibacteria bacterium
GAGCTACGCAGATCTCCGCTACGCTACGGTAGATAATTAATGGTCAAGCAGGGATGCGTGAGTTAGGGGGGAATATTATAACTTTATAACTAATATATCAGTAGCAATACGGAGAAAAACTACGTAGTATTTGGTATATTGTAAAACTACGTAGTATTTGGTATTTCAATTGGTTTTGATATTATCTAATTTTGTAATAATCAGAAAAGTAAATTATTTATTAGATAGTTGCGGAGAGATTTTATGGTCAAGATTTTTAATTTTAAGAGCAGAGCAATCATTACGTTGTTGCTATTTGTTTGTGCATTTCAGATTTCAAGAGCAGAGTTTTTTATGGAAAGCCTTCCGGCAGGCACAGGATTCCAATTTCTCTCTGGAGATGGTCATTTTGTACAAAGATTTATAGGATATGATTTTCCAAATGAACCTTTTGTTGGTAGCTGTGAGAATTATGGAAAGGTAGATGGTTTTAATGCAAACCCTTCCTATCCTCCTTTTCCTGTAGCCTCCAAAGGTCCAGTTGATAAAATTGTTATTACTGCAGTAACTAATACGTCTTTTCCCAATGCTCTTTATACTATCGGTAATTCTCTAACTGGAATATCAATATCTAAGTGGGCTGGTAGTGGTCATGGGGCTTTTCCAATTTGGACACAAACAACAAATACCTCTTCCACTGCTATTATCGAGCAAACAAATTTAAGTGATGATCAAAGTAATTTCACAAAAGAATTGTATTTCAATATCGAATTCTCAAATACTTCTGCTTATCGTGCTTTTTTGTATTTTGATTCGTATTTCAATGGCGTTCAAAAAGAAAGATATGTAATCAAGTGGACTAATAGTTCTTGGACTATATACCCAGTTAATATTTGTAAACCATTACCAACTCCAATTGCTGAATGGACATTTGATGAATGTATTGAAAATATAGGCTTACTTTCAACAACTGTATTTGATGATATCGCACCACCGGCAGATGGTACAATAATGGGTGCTAGTAAAACGGCAGGTAGAAAGGGTTTCGGTCTCTATTTTAATGAAAATCAATATGTTGATATTGGTAATCCTACTAAACTAAACATTTATGGTAAAAGTATTTCTGTTACCGGATGGGCGAAGGCTGATCAGCCCAATGGAAGTCAAGATATGTTCATTTACTGTAAAGGTCATGAAATGGAGGGTAATGTAGGTATAACACAGATAGAATTAAAAGCCATTAAAATTGATAATGATTATAGATTTACTTTTAGATCTTGGAATAATACAAGAGGAAATAATGGTTGTGGTGTTATATCAAATACAAAATTAGTTCCTGGAGTCTGGTATTTAGTGACAGGAGTTTATGATGAAAATTCAGATTATGATCTAAATAACAATTCAGGCTCATGGAAAATTTATATTAATGGAGAACTAGATGCTACCAGAACTAATCCTGGTGTTGTTCAGACATCTCAGGCAGTTTCAATTGGTGCAGCTTATGACAGAGGAAATCCTCTACAATATTGGTGGCACGGCTATCTAGATGAAATTAAAGTTTATGATATTGCATTATCTGGGCAACAAGTTTTGGATATCTGGAATAATGAAAGTATAGGTTTATCGGGTGCAAATGGTGCTTTTTGTATAACGGGAATAAATAATCCTCCCACAAATAATTTAGTGTTATGGTATGACGGCAATGATGTAAATGCAGATGATACCCCTGATTTCCCTTCATTAATTAATGGAACTACTTTATATACATGGAAAGATAAAACTACTTTTCATGAAGATGCATCAATTGATGGGAATAGAGTACCTACTTATTCTGTAAATACAGCTAGTGGTTGTCCTGGTGTCACTTTCTTTGTTGATTATGCCAGTAACCACTATGGTTATTCAGATATTCTTGTTGGACAGGATAATATAAATGAGTATTTAACAACTAAAAATACGAATGAATGGACATTTGATGACCAAACAGATAAAAATTTAATCGTTCTATTTAAGACTGGCAACAGCATCAATTCATCAAACCCTTCACCTGGAGATCCGAAGCCCTACTATTCTGACGGACGTCAAACAATAGCTGAATTTGGTGGACCACTTTCAGGATTTAATATTTATATTAGTGGTGGACAGCTTTGCTTCGGTATGTGGAACAGATTTGAAAGAAGATATACAAAATTAATGGCTCCTAATCTCTACCCATTACAAAGGAACATGGTTTATTTAGCACATATTGAATATAGTATTGCAAATAAAGGATTCAAAGTTCATTTTAGTGACGGGGTTAATACTTATGTTTCTTATCTTAATGGAAAAGAATGGATACCATTCTCAGGTTTAACTAAAGAAGCAGAAACTGAAAACTTCGCTATTGGTGGGGCTTCAAGAACATCATATCATGATTATAATACAGGTGAAACGTACTCAGATCATTTTAATGGTTCTATTATGGAAGTATTACTTTACAACGGTGATTTAAGTCAAGGGAATACTTTGTCAGATGCTCAATATGTTTATGATTATCTTTCTTTAAGTTTTGTCGCAAATTATAGGTATGATTATCCTGGTGTTTATAAATATTCAAAATTATCTCAAAGTGATTGGGTTGATTTGTCTTGGAATGAAACAATTACTGGTGATGATCAAAGTGCTTTCGCTTATCCAAACCCAGCAGATAGCAAATCAACAATAGTTGTTAACTTCACTTCAGAACAAAATATCAGAATAGAATTAGTTGATAATCTTGGTAATATAGTTTCATCAATTTATTCAGGTCATGTTGCATCAGGAATGCACAGCTTTAATGTTGATTGCTCAGTTCTTTCGACGGGATTCTATACATATAGAGTTTCCGGTGATGGATTCGTACAGACCGGCAAATTGATAATTAATAAATAAAATTTCGTAACGGATAATAAGCTCATCCGGCTCATAAAATGGGTTTCCCCAAAAAGGAGACCCATTTTTTAAATTAAGCATCATTTGTCGAATAAATTCATAATTGTAATATTTTATCGTAATTTCGTATTTGTTTTCCAATAAGGTCTTTGGGTATAGATTTGAGCCGGGTTCCCCCAAACGGGAGCTGGAAATAATTGAGAATGAATGGTCAAGCAGGAATGCCAGGAAGATTTGAGAATTAATAATGAGCTACGCAGATCTCCGCTACGCTACGGTAGATAATTAATAATGAGCTACGCAGATCTCCGCTACGCTACGGTAGATAATTAATGGTCAAGCAGGATGCATGACCTACGGGAAAGGAAAAAGTAATGTTGTGATTAAATAATTCTAATTCCGTATGAGAGAATTTCCTTGACGAATGGATTATCCTCTGTGAAATCTTCTGGACGAAATGGGTGAGTTTCTAAGTCAATACTTGATTTCAGTGCTGCATTAATAAGTTTTATATTATCGAACAGCCTTTTTCCTTCAAAATCTTTTGAAACAACTGCAAGGTCAATATCGCTGTACTCGTGATTAGTTCCCTTGGCGTAGCTGCCAAATAGAACTGCCTGGATAATGTTTATATTATCTTTTTTAGCCTCAAGAATAAACTTTTTTACTATTTCTTTAATATTATCAGAGACTTCAGCCATAAATAATTCTCCTTGATTGCTACTAGATTGAATTCAGTAAAATCTTTAGTTGCCATTCTATATAATTCATTTTTGTACTCAGGATACCTTGCTTCCATTTGGAACTTATTAATTAAAGAAAAGAAAACCGATTGATCTTCAGTTAATTTTATATTTGAAAGTTCGGCTAAACGTAACAAATTGTGAATTTTAGGAGGTGTAGCGTTGTCATTTTCCTGCACATAAAGAGCTTTCAAAGCCTTTTCAATTACAAGATGAGCAATAAATAAGCACCAGTCATAGTGTTTGGTCACAAAGTTAGATTCAGCAGTGGATAAATCATTATCTGCACTCTCAATCCAATATTCTATATGTTCCTCAATACTCATCATTATTTATTAAACGATATGGCATTAGATTTATTTCTTTAATGTTTTACGGTCAAGTACGATGCAAGACCTAGCGAACCATTTTAATTGGTGTAAAAAGGTCGCACCTATAGCGCTAGGAGTTATCATGGTGGACTGTTTTTCTACAAACAGGTCACTCCTACGGAGTTGAATCTTGTTCCCCAAGATCCTTCTTTGGAACAGATTTGATATGGGTTCCCAAGCGGGAGCGAGAAATAATTAAGAATTGATAATTGATAAATTTTAGCAAAAGCAGAAATTGAAGGAGGTTCCCAAGCGGGAGCTTAGGAACCAGAAGGTAAAATCATTTTTTATTAACCACGAGCTAAAGCTCATGGCTATTCATAGATTTACAAAGAATGAACCAATTATTGTATAGTAGGATAATCATCCTTGATTGTCCATTATGGAGTGGTCAAGCAGGATGCGTGACCTACCGGAAGCGGGAATACAAATATCGAATAATGAACATTGAATAATGAACATTGAATATCGAATATCGAATATCGAATGATGAATATCGAATATCGAATGAGGAGGGAATACATAGATTCACAAGTTAGCCCTACGGGACTCACGCTACGCTCAGAATGACAGGACAAGAAAGAAAGGAATACAAGATGAATGCAGAATTGTCCTCACCCCGACCCTCTCCAACAATCGGAGAGGGAGTTAGGAAGCAGGGGAGGGAGGAATGGTGCGGGTGTGCGGTGGATTTGGGGTGGGGATGGGAAAATCGTATATCAGTAGCAATACTGATTTTTTTATATCAGTAGATATACGTAGAAAACTACGTAGTACTTGGTATATTGAAAAAATCAGTAGTATTTGGTATTTCGTACCTTGTTTACTTCAGTTATTTTTGCAGCAGTACTTTTGATCGAGTAACTCTTTTAATCTTTTTTTAACATTTTTATTCGAGAGTTTCTTATGAAACATTTTTTAAAACTTTACTTGTTATTGGCTATAACAACTGTTATCGCCAGTACCGGTCTTTTTGCAACAAAATCATTTCCAACAGATCTGACACCTGGTACTGCTAAAACAGCATTAGTTGCCTATTGGAATTTTGATTTGTGCGACGGACTTAATGTGCCCGATGCAATTGCCACTGCTGCAAATGGCTCCATAGTTAGCCCGGTGATGCCACCATTTCCTACACCACCAGCTCTCTGGACTAGCGGCTATAATAATTCTTGCATCCAGTACAAAGCTGCTTGGGCTCCTGGATATGATGATCCAACCGGTTCAAGATATGTCTCTTTTGGGACACCAGCAAAACTTGATTTCTATTCAGGCGGACCAGTTGGTACACCTCCAATAATGGTAGATGGATCAGGTTTTTCAATTTCCTGCTGGATTAATACAAATGCAGACGATACAAAACATCGTCAGATTATTTCCAAGGGATGGGACGGAGCAAATACACAATATGAACTAAAGGTGGATGACAATACAAGTGGAATTCTCACTTTTAGGGCTTGGTATTCTAGTCTGCCTTATTCATGCGGCGTTACAACTTTTTCAAATAATAATCTTATTCCTTCATCACCAGATTTCAAAATCAAAAAAGGTTTCTGGTATTTTGTTGTTGCGACCTACCAAAAAAATAGCACAACAAATCATGATTATAAACTTACAGTTTATGAAGATGAAGATGGTAATGGTTCATGGACTCAACATAACTTCCAAAAACTTGCCGAACCAAAAGGCCCTTGGCATACATCTAGAATGGTTGATATCGGTGGTGTAAACACTGGTACAACTGCTATGCAGCAATTCTGGTGGGATGGTCTTATCGACGAAGTTGGTGTTTACAATGCCCAATTAAGTCCTTCAGACATTTCAGTTCTTTTTAACAGCTATGCTGGCTCTGGTGCAGAACCTTGCGGAAGCGGAACACAAGATCCATCTGATGATGAAAACTTAGTTCTTTGGTATGATGGTATGGATAATGCAAATATTATTAATACCGCTGGTAAAGTTTCTACTTGGAAAGATAAAGCTTTTACCGTTTCTGGCATACCGCCAGTATCTACTAACCAAGAAAACGCTACAATGTCTTTAGCAGCAAGACAACCAGTTGTTGCAACAGGTATTGGTTATAACAATGGTAAGCAAGGTGTTTCTTTTGTGAGTGAGTATGGTAGTTCATCCTATGGCCTATCGGATATCATGACATCAGATTATAATGAAGAAATTACATCAGGTGAGCCTAACGAATGGGAACCATCCTGCTACGATAAAACACTTGTAGTTTTATTCAAACCTTCAACTGTAGACAATCCTGCTGTTAATGGCACGCCTGCTGATGTTGATCCTTATTATTCCGATGGTAGAAAAACTATTTTCGAAGCAGGTGGTCCTCTCTCTGGATTTAATGTTTACATAACAAACGGTAAACTTGGATTCGGTATGTGGAATCGCTTCGAAAGAAAATATATTGTTTATAATTCTACAGAAACTGGTAGCAAAGTTTATCCTATGTCTGCCGGAACAACTTATATGGCAATTCTAGAATACGATATGGGAAATAATAAGTTCAGAGGATCCGTATCTGTAGCTGGTGCATATTATCCAAATAGTGGGAATGGTAATCCAAAATTCTCTACTTGGGTACCTTTCAGTGGTTTGAGCATGGACGGCGATGATAAAACTGCCGTCGGTGGTGCTGCCAGAACAAGTTATTATGATTATAACACAGGCGAAACATACTCAGATCATTTCAAGGGCGTGATTGGCGACGTTATGCTCTTCAATAATTTCTATTCCAAACAACCTGCAGAAGTCGACCCTAATTATTTCTATAATCAGTACTTACTTAAGAATATGTTCTTATCGGTTAATGCAAAATATGGATATACTGAGCCAAATGGTTTCCATTATCCTGAAGAACCATTCCAGCTGAGCAAATCAAGCGAATGGAAAGTTCTCGAGCAGACACTTAC
>CAIOZA010000114.1 GCA_903862655.1 uncultured Ignavibacteria bacterium
GGAGGGATGATATGGCAAGGAAACGGTTTTTATATTATATTAAAAAGAAATTTAAAAAAAATATAATTAAGATATTGATAATTGAGAATTGATGGTCTGGCAGGGATGCATGACCTACCGGAGGCAAGGGAATGACTAAGGAATACAGAATTGTCCTCACCCCTACCCTCTCCGACAATCGGAGAGGAAGGACTAAAGGCACCCCGACCGTTCCCATGCTTGGAGAGGGAGCACTAAAGCAACTGTTAATAGTGGGAAACACTAGATCTTATTTGAACAATGGAGATAAAAAAAGGTGAGTTCAGAACTCACCTTAAAAAAATGATAGAATATTAAATTCTAATTAGACATATCAGGACTTGGGGTTGTAGCTGATTTAGGTGGTTTTTCCCCACTAGCTAATCGTTCTGTAGTTCTAATAATCTGATCATTATACTGATAGATATCATCCAATTTTTTGAGCTCGTATTTAGTTTCCTTTTTGTTCTCATCAAAAATACCAATTTGCTTTTTACCATCGTGCAAATATAGTCTACAAACTGTTTGCCTTATAGAATCATCGAGAAGTATACTAAAGAAGTATTGGAAATCTCGATAATGGATTCTACTACTTTCAAATTTAGCTCTCAGAATAGATTTTACTATAAAATAAGCTTCCATCTCTTCTTCCGTAGTAACAATAATACTTTCTTCCACAGCCGGTGAAGTTGTTTGTTTGATTATTTCGGCTTCCTTTGTTTTTTCTGTTTCGATGGCGGTTTTAAGAGTATCATTGATCTTATCACTAATGAATTGGTTGAATGATCTCTTAACAATATCTTTAAATTGAGTCAAAACTTTTTGAGTTCCCACTCCGCTATAAACCTGACTTACAAAGAATTTAACAAAATTGACTGTAGGGTCGTTCAGTTCGTCATTAATAATAGATTTTATGTGATTTGAATATTTAAGTTCACTAGCCGAATTAAAAATATTATTGATGTCAAAATATGATTTATGGAATTTCTTTAATTCAGTTATTACTTGCTCTTTAAGATTTAACAAATCAACTTCCAAGAAAGGCTTTTCATCCATCTTGTTAGGTTCTAAAAGGTCAGTATAAAATCTATAAACAATGCCATTTGTCAATATTCCAAATTTTGCCTTAGATGTATGGTAATATCTAAATAATTGCGAATTATGAGGATCTAAATTTTCGGAATGATGTTTGCACTCAATAAGGATTACAGGCTCACCATCTTTCATAATCGCATAATCAACTTTTTCGCCTTTTTTTATTCCAATATCAGCTATATATTCTGGATTAACCTCAAATGGATTGAAAACGTCATAACCTAAAATTTGTATAAAAGGCATAACCAAGGCATTCTTTGTAGCTTCTTCAGTTTGAATCTTTGGTAACATTTTATCAACTCTTGATGTGAGCTGATTGACTAAATCAATAAAATCCATATTAACACTCCTAAATAAATAACTATATTACACAAAAATAATAAAAATTAATTTGAATACGAAAATAAATATATATAATCCCTATGGGATAAAGGATTTTTTTTAATTTTTCTACAAATATTAAATCCCGATGGGATAGAAGACAAGGACATGGCACGCCGTGTCCCTACGAGAAGAAAATGAGAAGGGCGGGTTTAGAACCCGCCCCTACAAGGAAATAAATACAGCGATTCCTCACTTCGTTCGGAATGACAGGCAAATATAACTGGATTCCTCACTGCGTTCGGAATGACAATACAAATACAAAGATTCGCTACGCTAGGCCTAGGGCACCTGCATGCGCAGGAATGACAGAGTTTTTAGAAATCGCGTTTGAAGGGTTGGAACCAGTAGTCGCCTAAGCTGATGGAGATTGTCATTCTGCCGAATTTCTCACTTACAAGACCATTGGTTGTTGCACCACGTACACCGAAGGCAAAGGCTGCATCGAGGAATGCGTTGCCGACTATTGGCAATGAGAAACCGAATGAACCTGATAGTTCGTTGATTTCAGTATTATTGACGATCAGGTAGTTTTGCTTGTATGTGATTCCGAAATTATATGTTGTTCTGTCGGTTAGAGGAGCTGAAACATTGGGATTGCCCAATCTGGAAATTCCGAAGCTAGCCGCTGTATATTTTCTGAACTTTGCATTTGGACTTATGTTGTAATTCAGATTAGAAAAATCCTGCCACATATAATCCCCGGCAAACATGAACTTCCCTGTAGTATATGACAAGCCGAATCCATACTGATTAGGTAGCTGTTTGGTAACGTCAAAGGTGTATGTACTATCAGGAAGATATGATGAATAGTAGAAATAGTTCTGAGTTATGTCGAGATTTGAATGAATTTCACTGTATGCTCCAACAAACAGCTTTTCAATAGGCTCATATATCAAACCAAGTCTGAAAGCCATACCATTGTAAGTATCGATCAAATCGGTTCTTGTTGGAGTAGCATTTGCAATATCAAGAACAGTTGAATTTGATTTAGTGCTATTGCCGAATAAAGAGATAATTGAAGCGCCGATTGAAAGATTCCTGAGAGGTCTGATTGATGTACCGATATATGCCTGGGCAAGTCCGCCCTGCCCCTGATAGTCCATTCTACCAGTGACTGTTCCCAAATCATCATTTATAGATACCGGTGATGATATAAGATAATTGGTAGATGAGTAGGGACCGAACCCTATGTCTACTGCGGCACCGATAGTAGTATCAACGGCAAAATTAATAAGGAAACCATCAACTTTACCATTATTCTGATAAATTGTATTAGTTGAATTAGTAACCAATTGCTGAGAAAACCTGTATCCTGCCTGAATTCTAGTGGAAGAAATAAAAGACCACTGAGCCGGGTTGCGAGTGCTGATAGAATGACTGAAAGGAACAGCTATAGATGTACCGCCCAAACCGTCGAACGCGGCACCAAGACCATTTTGCAAGTCCCCTATCCCATAGACTGAGTAGTTTGAGCCACCCTGTGAATATAGATTAATACTAAATCCAATTATAATCAATATGTAAAGTTTAAATTTCAATTACTTTTTGAACCTGTTACTGTATATAATTCGTAATTTAGGTCTTAAATTAGGATTTGGATCATTTGATCCGTAGAAAGCCATCTGGTCAATTTTTCTAACCATACTCCAGCCGGCTGGATAAATAATAATATCACCCTTGCCGCCATTCCTGATGATTTCTTCGACTATTTGATTCAGCTTAGGAGCCAGAAATCTAATAGTATCGGCAGGTATTTGTTTTTCAAAGTAGAACTGATATTTGGGTGCAGTATCAATATTTGAAGTAATGAAAACACCTCCAGCGACGAGTGAATCTAAGAGATAATTTCCCTTTTTGACTTTTGATGGATTCAATGTTAACTCAAGCTGGGCAGATAAAATTGCAGATTCAGGAGGAATACTGCTAAAATCGAAACTAAGCTTGTTTTGAACATTAACAGAACCCTGAGTGATTATGTCAGTTCCGGAGTAAGATCTCTTACTGCACACGACGGATGCGTCAATTGCAGTAAAGAGGTTGAGAGTGTCCAGAGTTCCTGTCGTATCTTTGTAAATAACATAAAGCTCAGTATGGGGATTGGATTCTGCAAGTGCCTGAGCTGAGAACTGATGAATAACATTGCTGTTGTCGTTAGGAACGAGAGCGATACCCCAGTTAATTTTGGTTGTATCCTTCAATGCTGATAACTTAAACCATTCAATCATTAAATCTTTGTTTATATCAACTTTGATTGGATTCATAACATCGGAAAGCTTTATTGAAGTGTTATAAGATCCTAATGATTTGGTATCAAAGAAATCAGATTTTCCCCAGACACCATTGAAAAGTGAATCATCGTTTGTTTTGCTGGTCCAGTATTTATTTATTTTGAAAATATCAAAGCTCATAGCATTGCTAATTGAATCGCCATAAGCATATCTTGTGGGATACATGATGATATAGGAAGAAATTATTGAATCAGCAGTAAGATAACTTAATGAATCAGGAATATATCCGAATCTGAGCATTGAAACCGCAAACAGGCTATCTGTTCTTCCAAGGTAAAGTGCTCCGGAATTGAATATTTGAATCTTATGATGAAGATTTGTGCTGGATGCAATTAGTAGGTTGTCTTTTGAATTCACAGACCTTAGAGACAAGGTATCGAACAGCATAGAATAACCCACATCAGTGGGCAGATCATTGCAACTGGTGAAAAACAACAAAGCTACAAAAGTGAATAAGGGAAGAACTAATTGTCTAAATTTCATTTATGATTCTTTGAACACATTCTTATAAATTTCGTCATACTTACGAACTGATTTAGTCCATGTCAGATCTGTGGATAGTGCATTCTCCATCAGAGTATTCCAAATTTCTCTATCATTGAACAATACGAGTGCACTTTTCATTTGTTTCAAGAAATCATTTGAAGTACTTTCGGTTAAGACGAAGCCATTTCCCTTTTTAGTTTTTGCATTGAAATTTATTATGAAATCCTGATGTGCTCCAGTGGCAACAACTACCGGTAAGGTTGCCATATTAAGAGCAAACATAGCACTAAGTCCGGATGGAGCATAAGAACCAGGTGACAGGAACAAATCAGATCCTGCATAAATCTGGTGTGCTAATTTCTCATTATATTCATCGATATAAATAAATCTCTGTGGATATTTTGTAGCGATTTTCTTGAGTTTCGCTTTTAATTCTGAATTACCCTGACCGAGGACAACAACATTAACATTTTCTTTCATAAGCTTATCGACAGATTCAATAAGCAAAGGAATACCTTTTTGATCGTTAATTCTGGAGACCATGCCGACCAAAGGAACATTTAACTGGAAGGGCATCCCAATATCTTTGCAGAGTTGCTTTTTATTCTCATTTTTAAATTGCAATGTGTCGTCGGTTAGCTTTTTGGCAATTTCCGGATCATGTTTAGGGTTGAAATGATAGCCATCAAGCCCTAGCAATATGCCGGAAAACTTATCAGATTTCTCTGCCAATACTTTATTTAATCCGTCGCTATAATCTGCATCTTTTAGCATTTCCTCAGCATAAGTCGGACTGTTGGTAGTAATGTAATCAGCAAACATCAAACCGGCTTTCATAAAATTGAAACTGTTCTTATGAATAAAACTCTTCTTAAGTTCTTTGCCGAATCCAGTTTTTTCAAATGTGGAAGCAGGAAAAACACCCTGCCTTGCAAAATTATGAATGCTGAAAATAACTTTAGTTTTTTTGAATTTTGAGGGGTACATCATTTTAACATAAGCAGGTATTAGTGCAGAGTACCAGTCGTTGCAGTGAATGATATCGGGTACCCAGCCAAGAAGCATGCATGTTTCCACAACGCTACGTTGGAAGAAAATAAACCTTTCATCATTGTCGGGTAAATCTAGGCCTGTCTTAACATCGGTATAAAATGTTTTCTTTAAATCGAAGTATTTCTGATTTGTTGTAATGTAAGCTTGCACCTTAGTTCTAGGGCTCGCCATCGAAGAAGATTTAACGGTAGCCAGATCAGATTCCTTTCCAACAGGAATAGGAATATCCTTTAGTCTGTTAATCTCGTGAATTTTATTTTTTCTTTCGGAAACGTTTCCGTATTTTGGTAACATGACTCTTATATCGTGTCCGAAATCTCTAACCGCAAGAGTAAAAGCGTGGGATGCATCTGCGAGACCACCTACTTTAGCGAAAGGAAAAACTTCACTAGTAACATACAATATGCTTAATGACTTTGCCATTCAGTATCTTCTCAAATTAACAATAATCTATAACTTACAAAAATAAAGAAATTTTGTGAAATAATAAAGGATTTAAGTAATTTAATGTCGATAATATGGACTTTTAAATCTAAAGTAAAATGAGAGTTGATAACAAGCATTATAGAAGTATTTTCCTAAATGATGACTGCAGTGCAGTAAATGTCATCGACCAGAGACAATTACCATTCAGATTTGAAATATTAAAGCTTAAGACTGCAGATGATGTAATTTGGGCAATAAAGGAAATGGTAGTTCGCGGAGCTCCGCTTATTGGTGCAGCAGGTGGTTTCGGAGTATGGTTAGCCATGAAGGATAGTATAAATTCAGCAGATTTTGTAGATAAATTTTATAATAAAGTTAACGAGCTGAAATGGGCAAGACCTACGGCTGTCAACCTACAATGGGCAGTTGACAGACAACTGGACAGTATAAAAGATGTATCAGACTGGGAAGAAAAAGCAAGAATTTTGCTAGAGACGGCTTCAAGCATTTGTGAGGAGGATATTTCTCAAAATAAAGAAATAGGAGTTCATGGGCTGGAATTAATCAGATCAATTATAAAAGAAAAAAATCTCAAACAAATCAATATTTTAACTCATTGTAATGCCGGATGGCTGGCTACAGTTGACTATGGCACAGCTCTAGCTCCAATTTATCTTGCACATGAAGCCGGGATCGATATTCATGTTTGGGTTGATGAAACAAGACCAAGAAATCAGGGAGCTAAATTGACAGCATGGGAGCTAATGAATGAGAATATACCACATCATCTTATTTCAGATAATTCTGGTGGACATTTGATGCAGAACGGTATGGTGGACATGGTAATAGTTGGTACAGACAGAACTACCCTTAATGGCGAAGTTGCCAATAAAATCGGCACCTATCTTAAAGCACTATCAGCTTTTGATAATAATATTCCGTTTTATGTGGCGGCCCCTTCCAGTTCTATTGACTTCCAAATGAAGGGCGACGGCACAAAGATTACGATTGAGGAACGTGATTCTGACGAAGTGAATTATATGGATGGGCTTTGCGACAACGAAATAGTAAGAGTAAGAATTTCTCATCAGGACACTCTAGCACGCAATTGGGCATTTGATGTAACTCCGGCAAGGCTAGTAACCGGATTAATAACTGAACGTGGAGTATGCAAATCAGATAAAAATTCAATTCTTAAACTTTTCCCGGAGCGGATATGAAGATCAATGATGCTTATATTAAATTCGATTGCACTTTGATTGAAGGTATTGCAACCTTTTATGATTCAATAAAAGAAATGAACAAAATTCGAACAGAACTTTTTGATTTAGGATTGATAGGTATTAGTGGCGGTATCGGATATGGAAATATTAGTATCAGAACTTCAAATGATTCATTTCTGATAAGTGGCACTCAGACCGGAGGAAAGCGCATTTTGGATACAAGAGATTATGTTGAAGTACTTTCATATAATTTTGGTGAAAATAGTGTAATATGCAAAGGATTTGTCAATGCATCCTCAGAATCGCTTACTCATGCGGCTGTGTATGAATATAATGAGAATATTGGAGCAGTAATTCACGTTCATCATCAATCCTTTTGGGAGAAAATTCTCAACAAAGTTCCTGCAACAGATATTGACAATGAATTCGGTACAGTTGACCTTGCGTTAAATATAATTAAGCTGTTCGAGACAAGTGATCTCGCTGAGACAAGAATCATAGCGATGGCAGGGCACAGTAGTGGAATAATTTCTTTCGGAGAAGACATATCATCTGCCAGGGATGTATTGCTCGAATATTATCATAAGTTCGGAATCAGCTAAAAAATACGACCAAGAAAAATAATATCTGAGCTAGATAGAGATGCACTGCGATTGAAGGTAATTGTTCGGTTAATACTTTCAATTTGAGTCCAATTAATCCCATCAAAGTACCGAAGCAAAACAATACGATGTAGTTCAAAATCGGGATACTAGCCCCACCCCAGTACCAAAAGCCCAAACTCCCGGCAGCCGGTTCGAGGTATATATCAAAAACAAGAAAACTCAAACCTATAAGAAGTGATTTTGTGATTACATTGAAGTTATTGAAAGAATGAAATCTTTGAATAAGAGCAGTTGCAACGAATATAGCATTCAGCCAGATAAATCCGGCAGTTAGTGGAATGGAAAAAATTTGAGGTTTGAGTATTGTTCCAAAGTGAAAACTCGTTACAAATGCATCGTTTCTAAACACCAGTAAAGAAACGATTAATGATAAGGAAAATACAATGAAAGAAAAAATTGAAATGTTTTTGCTACTATCAGTTTGTATCGTTATCCGAACAACAATCCAAACGAAAATTAAAACAAACAGTGGGCTGTAAAGATTATTAATCTGTATGGTGAAAATATTTTGGGAGTGAAAAGCACTCATCAACACGAAAGTAATGTAGCAGATAAATACTTCAATTTTGTTTTGTTTTGTCATTTCTAAATTTGTTCCAATTAGTTCTATTCAGTATTTACATCAATTATCATATTTCATTTGATATAAACGTTAGAATCAGAATATTATGTTTTTTTTTATTTATCATTTTGCTTTACGTTCACCAAATAATAATTTTAAAATTTTTATTTGATAATCAATTAATTAATAATTATTTTCGGGTTATAATCTGATTGAAAGCAATAAAGTACAAACATAATTCACTATAAAAAAATAAAAGAACTATGAGACCCAAATTACCAATCCAGTTAAAAAGTAGGCTGATACTTCTAATTTTTGCAGTCACTATTTCTTCTTTTCTTTTCTCTTGTTCTACTCAAAAGAATGTGATTCAATGGAATGTTGAATTAAAAGAAAGTGATCTGCCTATAACGAACAGATGTGATCCTAATCAAAAGTTGACATCAATTAAATCAGCTGAACAACCCAAGCTAATTCCTGCATCTGAGGACAGGGAAGCACGTGTTCGCGTAGAAGGTATTCCATGTGCTGAAAAGGAAGAACCACCTATTTATGAGGTTCCCATTAATAGGGTTAAGAGAGTTACTTATGTTTCCGATCCTCTGGAACCACCTAAAGAAATTGCTTCTAATGATCTCGCACCGATTGAAGGTTGTTGCCGCATTCGTAATGGTTGGTGGATATTCGATAAACTCGAAATAAGGGGTGATTTAGGATATCGCGGCACAAAAGATTCAGTTGTCTATCCATCTTCTAATGGAACAACAGTTTACAATTCTAAATTCCTTGGGTTCGATCGAGGCGGTTCTTCGCTTGTGCTCGGATTAGAGCTTGCCGGAATGTGGGATTTGCTTTTTATTGATAAGGCTCATCATTTTCAAGGAGGATTTATTTTGGGAGCCTGGCCAGTCGATGAGTCGATTTTCATTCCTCTGGGCTTGAATCTGAGGTATACTTTCAATCAATTCCCGGCAAAATTCTCTGATAACTGCAACAGCTGGTATATCTATGGTAACTCAGGTTTACCTCTTGACTTCAAATCGAAAGCACCTATGTTTGGCAAAGATATGAAGAGCCAAAGATTTTTTTATGGGATTGGTATCGGCTATGATTGGGCAATTAATTGTAATGTTGATTTTTCTGTTGATCTAGGTTATAGATATATGAATCTCCCTTTACCAGAAATTACTTGTTGTCCGGGGATTCCTGACGGTGAGAGAAATCCTTACCGTGCTTCTAATGTCCTTTTATTGAGATTCGGCATTACTTATTAATATTTAATTATCGATTGTAGAACTTAATTAAGATAGATTGTTATGAAATCAAATGTAATAAAACGGAATACCAATTTCCTGCTATTTGGGATGTTCGCCGTTCTGGTTATGATTTTTCTTGTTGTTGGCTGTATGGAAACTACTGCTCCATCTAATAACAACAACAGGAAACTAAGTGTCTTGGCTTATCAGATTGATCAGGGTAACCCCAAAGTTAAAATTCCTATTAAGGGTGCCGATATTCGTCTAGCTCCTATCAATACTACAGGGACTCCTCTTCAGGGTTTTACCAATGATCTGGGTGCGACTGTATTTACTGTCACAACCCCTCTAATTGGAACAAACTACAATATATCGGCAACTTATAATGGTAAAACTCAACTTAAATCTAGTCTTCTTATTTGTACCGATACAACTGTTGTCTTCTTATTTGATACTGTCAGTGTTACGAACATTGATTGTAATTCCCTCAATGGAACTGAAACACTCAAATTTGTTGATGATATTGGAAATTTACAGCTAAAGCAGAATACACCTATTAATGTGAATAAGTATGACAGATGCTCTGCCGGTATTTTCAATAACAGCCAGCAAGATATGACAATTACTCTGCCTGCATTTAATGATCAGACTTTTACTTTAAATTCCGTTGTTATTGATGGATTACCTGTTCAAGCCTCAAACGGTTCATACATACTTAAACCTGGACAGACACTTGTGATTTGCTTCTCTGTATCGACCAAAACAGCAGGAACATTTAATTCTACATTACCTATAGCCGTAAAATGCGGAGCAAACCAAACGGGGACATACACTATCAATCTAAATGCTGAAGTTGTAGCTCCTGATTGCAACTGCGATCCGGCTAATACTTCTTTCACAATGACTTTGACTGACAGACTTCCTATCGGCCAATCAAAAGATATTCAAAATTCAGTATTCACCAATAATTCTCCATGTGCTGTAACATTAAGCCAGGTATCTTTTGATGGCAATGATGGTTGGCAAATTCTCAGTCCTACTTTCCCTGTAACATTGGCAAAAGGTCAATCTCTCAGTATTTCAGCAAGGTTCACAGCCGTCAAGGCAAAAAACTCTGTTGATACACTCAAATTAAATATTCTTTACGAAGGAACTAACAATCACTGCGATTTTGATGTATATCTGAATGGAGATGCATGTTCGTCATCATGTCCATTCTACAGTCTTGACAGAAGTCAGTTTATAGCATTTAATCCGACTCAGGTCTTTGATACATTATCAAACCGTGTTGACAAGAGGGTTTTTGCATCAGTACCCACTATAGATCCTCCAATATTGAGTTCTGTAACTAAGACTTATTATTTCAGAGTCCCCGATACTGCTTGTACTGATGTTAACATCACTTTCTCAGTGCAGTATCCGGATAATTATTCCCAAAAGTATTATACGGTAAGTCCTCAATCATTGAGTTTGTCACCGGGAGATATTGGATCTATACAGGTTACTTTCACGGCTCCAACAATTGATGAAATGGCAGTTATAGTAGCTGCACGAGGTAACAACAAACGAACATCTGACAGTGCATTCAGTATCCGAATAATTGCTACAACACCCGGATGCACTCAGACTATTAATGCAGCTGCAGTTGTCTCGATTTATCCTGATATAAGCCCTATTATAAATCTTAGAGCTTACGATCAGAAAACTCCACTGAAATCTGATCCGGAGAATGAAGTATATTATTTTGGTGATGGTGCTCGTACAATCACAAAAGGACCTGGAAATACACCGGGACCTTTTCCGCCATTGAAGGGTAATATCTGGGTGGATGTTGATGACAATAACGCAAGTGCTAATCCGCCACAGGAACCAATATTGAAATCTATCAGCTCTTTTATAGGTATGAAAGTCTGGAGAAGTGGGGTTCCTGAAGCTCAATTCTCGAATGTCGCAGGAATTTACAATCAATTCGTTGCCGATCCAAATTATGCAACAGGCTATTCGACCAATCCATTGCGTGGACTGAAAGTCGGAGACATTATTGCATTCCAGATTAGTGCAAAAACTTATGCTCTTATCTATATAAGAAGAATAGATACAGGTATTGAACAAACATCGAGTAAACAGTCCGGAATCGAATTCCGCTCAATTTATCCAATTTATATACCTTGATCGAGGTTGTTATGATGAAAAAAATGAAGTTATTATTATTTGTATTGATTCTCAGCTGCTCAACACTGATCAATGCAACGGCTAAGGACGATCTCAAAGGTGGTATTCTTAGTTCAAAAGTTAATGGTAGTGATGAGGATTATAATGCATGGGTTATTTTCGGTGACAAAGAAGATACTCTCTTTTTCACATCTTCACGACCGGTTCCTAACAGAAGGCCTATTGCTATATCAGCTGAAATCTTTTATACAACCAGGCCGACTTCAATGAGAAACATGAGTACACCATGGAACGAAGGCTGGACGGACTCGAAACAAATTGTTACTAATGCTTCGAGAATAGCACAGTTCACACGAGGATCACAGGCTATCAGCGGTGACAGAATTATTTTCGCTGCTGAAAGAGATATGTCCACAAATACTGCTTCTGGAACCAGCTACTTGTTTGATCTGTGGCAGATGACTAAAAGGATTGACGGTTATTCATTTCCGGAACCACTGACAAATGTTAACGATCCGGAAGCATGGGATTCTCAACCGGCTTTGTCACTCGATGGGAAAGTTCTGGTTTTTGTAACAAATCGTGCCGATGGCAAGGGTTCACTTGACCTTTGGTATTCTGTTCTCGATGGACAGGGTGTTTGGTCAAAGCCTGTTCCGGTACCTGATATCAATACTCAGGGTGACGAGTTCTCACCACATTTTGGTGCAGATGGCAAATTCTATTTCTCAACAAATTGGGATTATAAAAAGAACGAGAAAGGGAAAACCGGCAAAGATATTTATCGGGCTGATTTCAAAAATGTAGGTGGCATTCAGCTTCCGGAAAATCCAATTATTCTTGATGATGCTATTGCTGATGATGCAGCTAAATATGGTTTGAGCATTCCAAAGAATTTAAGGTATAATTCGGATGCTGACGATGAATTCCCATTTATTACACCCGATAGATCTGCAATATTTATAACTTCAAATCGCAAAGGTGAATTCAATAAAAGGAATCTTTTTGCTTATTCACTGCCTAAATCCAAGATTAGAATTCAGGTAGATGTTGAAGAACGTATTCTGGATTCGAGAGGGAATGAACTTGTTCCTCCAACAATCAAGAATGGTCTTTCAATGACATTATCGGAGTCCGGATCAAAAAGCAATGTGAATATAACTTCCGGCTCGGAATATGAAGTAGAAGCAAATAAGAATTATGACATCAAATTCTCTAAATTTGTGAATGAGGAATGTTATTCGAATAAAGTAGAAGGACCGGACGGGCTTACAATAAATACAGTACGCCCCTTTAGCATGGATACATTGTTCCATCGTAAGGTTTTGATATCCAGACAAAAAGTTGAAATTCCACCGATAGTATTTCAATCAACTGACACTCTCCCCTACTTTGTTACTGGTTACTGGTATCCAAATACAACAACAAACCTGATTGAATACCGTAAACGTGAAGCAAATGGATTTTTTAATCGTACCGGATTTGTTGATTCTACCGGTCATGATTATACTGGTGCATCAAAAAAAATTGATCAGAATTTCTCTGAACAAATTTATAAACCGTTGATTAAACTGCTCCCTTCATTCCAGGAATTCTGTCGTGATACTTTGTATCTGAAAGTTACAGTTCATGGTTATACAGATCCACGTGGACTGTCCGGTGGGGAAGACCATCCATACCGTTCTTCCTCCAAGAACAAACATGATTATCCTGATGAAACAATTACTGTTGGTGTTGATGAAAGAGGTCAACCGGTTTCAATCCCAACAGGTATTGATATGTGGAAACATGGCTGGCCTTCAGACCCGAACGAACCAAAAGGGAAATGGGTAAGTCTTCAGGATGAAGGACAGAATGGGAATATTATTCTATCGAAACTCAGAGCATATTACACATTCGTTACATTTGACATTGAAATGAAAAAGCTCTCACCTATTTACAGTCAGATGAGAGATCAAGGAAGAGTTATTCTCGATGCTGAGGGATTCGGAATTGACAAAAGTGGATTTGAGCAAAGAAGATTGAGGGACGATCCGCAGAGCAGAAGAATTGAGATTTATCTTGACATCGTCCGTCCCGAGGAAATTAAGTACCACAGACGTCTGCCCGGTGGTGAAGTTAAGGAAGCACCGATTAAATTGATGAGTATAGAAAGCTCCGAGCAAATTAAATCTGAAGAGAATAAAATCAGTAAAGCTTCTGAGTCTCCTACAGCTATACCTGAAGTTCAAAAACCAGAATTTAATGAAGAGAAGAAAGCATCCAAGGTAGTGACGATAGAGGCGAATCAGAAAGAACATATTAGCATTTCCGAAGTACAAAAGGAAAACATACTTCAGGAATCACCGCCACCATTACCGCCTTCGAAAGATGAACCGAAACCAGTTGACATAAAAATGTGTTATGCGATCCTATTCAATAGCTATAAAGATAAGAGCGAAGTTGACAAAGCATTGAACGCTATTCAGAAATCAGGACTTTCTGAAGCATCTATTTCAGAATATTACGATTCTTTTGGGAACGTGAATTATAGACTGAAATATGGTTGTTACAAGACGCAGGAAGAAGCTGTCCGCGGCATTAAAGATTACACATGGGTTAGTCAGAAATTAAATCTGAATAAAAAACCGATAATTATCAGAGAGTAGATTTGCTCTTGATTTAGATTTATTTGTATGCAAAGTGGATGTTAGTAGGGAACCCCAAAAGTTTGACAAAAACTTTTGGGGTTTTTTACGTGAAAAACATTTAGATATTAATATAAACAAAACATAATAATACTCTATAATTTACGAAACAATTAAAGATATTCTAAAAATATCAATTTAAATATCTTTTTCAAAAATTGCCTCCTCAAATATAATAATGACACATGAAAAGCCAAAACGTCTCACAGATTTTGAAAATACTTTGTAACGAATTATCAGATGCTGATTTAGAAGGATTGCGAAAAATTGAGAAAGATGAGGATTTTAGTCATTTTAGATAGATTGACAATTGAATTGATTCTGAAATGCAAAAGAATACACTGGATTCCTCACTGGATTCCTCACTGGATTCCTCACTGCGTTCGGAATGACAGCGTCTATGGATGCGGGATTACAAAGATTCGCTACGCTAGGCCTAGGGCACCTGCATGCGCAGGAATGAACTGTGTTAAAATATCAATTCTAAATTTAGAATAAACTGCAGCTGTCGGTAGTCATGTTGCATTTTGAGTAGAATATTGGCACCTGGATGCATCTGGCGGCGATTTCAATAACAAAGGTCTTGAGTATTGCACTGTCCTTTTCAAGTTCGATTATCACAGGCTTCTGACCGCAGGAAAATAACTTAAATGATGATCTTGCGGGGAGCTGAGAATAAATCGTTAGTCTGCTGAAACCGGAGTCTAGTTGGGATATCATAGTTTTTGCAATCCAGCCATTAACAAGTGGGTATGGATCTTCCTTGAGCATGTGGAATTTCTCAAATCGAGTCTGGAAAGCAGTAGTCAAACCTTCAATTCTAATTTTAGGTCTGCTGTCGAGTCTTTCTTTTAATCTCTTAGTAAATAGCTCAGGATTAGTTTGTAGAAAATCGTTCAGATTGATACTGAAATTTTTCTGAAGATAATTGTTCAGATTCTGGTTATTCATACTTTCGTATGAAGTAAGAGCGTCATTGATTAACTTTATATTGATAGGTAACTTATTAAGACAGCACATTAGCTCCTGATCTCGGTAAGCACTATGATAATAAATCCTGAGATGAGCATCGGGATAAATACTCAATACTGCTTCCTCAATATGCTTAGAGCCATTAGTCATGAATGTCTGAGTGAATATTCCGCGTTTGTCGAGCCTGGTTAAAAGGGTCTGCCAGACACTTCTGGAATCCTTAAGCCCAATCTCAAACCCGAGAACCATCGATGATAAAGCTTCGACAGCCATTGCCACATACATGGTATTATTTTTTGACCCGGGAATAGAGCAGGAAAAATTCTTACCAATGAGATAAACTAGTTTTGTATCATGATTAATAACACAAGCATCCAGAAAATCTTCCCAATCGGGACATCCTTCTAAAAATTCTCTGATCTTCTGATTTATTCTCAACGGCGAACTTTTGTAGGTGTCGACAAGTTCACGATATGTTTTACCGCTCAGGTAAGACTCGACAACATCTGAGATGTCGGGTCTATTCATATCTTTACGTTCTTGTATCCATGTCTTGCTGCAATTACGACATCTGTATCGCTTGTGGCCTTTGGAAGTTGTTCCGTGCCTGATTACCTTACTGCTTTTACAGTAAATACAAGTTATTTCATCAATATATTCTTCAATCAAGTACATTTAATTATCTGAGATTTGCAACATAAGATTACAAAAATACCATTATCCGGCTCAATCACAAAAAAAAATTAATTGATAGATAAAAAAAAAGAATTTGGAGATTAAAATATTTGTTAATATTTTTGATTAATTAGTTTAACCGTTTAGTTAATTACTATGAAAATTGAATTAACAACCGAAGAGAAAATATATGAGGCTGCCAAAGAAATCTTTTACAGAAAAGGTCTCGATGGAGCAAGAATGCAGGAAATTGCTGATCTGGCAGGCATCAATAAAGCCCTGCTACACTACTATTTCAGAACAAAGGAAAAATTGTTTGGAGCAATTGTGAAAAGGGTAGCAGAAGTATTTTTTCCGGTACTCTTCTCTACATGGAATATGGACATCCCATTTGAAGCCAAGATATATACTTTTACTGACAAGTATATTGATTTTCTTATTAAACATCCGTTCATTCCAAATTTTGTAATCAACCTGATTCATCAGAATCCAGATAAGGTAAAATCTCTGTTGAATTTTGACAAACTTCCAATCAGTGCTCAGCTCGAAGAACAAATACGCGTAGAAATCGAAGCAGGAAATATTATAGATGTTGACTGGCGTCAGATAATCATTTCGATAATTAGCCTTAGTGTGTTCCCATTTATTGGAAGTCCAATGCTGAAAATAATTTTTAAACTTGATGACGAAGAATTTTTGAAAATTATGGAAGAACGTAAGCTAATAATTCCCAAAATGGTAATGGCTTGGTTAAAACCATAATTATATGTTCAATATAAATTAACTAAATAATTAAAATTTATGATTAAATATTTTATCACAGAGGTCAGGATGCTAAAAAATATTTTTGTATTAGTGTTAACAATTAGCATCGTTTTTGTTTCAAATGCGAAGGAACTTGATTTGAAATATGTTCAGCAGAAAGCAATGTCTACATCACCATTGACAAAGCAGAGGAACTATTATCAAACAATAAGTGATCTTGAGAAAAAATCAACCAGGACGGTTTATCTGCCGCAGTTTACGATTGATGCTCAGGGTACTTATCAATCCGATGTATTCGAATTGCCATTTAAACTTTCAATTGTTACAATTCCGGTTGTGCCTAAAGATCAATACAAGGTAACTCTTAACGTAAATCAAATGATATGGGATGGCGGAGTCGCTTCGTTTAACTCAGATAAAAGCAATATCGATTTGTCGGTTAACAATCAACAGACGGAAGTGAACTTATTTAAAGTCAAGGAAGCAGTTAACCAAATATATTTCAATATTCTTTTCGTTCAGGAGAACTTAAGAATTTTAGAGATAGTTAAATCCCAGCTTGATTCTAACAGATATATTATTGAATCAGCCGTTAAGAATGGTGTAATGCTTAAAAGTAATTTACAGAGCATAGAAATTGAAATTATTCGAACAGAACAGAAAATATCTGAAATTACTTCAGACAGAAAGGCACTTCTTAAGATGCTGTCTATGTGGATTGAAGAAGAACTAACAAACGATGTTGTCCTAAATGTTCCTGATGAATTGCAAAAAAATACTGATCTAATGAATAGACCTGAATATCCATATTTTGAACTTAAGAAAAAACAGCTTGATAATGGAAAAGATTTGATATCATCAATTCTGAATCCGAAATTTTTTGCTTTTGGCCAAGGGTCATACGGCTCTCCCAATCAGTTGAATATGTTTGAGACAACAGGCAGTTTCTTTTATATAGTTGGACTTAAAATGCAGTGGACGCCGTTCGACTGGTTTAATAATTCAAGGAAGCAAGAAATACTTGAGATTAACAAATCATTTGTGAATATCGAAAAAGAAAATTTTGATAAGAATCTGAAAATAAGTCTAATTAAGGATTCTGAAGATATCGAGAAATACAATATGCTGATAACCCGAGATGAAGATATTTCATCCAGACAAAAATTAATTGTTGCTGAGTACTTTTCTAAACTTAAGAATAATACCATAACGATTACAGACTTTCTCAATCAGTTTAATCAGCAGACTCAAACAGAAATATCTCTAAAATTGCACAAGCTTCAGAAATTGAATGCATTGATTAATCTTTTAACTAAATCAGGAAATTATTAATAAAATAAATTAGGGTGTTCTTATGAATAAAATTTTAATGCTATTTATAGCGATGACTTTACTCTGGGGCTGTAACGGTAACGGCAATAAATCTGATGCTTTTGGTAATTTTGAGACTGATGAAGTAATTATATCATCAGAATCATTTGGCAAAATCTCCGGGTTAACGATCACTGAAGGCTCAGCAGTTCAAAAGGGTCAGTTTTTGGCTTTGATTGATACCGTTCAGCTTCATATTCAGAAATCCCAGGTGCAAGCTGCAGTTGGAGCAATTTCATCGAAGACACAGGATGTTCAAGTTCAGATTAATGTTCTACAGGAAAGAAAGAGCAACTTGCTAAGGGAGAAGAAGAGAATCGAATCTCTGTTAGCTGATGGAGCTGCAACCCAGAAGCAGTTAGATGATATGAATGGTGAAATTGAGGTAGTTGATAAAAGCATACTCGCCACAAGAACTAGTATGAATATTGGGAATCAAGGATTATTAAGCGAAATTAAACCACAACAGGAACAATTAAAACTAATAGAAGATAAGATAGTTAAATGCCAAATAATATCTCCGATTGATGGAACAATACTCGTCAAATATGTAGAGAACAATGAATTTGCAACACAAGGCAAGCCTCTCTTCAAAGTAGCAGACACTAAGAATATGTATCTTAAAGCTTTTGTGAGTGGTGATCAGCTTTCAGAGGTAAAGATAGGAAGTAAAGTCAAAGTTCTCATTGATAATGGTAAAAAGGATTACTATACTTATGACGGCGTAATAACATGGGTATCAGAAAAAGCTGAATTTACCCCAAAAGTAATTCAGACCAAAGAAGAACGCACAAATCTTGTTTATGGATTCAAAGTTCAGGTTGTGAACGATGGAAGAATTAAAATTGGAATGCCGGGAGAAATCAAATTTAAATAAGTATGAAAAATGCAATTGAAATATATGATATAAACAAGAGTTACAGGAATAAGCCTGCGTTGAAGAATATCAATCTGCATGTAGAACCCGGTGAAATATTTGGTCTGATTGGGCCTGATGGTGCCGGCAAAACGACACTTATAAGAATCTTAACGACTCTTCTGCTTGCAGATAGTGGGACAGCGACTGTTAACGGATGCGACATAGTGAAGGACTACAAACACATCAGAACTAGTGTTGGATATATGCCCGGAAGATTTTCTCTTTATCAGGATTTGACAGTCGAAGAAAATATGAATCTTTTCGCTAAGATATTTGGGACTACAATAGCTGAGAACTACTCACTAGTTGCTGATATATACTCCCAGATAGAACCATTTAAGAATCGCCAGGCAGGTCAGCTATCAGGTGGGATGAAGCAGAAGCTTGCATTATCATGTGCATTAATTCATAAACCTGATATTCTTTTCTTAGACGAACCTACAACAGGTGTTGATCCAGTTTCCCGTAAGGAACTCTGGGACATGCTGAAAAAGCTCAAAAAAGAAGGCATAACTGTTTTTGTTTCTACTGCATATATGGACGAAGCTACATTATGCGATAGAGTTGCATTGATACAAGATGGAGTTCTTTTGTCTGTAGATTCAGTTGATGGGATAATTAATTCATTCAGGAAAAAGTTGATAAGTGTTAAAAGCGATGATATATACAGATTAATCGGTGATCTCCGCAAACTAGATTTTGTAGAGAAAGCATATCCATTTGGTGATTGTGTGCATACCATCTTGTTGGATTCAGAGGCTGATGAGAATATGATTTTAGACGCACTTAAGAATCACAATCACATTAATTTATCAGCTAAACAAGTAATCCCGACTATTGAAGATTGTTTCATTGATCTCATGGAAAATCATAATGGATGAAAAATGGATAGTCGAAGTTGAAGGCATGACGAAGAAATTCGGAGATTTTACTGCAGTAGATAGTATTTCATTTAGAGTGAAAAAAGGTGAAATATTTGGCTTTCTTGGGGCAAATGGAGCAGGTAAAACTACAGCGATTAAGATTCTTTGCGGTCTTTCGAGACCGACCTCTGGTAAGGTTACCGTAGATGGACTGAATGTATACACACAAGCTGAAAAAATCAAGGAAAAAATCGGTTACATGAGTCAGAAATTTTCTTTGTATGATGATCTAAACATTGAAGAAAACATCAGGCTCTTTGGTGGTATTTATGGCTTATCGAATAAGGAAATCAAGGAAAAAAGCGAGATTCTGATAAATAAGCTTGGGCTTCAAGATGTGAGAAAAGAATTGTTAAAATCCTTACCATTAGGCTGGAAACAGAAGTTAGCTTTTTCAGTGGCAATCATACATGACCCATCTATCGTGTTTCTTGATGAGCCAACTGGAGGAGTAGATCCAATAACGAGACGTCAGTTTTGGGAAATGATCTACGAGGCTTCATCAAAGGGTGTAACAATTTTTGTTACTACTCATTACATGGATGAGGCTGAATACTGTTCGAGAATCTCGATGATGGTCGATGGGCGGATTGCAGCGATGGGAAAACCTTCAGAATTAAAAAAGGAACTTGGCGTAAGGAATATGGATGAGTTTTTCGTAAAATTGGCAAGGAGTAAATGATGGAAAGATTTTTAGCATTCGTTAAAAAGGAATTCATACATATTATGCGTGATAAACGGAGTTTGATTATACTTTTCGGAATTCCTATAGCTCAGATTCTAATCTTTGGATTTGCAATAACAAACGAAATTAAAGATGCAAAAATTGGAATACTCGATTTCTCGAAAGATGCAACAACCGAAAAAATCGTTAATAAATTGCTCTCAAGCGGATATTATCAGCTGTATTCTTATCTGAAAGATGATGGCCAGATTGAACAGGTTTTTCGTGAAGGTAAAGTTAAACAAGTTGTTGTTTTTCAGGAGAAATTCGAAATAAATCTGAAACAAACAGGAAAAGCTTCTATACAAATAATTTCAGATGCTTCTGATCCAAATACCGGCAACACTCTTATAAATTACACTTCAGCTATAATAAATGATTATAATAGTGAAATTAATAGAAATAATCTATCAGGCTTGAGAATTATTCCAGAATTAAGAATGAGATATAATCCAGAGCTAAAAGGGGTGTATCTTTTTATCCCGGGTTTGATTGTTATAATCCTTATGCTTGTTTCCGCTATGATGACATCAATATCCATCACCAAAGAAAAGGAACTGGGTAGCATGGAGATACTACTTGTATCGCCTTTGAAGCCAATAATTGTCATTATTGCGAAAGTAATTCCCTATTCATTACTCTCATTTGTAAACGCTGTTTCCATATTGCTTTTGGGAAAATTTGTTTTTGAAGTACCTGTACATGGCAGCTATTTTTTGCTGTTAGGCGAGGTTATCTTATTTATAACAACTGCTTTGTCTTTCGGTATTTTTATTTCGACGAAAACATCTTCTCAACAGGTTGCACTTATGATATCTTTAGTAGGGCTAATGTTGCCGACAATTTTACTGTCCGGATTCATTTTCCCGGTCGAAAATATGCCGATACCTCTACAGGTAATTGCTAATATCATGCCTGCAAGGTGGTTTCTGATTATTATAAGAGATATTATGCTTAAAGGCTCGGATATAACTTTTATTTGGAAAGAGACGTTGGTTTTGTTCGGTTTTACAGCTTTATTCATTGGTCTTAGTATTAAAAATTTCAAAGTGAGATTGACATGAGAAGAATCAGGTTCCTTGTTATCAAAGAATTTAAGCAGATTTTCCGAAGCAGGGCAATGCTGCCGATTATCTTTGTTATGCCGATATTACAGCTATTAATCTTAGCCAACGCAGCAACATTTGAAATCAAAAATCTCAATTTGATAATTGTTGACAAAGATCACTCTCAATTTTCGAGAGATATATCGTCGAAATTCAGAGGTTCGCCATATTTTAAGATTTTGAATAGAACTTTCACAAATACCGAAGCAGAAGATCAGATGAAGCTAAGAAATGTGGATATTTATCTGGAAATTCCTGTTAATTTCGAGAAGCAGCTGATTCGCGAATCCAGTACTAAGATACAAATAGTTGTTAATGCTATTGATGGTTCTAAGGGATCTCTTGCCGGTTTTTATGCAAGTAATATTATCCAGGATTATTCTAAAGACTTATCCATAAAATACGGGATTAGAGCAAATTTGATTTCACCTAATACTGACATGAAACAGATTGATGTTACATACTCAAATTGGTTCAATCCGAATCTGGACTATAAAACATTTATGGTACCAGGACTTTTGGTTCTATTAGTGTCTTTGATAAGTGTATTCCTTTCATCAATGAATATTGTCCGTGAAAAAGAAATAGGAACCATTGAAAGTATAAATGTTACTCCAATTCGTAAATATCAGTTCATACTTGGCAAGTTAATTCCTATATGGATTCTAGGTATGTTCGAATTAATCTTTGGATTGGTTATAGCTCTCCTAATTTATAAGATACCACTTTTGGGCAGCCCTTGGGTTCTTATTTCATTTGCAGCACTCTATCTTATAGCAAGTCTTGGTATGGGACTGTTTATCTCAACTATCACCGATACACAACAGCAGGCAATGTTCTTTACCTGGTTCTTTATGATCCTTTTTATAATGCTTGGAGGACTCTTTACTTCGATAGAAAATATGCCAAAATGGGCTCAAACATTGACATATTTCAATCCGATCCGATATTTTATTGAAGTGGTGAGAATGGTTATGCTCAAAGGCTCTGGATTTTATGAAGTACGTTTGCATTTTGGTGTTATGGCATTTATGGCAATAGTCATAAATACTTTAGCAGTAATGAGATACAGAAAGACAGCCTAGATTTATGAATTTTTTGGGAATTTAAGAATCAAAATATTTCTTTGTAATCTAAATGTAAACGGTTAATTTGCAATTCGAAGATAAACAAAGATGATATCTTTATTATCCAACCAAACAATTTTTTACTTTTTATTAGTTTTTTTCTTAGCTGACCTCAGTTGCGCAGGTTAGCCAAAGCAATTTTTTGGGTTTCCTGTTTTTGTTTAATTTTTTTTCTAAAAGGAGTAATTATGCCTCTGTTTGAATGGCACGATGTGAAAATAAATGTGGATGATGATGGTTTTATGGAGAATCCTGATCAGTGGAATGAGGATATAGCTGTAGCATTGGCTTCGACTGAGGATCTGATTATTCTAACTGATGAACATTGGAAGGTTATTAATTATTTGCGGGATTACTTTAAGCAATATGGAATAGCACCCATGATCCGTAAGTTATGCAACGAAACAGGATACGACCTGAGAAAAATATATGAACTCTTTCCATCCGGACCTGCTAAAGGAGCATGCAAAGTTGCTGGGCTATCAAAGCCGACTGGCTGTGTTTAGGTAAGTAGGTAACAGAAATTAGTTATCCTCGTTGGGTAACAATTACTCCAATTATTGTTAATATCCCGCCAATTATAAAATAAACAGTTAGGGAATAATCGAGGAATATTATTGCCAAAATTGTGGTAAGAATTGGCTGCAGATTGCTAAAAACAGCAAGTTTTCCTGCTTCCATCTTCTTGAGAGCAAAATACCAAAGAACATAAGCTACTCCTGATGTAATCAAACCCAAATAAAAAATCTGTCCCCAAAGAGCTGAATCTATCTGTGATAGAGCAAAATCAGGTCGAAGAAAATAATAGATTGGCAGGAAGGCAATCAGCCCAAACCACATAGCGACAGCTGTTGTGTAGATAGCTCCGTATTTTAATACATACTTCTTTCCGACAATTGTATAAATAGCCCATGCTAGGGATGCAGATAAAGCTAATATATTTCCAAGAAAATTCTCAGAACTGATATTCAAGCCTTTTTCGAATAAAATCAGCAACGTTCCGCTTAGGGCTATCAGAATCCCTAAAGTTTTGAGCCTGCTCAGTTTCTCTTTAAGAAAAAAATATGCTATGACAAGAATAAAAGCCGGCGTTAAGGCGTAAGCAAGAGCCACATTTGGCGGACTTGTATATTTAAGGCTCATGAAGAACAGGAATTGGTTAACCGGAATATTCAGAATTGCCAGAATGATCAATCCAAACATATCTTTGCGTTCAATTCTGAAAAGCTTTTCTTTTTTGAACAACAGATAAATTATGTATCCAGTTGAAGCTATAGATGCCCTCAGAACAAGCAAGAGAGGAGAAGGTACTGACAACAAGACATTCTTTGCGATTATGTGTGTGGTTGAAGCGATTATCTGTTGCAGGATAAGGATATAATACATACTATTTCACCAATTCCCTGAACACGTTCATCTGGTTTTCAAAGTAAAATTCCTTTGAGGCATTTTTACAGTTATCTATATATTCATTTCTAGAGGATTGGATTTTATTGACCGCTTCTACTATATCATCAGGATTTGGATTAGGCGAAATACATACTCCCACATGATATCTATCAATTATATCTTTCATTGCCGGGAGGTCTGTACTTATTACCGGTAGTCCAGCCATAATGTATTCAAACATTTTATTAGGTAATGCAAGACTATATGATAACGTGATGGGTTCAATCAATGATATCCCGATATCAGCAGAACATGTCCATTCATGAAGCTGATCGTAGTCCTTGGATCCTGCAAAGATTACTCTATCGGATACTCCAAGTTCTTCAGCAAGCTTAATAGCTTTATCGCGAAACATGCCTGATCCCAATAGAACAAAGACTAAATCAGGACTTTGAGATAAAGCTTTGATTACGGCTTCTATTCCACGTCCGGCTAACAACATTCCTTGATAAAGTAATATGATTTTATTTTTTGAAATATTATTTTGATTTCGAATTTTATCTGATTTCATCATTGGTCTTGCCGGAGGCAAATTCATGATAAGATGGTAACTGAATTTATCCCCAAGAATATTTTTTAATATTTCTTCATCCAATTTCCCAGTTACTATAATATCGCTAACATATTTCAGGTAATGTTTCTCTACCAAAGCTATGAATTTCTGTTTGAATTTTCTTCCAGCTAATGGTCCCATTTCAGAATAAATCTCACGGGAATCATATATGAATTTCGCTTTACATTTTTTCTTCAATTTGTAAGCTGTAGGTAGTGAATATATATCCTCTGCAAAAACTATATCAGCAGTAATTTTTCTTAGAATGTTAATTGTGTCAGGATAGAAATAAAGCCACTTCTGCCAGGCTTTATTAAATTTGGGATAATTAATTAGTTCAAAATCAATATTCGGTTCATTTTCTTTACGGTACTTTGATCTTAGATCCTTGCTCTTAGCATCCAGTGCTATAACAACAACCTTTTTACCTAAATTTGCCATAGTTCTGGCAAAATTTAAAGTCCTGGCATCAATTCTGATTTCCTCAAAAGATATTAGGCAAACATCATAGTGTTTCATTCCTAATCCCTGAATTTATAATGGAATGTTGTTCTAAGCACTCCACGCGAATCAAAACGTTCCTTGAATGTTATCAGGTTTAGCGATGGTGTCATTGGATCTTCTGCCTTAGTATCTTGTGATACGCCTATATCGACCCACTCGTAACCATTTTCTACAGCCCATCTGACAGTTTCATACATAATAAGGTAAATTGGCTTTAGATGTTCATATTCGTAATATAACATATTATAGAAGCAAAGAACCACTTGTGCATTGCAAAGGAATAACCAAGATCCTGCAATCGGAATATCACCATTATAAACGATGAGAAGCTTCACTTTATCGGGCATCAGATCCCTGATCTTAAGCATATCCTCCAAAGTATGAGTTGGCTTAACATCATGCCTGGCTTTGTTGCTTAATAGTATTTTATTGAATGTCTCATAGTCATCACTATCTTCAATTCTTATTATTTTCTCTCGCTGAATTTTATGTAAAGCTTTTCTAGCCGTTTTGTCAAAATGCGCTAAAAATTCATTTCCATGCTTGAGGTGGATAGCATGGGAAATATAATGAAGTTCAAAGCCGAATTTTCGATAAAGCATAGCATATTCGATATGCTGATTGTAGTTTTCACCATAAATTATAGGAGGTGGAATTAGGAATAATTCTTTCCAATTCTTGTTCTTTCCATATTCAAGAAGAGCATCAATCATATCCTGAGCTTCTTCGTAATAAATGTCTTTGGTTACAATTGAACCATAACTGGCACCCATAGGTGACCAGTAAGATTCATCGTTTTTAAGTCCACCGGGAAGAACTCCTACCAGCTCGTCATTTTTAAAAAACATTAGATGATAAAAATTGAATTTACCAATGGGATGATAATCCAAAAATTTCTGGGTATGGAACATAGTTCCGTTATTAGCTTTATCTACAAAACTCTCCCAAAGATCCTTATATTCTGGTTTATATTCTCTAATCTCAATTATTGCCATTAATTTACCGTATAATTAAATTAGTTCTGATTTTACGCGTTTAACGATTGCTCCCAATCCGATTAATTTCTTCTCAATTGCCTCATAACCTCTGTCCAGATGGTAAATTCTAAGAACTTCACTTGAACCATCAGCCACTAATGCAGCAAGGATCAAGGAAGCACTTGCTCTAAGATCAGAGGACATCACTGTTGCTCCTGAGAGTTGTTTCCCACCTTTGATGATGGCAACATTGTCGGCTATCTGAACGTCGGCTCCAAGTCTTAGCAATTCGGGAACATGCTTGAATCGATCTGTATATATATTTTCTGTTATCTTCGAAGTGCCATCAGCTTTTAGCATATAAGCCATCCATTGAGCCTGAATATCAGTTGGTATTCCGGGATATATAGATGTTGTTATATCAACAGGTTTAGGGATATCCTCCATCTCGAGAAGGATACTTTCACCGGTAACATCAATTTTGCATCCTGATTCTTCTAGCTTCTCAAGAACAGAAGTCAAATGATAAGGATTCGTGTTTTCAAGTATTATTTTGCCTTTGGTCATAGCTCCGGCAATAAGAAAGGTAGCGGCTTCAATTCTATCTGGTATTGTCTCGAAATCAACTGCATTCAAGGTGTCGACACCCTCAATTTCTAATTGTGAAGTTCCTATACCGTCAATCTTTGCCCCCATCTTAACCAGCATTCTGGCTAATGATGTAATTTCTGGTTCAATTGCAGCATTTGACAATAAGGTGGTTCCTTTTGCCAATGTTGCAGCCATAAGAACATTACCTGTAGCGCCGACTGAAGATATGTCAAAGTGGAATTTGGCACCTTTTAGTTTTTGACATTTGGCATGGACATAACCAGCTTCGAGTGTAATTTCTGCACCAAGTTTTTCCAATCCTTTTAGATGGAGATCGACAGGTCTGGGTCCCCAGGCACAACCGCCTGGCAATGACACTCTGGCTTCGCCGAATCTTGCGATAAGCGGACCAAGAACATAAAAAGATGCACGCATTTTCTTTACAAGCTCATAGGGTGCTTCAAGACTTGTAATATTATTGGCATCGATTAATAAATCATTTCCATTCAGTTCGCAGAACAATCCCATAGAACCCAATAGTCTAGACATTGTATAAACATCACGAAGATTAGGAGTGTTGCTGAAATGATAAACACCTGAGGCAAGTAGAGCAGCAGGCATCATTGCAAGGGAAGCATTTTTTGCACCTGATATTGTTACTCTTCCATGAAGACGTTTACCACCTTCTATAACTAATTTATCCATTTATTTCTTTGATTGAAAATGATTAAAGTGCAAACTTAAGGCTAATTTATTCAAACTAAAAATTTATGATTTATTTGATTATTTTATCGAATATTTCGTTGAAATCATAGAAGCCTTTGCGCTTATATATCCATTTAGCTGATTCTACGGCACCGGAAGCAAATCCGGTTCTGTTTTTTGCCCTGTGAGTTAATTCAATTGTATCAGCATCAGAATCAATATAAACAGTATGTGTGCCTGTGATTTCACCACCACGTGTGGAAGTAACATGAAGTTGCTTTGGATCAATCAGTCCTTTGGAAATTTCATCATTTATCACCTTTTTTCTTTTGATTTCTTTGAGGATTATGTTTGCTAAAGTAATAGCAGATCCGCTTGGGGAGTCTTTTTTGTGCTTATGGTGGAGTTCATGAAGAATTATATCATAATCTTCAAGACTATTAGTTAGTGAAGCAGCTAATTTAGTAATTCTAATAAACATCTGCATGCCGATGGAAAAATTTGTTCCATAGACCAGCCCTGTACCTGATTTTTTAATAATTGCTTCGGCTTGATTAATATTATCGAGCCATCCAGTTGTTCCGACGACGATGTTCTTGCCGAGTGATGCGACCAATTCGACATTATTTAGGACTGATGTTGGCTGAGTGAAGTCAATTGCAACATCAAATTTATATTTACCATCAGGTTCGGGAAGATTATCGATATCGAATATTTCAGAAACAGTAATTTCCTGTTCTTTGGCTATTCTTTCAACTTCTTTACCCATAGAACCGTAACCTATTATTGCAATCTTTGGCTTGTCTTTGTTCATACATTTTCCATAAAATTTTTGAAATAATTAATCATTATCAGGATTGAATTTAAGAGGCATCGGTGGCTGCTGACCACTCGTTCCTTTTATCGATGATTTGATGCCGAATTCATGAACTAGTCTTCCGCCATAATGCGCTGTGTTAACAAGTGCTAAAATTCCGAGACAGAAGAATAAGACGAAAACAATATTACCTATAAGATGAAGCTTGGGACTTATTGCCTTCTTTAATATTACAGGTAAAAAGAGAAATGCAGAATAAAGCAAGGTAAGGATAATATAGATATTCCTTGTCGTTTCTGCTAATTCTTCATGTTCTTCAAGGATAGCTTTGCTGCTACCAATAGTCGCTTCGGCTACCTTAGCGGCAGCTGATCCAGTAGCAACGGCTAGAATTGTTCCTATCGTACCGACTAATAATAACAGAAATGCGATCAGATAAAATGTCTCTTTGTTTTTTTGAGCAATTAATCCGAGAATAACAAGAAAAGGTAAGCATAAGAGCAATCCAATGGGAATATGAACAATGAGAGGGTGCAATCCTTCCCAGCTCTGCATTGGCGGTAGTTCAAACATTATAACTCCCATAAAATATAACACTCCAAAATATTTCTAGGTTATTTACTTAAAAATTCTAATTTGATTTAGTATGACGTTCTAATCTAATTTAATGTATTTTTAAATTTATTACTCATTTCGCTGAACTGAATGAATATTTTAGAATGAATGCCCTAATGCTATGTGGAATTGAACAGTATTGAGAACATTATTTCTTTGGAACAACCAAGCATCATTAGTTCTCATAGGATCGTAAAAGGGCCATCCGAAATCAACTCTCAGTGGTCCGACGGGTGTTTCATAACGAAAGCCTACTCCAGCAGCAATGGCAAGTTTAGTAATGTAATAATACCATTTATAATTAGACAGATAATTTCCGGTTGAATCAACCGACAACCATTGGAATGCATTTCCTACATCTATAAAAGCTGTGAATCCGACATTGGAGATCTGTTCGGCTATGACTCCATATATTCCCCTTGGGCGATTAAATCTGAATCTCCACTCAATTGATCCTTCAATCAAAGTTGAATTGCCAATATAATCCTGAGCAAAAGTCGAGAGAGTTGAGGATACACTTTCTATCTGATCCTGATTTGTTAAATAGCGTAACCGCCTTGATGGCCAACCTCTAACGCTATTTGCACCGCCAGCAAAGAATTGACGATCTGTTGGGACATAGCTATTGTTCTTATCCCACCAATATATATATCCCACCTTGCCCTTTACGGCCAATGTAGATTGATGATCGATAACCCAGAAGCCTAAATACATCATCTGAAATCGAAGATATTCAGCAATTCCTTTTAGTTTATCAAATGGCAGAAACATTGGATTAATCAGATCGAAACCTATAGAAGTAAAGTTTCCTTTTGATGGTGAAAATGGGTTATCGCGTGTGTCGCCAAATATATTGAATCCAATTGTATTGGAAGTCATCCATGGTTTAGAATCATATACATAAGAATTAAGGTTTCGATAAAGAGAAATAGTCTCTTCGATAGCTATTTTATCGTCGGGATTGGTGGTTTGATTCTTTAACGAATCGAGGTCGCTGAAATTTATTGGTTTTTGATATTCAGGAACAAATTCTATTGATAAATTCTGAAAATAAGTAACCTCCGGCAATCGTACAGGAAATTTAATTGGGACACTATAGGACTGAAGCTTCAAGTATTTATTATATGATTTTTGAGAATAATTTGGCTGAAATGAGAATCCTACTCTTGAATTATCAAGTGTGAAGAGAAGAGGTTGCGAGAAATTAATACCTATTGAAATTTCTCGTTCAATGGGTGAATAGTTTGAGAAAAAAGTGTTCAGATCCAATGAAGAGAGCTTTGAAAAAAAATTATTTATATCGAGTATTGAAAATCTTATATAAGGGTTGAGGATTTGTGCAGCATTGAAGGCATTGGTATGTGTATAGTAGGCTTCTACACCCAGATTGGTTCTTGCGTTCCAACTTGTTTGATTCAGAAAAAGAGCTACACCATAATTCTGTTGTTTCCGGTATTGAAGATTAATCAGTAATGATAGAAGAGAATCTGATTTATTTAAGTAAGTTCCTATAGTATCAATCTTTACCATATCAAATGTACCCAATGAATATAGATTGAGCTCGGATTGATCAACTTTAGATGGATTATACCACTCTTTTTCTTTGATTTTTAGTTGTGCCTTCTTCATATCCATTGCAACAACAGATTGACCTTTTAAACTATCAATAAAAGTAATATTAGCGATTTTTTGTCTGACACCTGGATTAAAATGAACAGTAACTGAATCATAATAGAAAGCTGTATCAATACTTATCGGATCCTGATCAAATTTGGAATAATAATATCCAAAGTTTCTCAGAGTCTGATGAATCTGGCTTATTTCATTCATAAGACGGTATTCATCGAAGTCATCGTCTTTTTTAATTTTTTTTAGTAAATTAATCTGGGTCAATACTTCAAGTGCTATAGTGTCAAGACCATAATACACCACATTTGTGAACTTCCATCTTTTTCCGGGAGAAATTCGGAATTCAAGAGTATTCTTTTTTGCTTGTTTTATGCCGTAAAAAAAGATATTGATGACTATGTTATGGAATCCCTTCTGATAAAAGAAATTATGTACTCTGACAGAATCCAATTCAATATTTTGAGCGTTATAGAACTGGAATTCTCCTTTCCATTCTCCCACAGCTTCAAGCAGATTTTTTTTAACGAAATCGGGAGCAAACCGGTTGAGCTTGGACTGTTCATAAAGAAAACGTAAGCCTCGGTGAAATAAGTTTAGATCTGTTTCCTGAGTAAGTATAACTCTTTTGAGCTCTTCCTGAGGGAATTCGGTAGTTCCAGTAAATATGATATTATTTATTTCTAATCGAGTGCTATCTGCCTTTGATGGAAACGGTGCTTCATTTCCATTTGCATAAGAGCAATTAATCGACGTAAACAAGGATAATATCAGTAAACAGGCTTTTATCATAAGTATTTTAGGAGTATCCTCAATATTCTAATAAATAATTTTTGGATTAATAAATTAGCAAGTTATCAAAAATTGTAAAATTTAAAAATAAATAATTAAAGTAATTGCGCTGAATTACCGATCCTATCATTAATAAATTGGATAATTTAATGATTATCCATCTTTTTTTTCAATATTTTTTTTATATTGTAGTTTAGTAAATGTATATTTGTAAAAATACTAAATAGAATAAAACTTGATTCAGATAAATATATGGGGAAAATTATGGCTCAACCCTTCATTTTAATAGTAGATGATAATAAAATCACACTGAAGCTTCTAAGAAAATATCTGGAAGCAAATGGGTTTGAAGTAGATGAAGCTTATGATGGTATTGACTGCTTGGAAAAAGTTGATGCCCGTATGCCCGATGCAATAGTTCTTGACGTTATGATGCCCAGACTTGATGGGTATGAAACAGTAAAGCGTCTAAAGGAAAATTCAGTAACTGGTCAGATTCCTGTAATCATTGTTACAGCTTTGAATGATGTAGCAAATCAGATTAAATCTATTGATGCCGGGGCTGATGACTTCTTAAGTAAACCAATTGAGGAGAAACTTTTGATAGCGAAAGTCAGACTACTAGCTAACTGGGCTATAGAAGTCAGAAGAACAAATTGTTTGAAAGCAATTATTTCCAAGTCTATAGCAGGTGAATACAGCTTTGGAGGTAAAACTCTTGATGTAGTATTAACTGACGCCAGCTACAAATAATATTTTTTTTACATTTCTTTAAAACCTGTTACATATTACTGTGACAGGTTTTTTTATTACATTTAACAATATTAGTGATTCAATAACTTCATTTTTACTGTTTGTGTAACCCATAAAGTAAAAACAATGAAAAATAAATTTTCCTTGATTATTTTGATCGCCTTTACAGTTCTTTCTTTCTATAGCTGTTCTTCTATCAGTAAAATTACCCAGCAGTTGACTAACTTGCAGAGATTACAATTTAAACTTGAGAATGTTAATAATTTTAATCTGATGGGTATTGGACTCAGTAACAAGAAAGGTCTTTCGGATTTCTCGCTTAGCGATGGTATTAAATTTGCATCTGCTTTATCCTCTAACAGTTTTCCTGCGGAATTTACTCTTAATATTGCAGCTATGAACCCCAATACAGGTTCTGATGGCAGTGTAAGCTCTTCAGCAACTTTAGCAGGACTTGACTGGCAGTTGTACATAGACGATGTACCAACAATCAGTGGAAATATTTCAAGTCCGATCGAGATACCAGGGACTGGACAGAGTACAATTATTCCATTGACTATGAGACTTGACTTATATAAATTCTTTAGTGGCAAAGGTAAGGACGGGATTGTTAATCTAGCTCTGGCATTGGGCGGAGTAAATGGATCAGCCTCAAGATTAAGGCTTGACGCTCAACCAACTGTAAATACTCCATTCGGACCATTGGTTTATCCTGGAAAAATCACAATAATCGATAAGAAGTTCAGTTCTTAATTGATTTCAGCTTGAGTATGTTTTATTATTATTCGGAGTCTGTTTTTCAATATCTTTTACATATATATCTGGCAGCTTTCTTTCTGTTAACTGGAGGGATTTTCTCTTTGTTTGCCTCCATTCTAGACAATCTGACTCAAGAGGAGATAAGCAACCTAGAGATTAAAAACGGTATAGACGGTTCAAAAATCATCCATCTTTACGCTCATCACGAGAAATCTGTTAATGGTATTTATCATTTTGAAGTAATCGCATATATTCTATCTTCTGGATTTCTTGTAACATTTCTGTTTGAGACATATCTTGACTGGATTAATATATCTGTTGTTTTCATTGTGCTTTTAATCATTGTCTATCTGCAGCGAATGATTTTGTCTGGCATCGGAAAGAGATTCACTCTCATACTAGCTTCAAAATTATTTTCTGTTTTGAATCTTACATGTCATTTGGGTTATTTAGTAAATAAATTTAATCTTTCCATATTATCAGTAATAACAGGCCTCAAACAAGAAGAGATTGCCCGTGATGAAATTAATGCATTAGTTGAAACAGCAAAAGAAGATGGATCAATAGATGAGGATGAGTATCGCATAATGAAAAATGTTATGCACTTTGGAGAAGTACTAGTCTCCGATGTAATGACTCCACGGACTGTTGTGTCAAGTCTTGAGGCTGATCTAACTATCGGAGAAGTTGTAAATCTTCCCGAACTCCAGATGTACTCTCGCTTTCCTATTTGGGAGGGCAGGACAATAGACGATGGTGTGTTGGGATATGTTATGACAAAAGATATTCTGAATTCCGCTTTGAAGAGACAGGAGCTAATCCGGCTTAGAGAAATTGCACGAGAAATCAGCTTCATTCCAGAGAATGCTGCTTTGGACGACGCATTGGAGCAATTTCTCAAGCAACGTCAGCACATGTTCCTCGTTGTTGATGAGTATGGTCAAATAGATGGTATTCTGACTATGGAGGATGTGATGGAAAATATAATCGGAGCCGAAATTGTAGATGAAGCCGATAAAGTTGTAGATTTACGAGAACTTGCAAAACAGCGCAGAGACAAGCGTATCCAGAATATTCCTTTGACGTTCGAATAATAATTATACGAATAAATTTGGAATAATCATAAAAAATAGCGAAATTTGTATTCTTGCTTTTTCGGGGCATGGCGCAGCCCGGTTAGCGCGTCTGTTTTGGGAGCAGAAGGTCGCAGGTTCGAATCCTGCTGCCCCGACTGAAAAAAGAGTATAAATCCTTGTAATTGTTAAAGTTACAGGGATTTTTCTTTTTCACGCCATTGATTTTTACATTTTATTGACAAATCTTTGACAATTCTGATTTCTTCCAGACCTAATTTGCTTTCGAAATAAATAAATTTAGAAAAAGAGGATCTCATGGAAAATCGTGTTTATATAATCCAGCCTTCTTATAAAACAATGGATGGGAAGCTCATAAAAAGACTACCAGTGTTTAATTTCTCAAATAATCTGCCAATCATTAGTGCTACTATTCCTCTGAATTGGGAGAAACGCATCTGTATTGAATATTTCGACGAAATTGATTATAATGATCCAGCATCTGTAGTCATTTTAACTTCAACAGGTTATGATATTGTTCATGCCTTCGAAGTTGCGAAGAAATTCCATGATAAAGGTAAGTTTGTTGTTATAGGAGTTCTGATGGAAAATATCAGTAGGGTAGTTCTGCTAGATGTTGTTGACTCCTTTTTTACTGGTTATCCAAATCCACAATCGATGAAGGATATGCTGAATGATATAACTAATGGAAGTTTAAAACCAGAGTATGATTTAGGTATGAATCTCGATTTTCCATTCGATTATACTGTTTTTGAAAATCACAAAATGTGGTTTTATCCTGCTATGACGAGTGCCGGATGCAAATATTCCTGTTCTTATTGTTGTTATCCTCAATTTTATCATAGCAAATATAGAGTAAGAAATATTGAATTTGTTGTTTCTGACCTAAAGGTAATAAAAAAGAAGAATAAATTCATAGGGTTTCTCGATGCAAATTTATTCAATGAGCGTGAATATCTTAAAAAACTGCTACAAAGAATGATTGATGAGAAACTTCATTTATATTGGGCAGCTCAATCAACCATTGAAATTGGCGATGACACTGAAATTTTGGAGCTTTTGAAACAAGCAGGTTGCAAAATCCTTTTTTTCGGTATTGAAACTTTAGACAAAACTAACCTAAAGCAACTCAATAAATTTTCTAACGAAAAACGTTATTCTCAGCAATTGAAAAATATTAAGATGGCAGGAATTCTTCTTGGTGCTTTCTTCATGTTTGGTCTTGATAATGACACACCCGAATCCTTCGATAAAGTTCATGAGTTCATAATTGAAAATAAAATCGATATCCCATATATTCATTTGCTTATTCCATTACCTGGTACTGGTGTTTATAACAAAATTGAGAAAGAAGGAAGAATTTACAATAGATTTTATGAAGAATTTCAGAAATTAAACCCAAAGTATAGCATCCCTTGCAGTAAGTTATTCTTTAGTCCGGCAAGAATGAAAGACCATGAAGTCGAAGAAGCATATCTCAAACTACATAAAAAGATAAGCTCATGGCCTGCTATACTCTTTAGAACATTAAGATGCAATCCTATTTTTTTACCATTAATATTGTATTTAAATTATGAAGGTAAGCGAAAACTCCGAGCTATGAAAATTAACTATAATGAGATAAAAAACATTTAAACGATAGAAATTTTAAGAGCTTAAATTTTCATATAGCAGTATTTCAAGCTCTATGTTCGGAAACTGCGATTATATTTTGAAATTGGATGATAGTCGAAATTTAGGCACACTTAATATCAAACTCTTTCCAAATCATCGATTGAAATTTCTAGATAACTAGATTTCAAAAATTTTGAATATTAAATTTCATCATTTGAAATTCGTAATTATTTTTCATACATTTATTGCGCTTCAAATTAGTATATCAAGAATTATTTTTTTTATGAATTTTACTGGAAAAACTGCAATAGTCACAGGTGGATGCCGTGGAATAGGCTATTCGATTCTGCATAAGCTGGCTGAATTAGGTGTTGATGTCGGTTTTGTTGACATTGCTTCCATTGCAGATGCTCAGAATACGATTGAGCAGGTAAAATTGCTTGGAAGAAAATGTGAATTTTTTAGTGCAGATATATCCAACCTAAATCAGGCAGAGAGTACCGTAAGATATTTTCTCGATATATTTGGTCATATTGATATTCTAGAAAATAACGCAGGTGTTAACAAGGATTTTTCTTTTTTAGACTGAATAATCTGTTTTCGTATATTTCTTGTTTATTGAACAATGTCATCCATGATAAATTCTAATCATTTTTAGAATAAATTGCATATTTGATAAAGACTTGAAAAAATGATAATTTGCAGATATTAATATGATGAATTGTTAAAATGATTATATCGACAGAGGCAGTAGTTCTTCATTCGAGAAAATTCGGCGACACAAGCAAGATCGTGAGTTTTTATACTCTTGAAGACGGGTTGATTTCTACCATTGCTAAAGGTTCGCGGGCGTTGAAAAATAAGTTCGGGAGTTCGCTTGATCCTCTCAACTGTTCGGAAATATGCTATTACAGAAAGCCTAACAGGGATTTGTTTTTGTTGTCTAAGGCTGAGCTTATTAAGACTTATAAATCAATTTTAACGTCATACGACAAAATGATAGCAGGTTTGGCTGTATTGGAAACAGTTTCACAGTCACAGACTCATCATGAACCGAATGGGAATCTCTATAAGCTGATATTCAGGTCTTTGGATGCAATGAATACGTATGAAGATATGGAAACAAGCTTATTGGTGAAATTTTTAATTGATATTTGTTCCATATTAGGATTTGATCTTGATTTTCATTTTCTGAATTTTTTGGATGAAATTAAGAATGAGCATATATATTTTTCGGTAGATAGCGGTGAATTTGGATTGAATCCAACATCGCAGCATAGAATTAAACTGAGGCGAGCAAGCGCAGAATATCTTTTTAAAATTTATTCAATGAGTTGGGATAAGCCTGAAGTTAAGAACTGTCCCGGAAATATCTCAAATGAATTGCGTGAATTAATTGCGAGATATTTTACTTTCCATTTAGATAAGAAATTTACTTTTCGATCTTATTCAGAAATTAATTGATTAGATGAAAATTTAATGTTTTTAAATATACTCATAACAGTTTTACTTGTTCTGCTGAATGCATTCTTTGTAGCGGCAGAGTTTGCGATAGTTAAGGTACGTGAATCCCAGATTGAACTGAAACTCAGATCGGGTAATAGATTTGCTGCTCTTGCAAAAAACATAATTAATCATCTTGATTCATATTTATCTGCAACACAGTTGGGTATAACCCTTGCCTCATTGGGTTTGGGCTGGATAGGTGAGCCGGTTGTCAGTAAAGTAATCATGGATATATTTTACGCATTTGGTTTGAACCTTACGCCAAACCTTGCACATAGCATATCTTTACCGATAGCTTTTACAGTTATTACAGTTCTGCATATTGTATTTGGAGAATTAGCACCGAAATCTCTGGCAATTCAGCGTTCGGAGCAGATTACTCTCTTTATTGCTCTTCCTTTGAGGATATTCTACCTGATATTTGCTCCATTTATTAAAATTTTAAATAGTTTTGCTAATCTTATTCTCAAAATGATTGGGTTTCCACCTATAAGCGAAATGGATCAGCTGCATAGTGCAGATGAATTGAGATATTTACTTGAAGAAAGCAAAAACAGCGGTATAATTGAGATTACAGATCATAAGCTTTTGGATAATATATTTGAATTTTCGGATAAGGACGTAAAGCAGGTCATGGTGCCAAGAGGTAGAATTGTTGGAATAGATATAACAAATGATTTCAATATGATTCTGGATAGATTCATTGAAGAAGCATACTCGAGAATGCCGGTTTATGAAAAATCAATTGATAATGTGATAGGGACTTTGAACGCTAAGGATGTAATTGCTATAAGCCGTGACCCAAGTCTTAAATCAATCAGGGAATTGATACGTAGTCCATTCTTTGTGCATGAAGAAGACAAGATAAAGAAAGTCCTCAATTCAATGCTTAAAAATAAGGTTCATATAGCCATAGCACTGGATGAATTTGGAGGAACTGCAGGTATGGTCACGATGGAAGATATAATCGAAGAGATTATCGGCGAAATACAAGATGAGTATGATGACGAGAAGCCTATTGTTGAGAAATCCGGAGAGAATCTTTATATTATTAATACATTAGCGACCATTGATGATGTGAATGAGCATCTACCGGTTCCGCTGCCAGCATCAGATGATTATGAAACGCTTGGAGGACTAATTATGAGTTTTGAAGGTAGGATTCCTGCAAAGAACGAAGTGATTCAACTTGAAGATTATAGTTGCACAATCCTGATACGATCCGAACGAAAATTAGAAAAAGTAATGCTAGAATATCTTAATAAATCAGATATTTCAGCAAATAGTTAATCATGAATCCTAGAATTACGAAATGAACCATTCAACAATCCAAAATAAATCCAGTTATTCAAAATCTGTATTACCCAATGGCTTAAGAGTTATATCTGAACAGACACAGGATATGCAGTCATTTGCTCTTGGCATAAGTGTATCCGCAGGCTCTAGAAATGATACCCCTGGTCAGGAGGGCATTTCTCACTTTATGGAGCATGCTCTGTTCCGCAGAAGCCAAAACCATACAGGCAGGCAGATTGTTACGGCATTCGAGCAGATTGGTGCTTATGTAAACGCATTTACTACAAAAGATCACACATGTTACTATGTGAGAGCGTTGAATAATCATTTGGAAGAATGTTTTGAATTATTATCTGAAATAGTTCTCCAGCCCAACATAATCGAAACCGATGTGAAAAAGGAACGTGGAATAATTATAGAAGAGATAAAATCTTATGAAGATGAGCCAGAGGAAATGATTTTCGATATAGGAGAAGAGCTTTTATTCAAGGGGAGTTCACTGGCACATCCAATCTCGGGCTTTATTGATTCTGTAAGGAAAATCAATGCAGAAGGACTACAGAATTTCCATAAAGATTTTTATAATCCGAAAAATTTAATAATTTCATTTGCCGGTTGTAATCCACACGAAGAGCTGGTCAGGTTTAGTCAACAGCTACAACTTAACCCTGAATCAGGCAAATCGACAGACATTTCTATTCCTCCAGAATTACAGCCTACAAAAATTATACAGAAAAAACCCTATCAGCAATCACATTTATTGATTACCCGACAGGTGGAAGGCATTACTTCCTCAGACAGGTATCCTATAGCCGTAATTAATTGTATCCTTGGAGATGGTATGAGTTCAAGATTGAACCAGTTACTGAGAGAGAAACTTGGATATGTTTATACCGTCTATTCAACAATTTCGTTAATCAAGGAATGCGGTACAATGAGTATATATGCTGCTTCTGAGAACAACAAAATTGATAAAATAAGAGATACCATACTTAAGGAGATTGAAAAGATATCCGTTAATAATTTGACAAAAAAAGAGATTGAAAGAGCAAAGGAGCAGATAAAATCAAACTCAATCATGGCTCTTGAAGGAATGTCTGCTAGAATTCAGTCATTGATTAAAAGCGAGATCTCCTTTGACCGCTATGAATCAATCGAAGATACAATTTTGGAGATTGACTCTGTGACAGCTGAAGATATATTCAACTGTGCAAAAAAATACCTCGCTTCAGATGCTTGGAGCGAGGTAAGACTAATTGCTAAGTAAATCTATTTAGACGATATTCATCTTTTTTTCGATTACAACTGGCTGTTCCGGCATATTGAATTCGATTTTCTCATCCATAATTTCTCTCATAGCAAGAAACGTTGGTTTGGGAAGAGTATCAAACTCACGACTAATAGCAATCTGATCGTAGTTAGTACCTTCAGTATCGCTATTATCCTGGATAACATCAGCCATTCTTTCTGTGATTTCATTCTTAATGTCATCATTAATCTGTCTGGAACGCATTCCCATAGCAACTATCGACTGATAGATACTACCCTTTGCGGATTCTTTCATACGAACTACGACAGGATTGATTTTAAAGAAGCTTTCCAAGGTTCACCTCAATGACTAGATAAAGTTAAATTATTACTCGACATAAGATTACAAAAATAAGATAAAATTCTCTATTATGCAAAACCTATTTTTATAAAACTAATTTTGAGTAATTTTATTTTAATATTTAAATAAATTCGGAATATTTAATGAATTTTATTAAATTAAGTTTCTAAATCATTTCATTTATATATTTTAGCATATTGAAAAGGATTGAAATATCCATCCTTGATTATCATTTTAATTTGTTCTACACAGAATTTAAATCAATGCAAAAATTATACTACTCTATTAGCGAAGTGAGCACGATTGTTGATGAAGAACAACATATTCTGCGGTACTGGGAAAAAGAATTCGAAGGATTGAAACCCAAAAAGAACAGGGGTGGCAACAGAATTTACGCACATAAGGATCTATTAGTAGTTCAAATAATAAAAAAACTGATAAGAACTAATAAGTTATCACTCAAAGGGGCTAAAGAACAGCTTAAAAAATATTTAGCACAGGATAATGTAAATTTAGAACATTTCGTACACAATTCTGAAATCACTCAAGTTCAGAGCATTAGTTCCGATAATATTTCAAGTGATAAATCGGGTGGTATTCATAAGCCAAAACAATTAGTAACTAAAGAAGAGCTGAAAGAAATTTCCATTATACTTGAGGACGCACTAAATTTCCTAAGATCAAATTAAATTTCGTCGGAATAATGTTAAAATAATTTTTGAATTTTGTTATCTTTACATAAAGATGAAGTATATAAATAATATTAATTAAATTTTTACAAGAAAATTATTAATTTCTAAGGTAGTGATATGTTTAAATTATTTCTGAGACTAGTCGTATTCTTCAGTCTCATTTCACTAACAACATCATTTTCCCAGAATCTGAAGTACACTATGCATACGATGGGAATGCATGATGATGAAGTGCTGGGAGTATTTGTTAACGAAGATAATTCAAAAGTTGCAACGTGCAGTTTGGATGAATCGATAAAGATCTGGTCTTTACCGGATGGTAAAGAATTAATGACTCTAAAGGGGCATTTAGGTCAGGTTAACAATATTTCTTTCTCGGGGAATGATAAATGGCTTGCCAGCGGTTCTAGTGATCAGACTATAAGGATCTGGGATGTTAACACAGGTGAACAGCTCAAGGTTCTTAAAGGGCATACTGATCAGGTAATAGGAGTTTATTTTAGTCAGGATGATAGTGCAACATTCGTAGCCAGCACTAGTTTTGACAGAACAGTCAAGTTATGGGACATTAGGCTAGGTACAGAAGTAAAGACTTTGAGAGAGCACACTCTGCCGACAAATAATGTTGCATACAGCTATGACGGCAAGACTATTGCATCATGTAGTGACGATAAAACAATTAAAATCTGGTCAACTGACCTTACAACCAAAGAATCAATTATGACTCTTCTTGGACATGAATCACCTGTTCTTACAGTTATTTATAGCTTTGACAGTAAAACATTAGCTTCTAGTGATGAAGGTGGCAATATCCTAATCTGGGCGATGCCCGAAGGTAAACTAATTCGTAAAATTAAAGCCCATACAGAATTAATCCAGGATGTATCCTTTGCTGAAGATAACCAAACTTTGGTTAGTGCTAGCATAGATAAAACAGTGAAACTTTGGGACACTAAGACTGGAGACAACAAAATGACATTTAATGCCGGTGTTGAGGTTTGGTCTGTCGATCTCGTTAGCGATTATTCCAGGATCATATTAGGATGTGCTGATGGCTCTGTGAGAATGCTCACCAGAGAAACTGAGACTACACCGCAACAAGGTAGTAAAAAGGGAAAGAAATAAGGAGTAAATTATGAAAATCAAAAAAATAATCATATTAATAGTTGCTATAATTTTTTCAGGATTTGCTTATCAGGCTTCAGCTCAGTTGGTTGGACCAGTGATAGCAATTACGGGTAGCGTTTATGATGCCATATCAAAGAATCCTGTAACGGCTCTTCTTGTTGTTACCGATGCATCCGGCAAAAGAATCAACGCTTCAAGAAGCAATGCATCTGAGAATGGATATTACTTTATTACAAGTTTGAAACCCGGACAAAAGTACACCATAACAGTAACTCAGCCTAATTATCTTAAAGAGAAATACGAAATGGAAATTTCTGATGCTTATAAGTACACAGAAGTTTCTCATGATTTTGTGCTTAAACCGATGGAAAAGGATATCAAGATTCCTTTAGCAGTGCCACCTTTCGAATTAAATAAATCAAAAATGAGATATGGTGCAGAGCAATTACTTGAATCAATAAAATCTACTTTGGCCAATAATCCAACGGTGAAGTTTGAAATTATTTGCTATCCTGATTCTGATGAAAATCCTGCGGATAATCAGAAAATGACGACTGAAAGAGCTCAAAACATTGAGACATATCTTACTTCTGCCGGAATTGAAAAGTCGAGATTGTCTATTATGGGAAGTTCGAAAACTGATCCCAGCAATCCTCCACCCAAGAAACTCAAGGCAAAAGGCAAAAGATATATTGGAACAACTTACATAAAGATAGTCTCTATCTAATGTTGATTTGATTAAATATTTAAATAAAAGCTGTCTGACTGGCAGCTTTTTTAATTGATAAGAACAATGTCCGCAATTAAACATTTAAACATCATATATACAGTATTACTTCTTTTCATTTTTACTTCAATTGAGGTAAGAACACAATATATAGGTAATATTTATATTGACCGAAGAGATGCATTCGATACATTATTTCATGATGAGTTCTTCGCATCCGGATTGGCAAATTCACTTCATGTTATTACTAAAGAGTACGTTGTTGATGATGAATGCTTGTTTCAGGAGGGGGATGAACTTGATGAAAATAAAATTTATGAAACTGAAAGAAACCTGCGAAACCTGGGTATATTCAGTCAGGTTAAAGTAGAGCTAAAACCTGCAAAAAGGGATGATTATGATGTGTTTATAACTACTCAGGATAGGTTTTCATTAGACCCTGCAATTCTTTTTGGCTCTGGTGGTAATTCCTACAACCTAGGTGCTGGGCTTCGTGAATGGAATCTACTCGGAACAGGAACTCTAGTAAATTTTGAAGCACTTTATCGTTCAGAAAATAGTATCGGATGGCAAGGCTATCTACAATTACACCAACGAAGATTATTCAGATCAATCTATTCATTAGATGCAAGTATATTAACGAACAAAATAAAAACTGATCAGAGCATAACTTTAGCAAAGCAGTTCTTGTCCTTGAGTACAGAGAATTCTTATGGAATAGGCTTTATTAATTCATTTGGGAGTATTTATAATTATGTTGAGAATGCACCATACGAATTATTAACATTTCGCAGACTGAGGCCTTCAGCATTCTATGCTCAATCATGGCGGAGTGCAGATAGAGTATTTATGACCGGATTGGTTGAGATGGACAATATCAACCGTGGAAAGCCCGAGTACGCACAAGCTTATGACAACAGTGGCAGAATTCTTCTTGGATTTTCATCTGTATCTGAAGAATACACGCCAGTAAATAAAATAAATACCTATCTAACTGAGGATTTATGCACTGGTGGCTGGGGAACTGCTATAGTTGGTGTTACATTCAAAACCAGCTACGGAGGAGAGAATCTATTCTATCTCGGAGCTCAGGGAGAGCGTTCTGTTAATACCAAGGATCTTTATCTTTTTGGACAGGTAACTGGTTCATCATCATTCAGTAAAGCCATTGCCAGATTTACCTATCAGGAATTTCTCGGAACAGCCTTTTATCGTATTTCTCCATCATTCCTACTAGCAGCAAGAGTACGTCAGCAGTCAGTCTGGAACTGGTATGCAAAGCGACAGCTACTTCTTGATAATGATGCAGGTTTGCGCGGTTATAAGTTGAATGAACTTGTTGGTGATAACCGATTTATTAATAATCTCGAATTGAGATTTTTCCCGGAATGGGGATGGTCATTTTTGAAGTTATCATTTGCGGCTTTTTCAGATTTTGGAACCGCCTGGAACCAGCAAACTGGATTAAGCAAAACTAGATGGCATTCATCTGTTGGACTGGGGTTCAGGATTCACAATATGAAAGCCTCAAAAGAGACTGAAGTAGTTAGATTTGACTTTGCATACAATTTCGACAAGATGCAGTTTGGATCGATTATAGTATCATCGGGTCAGTTATTTTCGGCGTTTAGTCCCCACAAATATAAACTCCCAGAGATTTATGGTTTGGAATATGACGACGAGTAAAGGACATTCAGCTTAGGAATTATCTGCCGCCAGCGATTGAGAGTTTGAACTCAAGCCCAATCTGTGTTGAGCTGAATCCGGGGGTTGCTGCACCTTCAGTGAAAGTTCCTTCATAACTTAAGAATGCGGCGGCTGTAACTCTATTGCTTATGTTATACCTGATTTTTGGTTCAACTTTGAACTGAGTGTTGCCATCGAGTTTTCTACCAGCTTCCCCTGTATAATCCAAAACATCATAAGTAGCACGACTGTTCTTTTTGTATGATGTCAAAAAGCTGAATTCAAGATCATTTTGCAATTGTATATCTAACAGTGAGAATGTGAAGCCTCTTAACGTATAGCTAAGCTGAATTTGAAGTTCGTCAGAATTCTGGCGTGTAATCGTTGCTCGGTTAGCGGAGGAGAGCTGATATTGATTGTTTGTTGAATACCTCACATTACCTGTAAGTATTCCCTTAAGTTTTTTCTCATCAAATGATACGGTTACGCCAATTAAGGGCTGGAACCCATGCTGAATGATTTGCGCTTGAATAGCCCGACCATTATCATTAGTTAGAGCATTCTCGGTGTAGCGGGATGTATATTTATGTTCTATTGATACTTTACGAGTACCGATAGATTCGAGTATCCCCCATTTCTCCAAACCTTCCCAGCGGAGAGCCCAGTTTATTGCAGGAAGAAATCGCCCGATAGCACCTTTGAATATCGAAAAGACTTCCATTCCTTTAACAAATGATTCAGCGAGGGCATTGTTCATAGCCTGGTTCTTCGAGACAGTATCCATAGAAGAGTTAATGATGCCTTCCTTTTGTACATTGTAGAGTTTAATAATATCATCAACAGAATTATTAAACAGGTTCATACCAAAAACAGAAGGAATTGTTAATATAGATCTGTTGAATGATTCCATAGCTATTATGTTAGTAAAAACAGGATTGCCATTAATATCAGTAACAACAGTCTGATTCTTGTTGTATCCAACTTCAGTGCGCCAGTTCAAATCGAGAGTTGCACCTTCCCATATTGTCCTTGAAGTTCTCATATCAAGAGAAGTTCTTTGATTATAATTATCTTGCATAACGGCACTTGCAGGACGGAGACCATGGAAAGTTTCGAAGCCAAAGAATGGGAATTTGTCTGAGCCAGTCAACCCGAATGTACCATGAGGATCAGGAGTTAATCCCATCTGGTAAGCAAAACTCGGTCCTGAAGAGTTGTTATGACCAGAGCCAACTAATCCACCCCAGAAATTTTCGAAACCTGTATTTCCGTAAACACCAGGATTAATTGATGAATTCTGTTGAGTAATATCAATTTTGAAGCTTTCCCAATCAAAAAATACAGATTTAATAGTCTTTGCGACATCTTTGAACACATTTGAAGAAAGAGTATTTGTGTCTTTAACAGGTTTCCCAATGAATTTTTTTTTCGTATCCGTCGAGCCGAATAAATCGTCACTCAATGCTTTTAATCTTAAATTAATACCATATCTTATTTGATTATTCCAGCCGGCTGATTTAGCAACATCCCGAATTGCTTCGGTAGGTTGAAGAGGATTATTCCATGTATAGTTGGTGACGAAAGCACCAGACATTTCTACGAATCTGGAAGCATTACCCAGAGGTAGACGAGGTTTAAAGTTAAGTGATACGGTTTGAGTATGTAAGTTGTTTTGCCCCCAATTAACCATCTTCCCATCTTTAAAGAAAATAATTGAAGCTAATTCATTTCCTGATCTTTGTCTTCCTGAAGGATCTAATTCAAAGGGGACCAAAGTACTGAATGTGGATACATTGTAATCCCATATCGGATTAATGAGTCCACCTTCTGATATTTTCCAACTAAACTGGCCTATTCTCTGAGCAGTGAAGTTTCTGAAAACAGGGCTTGGAAAGCTCAAATATCTGGATTGTTCAGTAGTTCTGCCTCTCATCATATTCATACCAAGACTAATAGACTGAGGGAGGAAACTGAGTTTTAGCTCTGAATAAGTTCCAAGGATTGGTACATCTTTTGTCCAGGTTAGCAGAGAAAACTGAGCTATATTTGGTATAGTATTTGAATACTGAGCGTTAAGATTCCATTGCCAATTAAATCGATTTTGATAGAGGAACGAACGTTCAAATTCCTGAGAATAGGCATAACCTAAAGTCATTTTATTAAGGGTCTCGGTAATTAGGATATTATCAATTGGAATTCCCAATCTAACGCCAGTCAAAGCCCAACTATCCATAATTTTTAGTGATTGTGACCTTGTAATTTTATCCTGATAAATTTTATCTGCTTCCTGCGGCGTGGCATGGTTGACTATTGCTTTAGCCTTTGCAGCGGCGGCAGCACTTTCGAGTCTAACATCATTATTTGCTTCATATTGTGGGTCTAGAACATACTCTGAGTGGGTGTAAGTGATAGGCAACCTCAATTCCTTAAAGGATTTAGGGGCAAACTTTTCAAGATTTCCCTGCATACTTACGTTCCAACTATTAGTTGTTGTTCGGTTGCCGAAGCGTTCTTCGAGTTTATGAAAGTTTGGTTGGGAGTAACTTACATTGGCATGTATTGATCCCAAGTCAGCCAGTTTGACTTCAGCAGTAGCAATACCAGCCCAGTCAGAAGAATTCTCTGGATTGAGCAGGCGCAGTTCATCAATCCAAATTGTAGTAGTCAATTCATTTGGGAACCCATTATTAGGATTAGCAATACCAAAGGCGAAGTACTGAACTCGAGTTAATATGGGATTTCCTCTGATAGCGAAGCTAGCAAGGGGATCACCGGGCACAGGAAATGACTGCCTGTTGAAATTTGAATCTTTTAGCTGTTTGATGGCAGTTAGATCTGACAACAGGATTGCAATACTCTGCCAATTCATAACAACAGGTCTTCTATATTCATAATAGTTCATAGAGTCAATACCAAAACGTATATACATCATAGCCTTTGCCGGAGCTCCCGGAGCTAAGTTCAGAGGCATCTGACCATCACCATGAACGAAGAATTTTAGTTCTTTATAACTGAATACATCTAAAGGTCTGAAATAGCGAACTGCCATTCTCTCTTCGCCATATCTAAGATTCTTAACATTTAGCGATAATGATTGTTCATTCTGGCGAATATCGAGATTAGGATCGGCGTTTAATTGTCTTGGTGCGGAAACTCCGTCGGGCATTTTATAGAAATCTGGTTCTTTGCTGTTTTCTTCCACATTAACAAATGAAACAGCCATTACACTATCATCAGCAGGAACACCGCCCTGAAGGTTGCTAAGTCTCTGCCATTGTGATCCGACGAGTTTCCAGTCGGCTATTGTAACTTTCGCAATACCACCCTTGAACCAAACTCTGAGATATTGAATATTTGCAAAGCTGGGATTGCCAACTCTTATATTTGGCTTTCTAATAGGAATTCGGTAGAGAAACCAGCCTTTATCGGGGTTACCGCCAACTATCTGAGAATTAGTAACAGGATTGGGGTCAAGATTTACCTGATAAGAAAAATAACTGTTATCAAGAGTTAAAGTTTGACCATTGTTTTTATTCAGAATTTCAGTGTCAGGGAACTGACCTAATTCTGCCTTAGCACTTCCTTCAAAGTTATTATAGTTCTTAAAATCATCATCAGTTCTTTGGTAGTCATCTTTGCCGAAGTCGAATGAATAATCATCTTTAGAGGGATCTTTTTCCAGATTAAGTGGCCATGGGATTTTCAGAGGATCCTGCTCTGTTAAATCGTCAATTGCATCAAGACCAACATCTTCTCCTACATCTATTATTCCATTAGGGATTGGACTTGCCTTAGTGATGCCATCTTCGGTATTGAGAGTCTGCCCCGGAATAATATCCTCACTAATCATTCCTAAATCGACATACATTTTTGTTTGTCCGGGCTCGTAGGCGTCGAGTTTCATCATAATTTCAATAAACTCAATATTCTCATTATCGAAATTAGTATTGAATGAAGAAATTAGTCTTTGAAATCCACCCCATATTTTTGGTTTATTTCCATCGAAGAAAGCTTGAGCACTATCTGGCTTGAAAGCAGGGTTAGTGCTATCCCGGAATTGGGTATTTTTGTTGTAAATACCTCTTTCATAAGGATTGAAAACAACATATAAAGGACTGAGATTTGATCTGCCCTGAATTGTTGACCTGTTTGGATATGGATCGGTAACAGGAAGACGTGGTATAAAGGTCTGCCACCAGAAAATCTTCCCTCTGAATTGAGATGCAATTGTATCAGTGGGAGCGATTAAAGAATCCCTAGGCTGAGAAGAATGCTGCCATTGAAAAGGTGACAAGCCCATCGAAATGAACTTTTGTGCTCCCTCGAAATCATCCACATAAACGACTGCCTCATTTTTATCAATTGCAATATCAGATGTTCTTTTGTTTGGTGTCGGCATCATATAAGCCCATTCAGCACCAAAATTAATTGACGACTGGGCTTTTGTATCATAAAATGGTAAAGCATCGAGAAGCTTTGTTAGCCACGGAGCATCCCAGTTAAGTTTTGCATCAAATCCAATCATTGAATTTGAAACGGGTTCATCGCCAAGTCTGACTCTGTCAATAACGGCAGACTGATCATACATCATTGCTGTGAATCCAAGGTTGGCATTCAAACGCCTAGATTTGACAAGCTGATAATCAGCCCTCATGCCTATTAATGTTCGGGTCGAGATGTTGAAAATGTCCTGAGCTTCATATTCGATTCTTAGGTTTGCATTAGGCAAAGAAGCTCTTTGGTTACGTAGAGTGAGTGTACCGGAATAATAATCTATAACATAATCCTCAAATTCCCTTAACTGTTGACCGTCAAGAATAACACGAACGCTATTGGGAGATAAATTGAAAGCACCGAGAGAAATTCTGTCGGATGCACGTCCGGAGACTTCACCGGAAATCACAAATCGATCTCTGTCAGTAGCTCTGCGAGCAGCATCATAAGTAGTGTCATATATTTGAGGATATGTAAACTGAAGTGCTACCTGTGGTGTCCCCTGTTTTGTAAAATAATCGACTAACCCTTCACGGAATGGTTCAAGACTTGGGAATGTGATTTCGCCCAGTTGTGAATCGAAGAATGGAGCTCTAAGGTCAAACTGACCGTCAGCAGGCGGTGTACCTGTTGAATTATTTGTCTGGTCAACTTTCAATATTGTTACCAACTTATCAGGAGCACCGGGTAGAATATCAGTTGAATCATTGGATTGATTAACATACCATAATCCAATCTTGGTATCAGTAGTCGAAACCTGAGTAGCATTTATTGAATAAATATTCTTCATTTGTCTAGCCCACAATGTCTTGTAGCTTGGAAGGATATTTGGCCGGTAAATTAGTTTCAATAAAAGTGTATCTTTCTGACCTACACCAGTGGCGAATGTTCCGTAATAATTATCATCTTCCGAAATTAATGGATTTTCTGCCTCTGTTCTATATGCAACAGCATAGTATCTATCTTGCCTGAGATTTATAATAGCAATTGTACCTAAGTTATAATCTACACGAAAGCGAGTTGAATCCAATCGCATGAAAACACCCTTTTCGACTTCACCGGTTTTAATGGGTGTAAATTTAAGATTTGAGTTATAAGATTCAGGTGGAGTAGCTTTTAATTTCTTAGGAGCAATAGTATCAAAAGCTACTGCATAAGCCCCATAGGCTGTATTTGTAATTTCGTTTGTTGATTCCCAAACTTCAATTTCTTTGACTCTATAATACGAAGCTGTGGTTGGTATCACGGGAGTGGAATACTTGAAATATTCTCTGTAAATGCTTTTATAAGCAGTGTCAAGGAAGAAATGGTTCTTTGCCCAATCGTAGGCTCTGATCTGGAATGGTTGCTTACTTGATCCTCCTCGAACATCGATAAATTTACGTTCGCCTCTTCGCTGAGATAGAATTCCTTTAAGGAACAAAGGACCAAATTGGAAATCCGCTCTTACTCCGAAAAGTGCCTGTCCCCCACCTATGAGGCTGGATTGATTGGGAAGACTAACGTTGCCGACTTCGATTAAGCGAATGATTTCATCATCTTCACCTTCATAGCCTATTTTGAACTTGTTCTCAGCATCGAATTGTCTGCGGGTGTTCCAATCGGTTCCGATTTTTAGTTTATCTCCGATACCACCGGTAACGTTGATTCGGATGTCCTGACTGAAAACGGGGGAAGATTGTGTTTGACCAAATGCA
>CAIOZA010000115.1 GCA_903862655.1 uncultured Ignavibacteria bacterium
AAAAATAAAAATCCACCGTAAGTCTTTGAAATTTCAGCATATTTATAAAAATAGTCCAGTGAGGGTCGGGGTGAGGACAATTCTGTATGCCTTATTTCATCCCTTTTGCCAGTAGGTTGAGCATCCCTGTTTGACCCAAACACGGATGTTTGTCCTACCATAAAAACTAAAAAGCCCCCTTTTTTCAAAGGGGGTTTAGCGGTTTCATGTATTCTGTAGTCCTTCATCATTCTCCCCTACCTCGAGGCGGGGTCAGGGTTTCTGCTCTGCTTTCAAAAAATGCAAAAGGCGGGTTTAAGCCCGCCCTTTTTGAGTAATGATTATCTGGTGCAGTTTTATTTGAGTATAGTTACAGATTTTACTATAATTCTATTGTCCAAACTGATTATTAAAAGATACTGGCCTGAGGGAAGTTCTCTGATATCCATAGATGCTTCTGAGCCTTGTTGTATAATATCTAAAGTCAAAACCTTTTCTGAATTTATGTTATATAGCGTTACATTCTGAAAATTATTCGTAATAGCATTCTTTAGATCTATTTTCAGATAATCTGTTGCCGGCTGAGGATAAACTGCTATCTTACCTGATTCTGCAGTTTCAAAAACTGAATTGATGTGGTCAATACTAATATTTTTTACAACTGAATTGGTTTTGTAATATCCTGTTTTTTCGCCACTGAAAACAAAAGAATAAGTCCCGTTTAAGGTTTCTTCTGGTACCTGAATAGTATATTGAACTTCACCTTTGGCATCGGTTACTAATTGGACTTCTTTGCCGAGCAGACTGTCTTTAACTGTTACACTTGCATTTGCAACTGCTATGCTGTCTTCATCCATCATCGTTATATTGAATGTAAAGCTTTCATTCCATTCAAGAACAGGAACATTAGTAGGTGATACAGCGATTGTAATCTGCTTTGCATCTGCCGTGTTAGTAGTTTTGTAAATACCTCCCGATGTGCCGACATATAGGTAGTTGTTATTATCTACTGCAAAACAGAATACATTTAGGTTCGATGTATCCAGACCATCGTTATATACTTTCCATTTGGATAGTTTTGTGGAATATTTGAAAACTCCCGAAGGTGTGGCTGTAAATAGTGAACCCTGCTGCGAAAATATTAGTTGTCTTGCAACTGCAACAGGCAGACCATTATTCATTTTTGTCCATTTAGCTCCATCATCGTTCGATACAGAAACCCCATTGGAAGCTCCTGCAAATATATCTCCATTTGAAGCACTTACAAGACTATAAATCGTATAAGTATAAAATCCTACTGTCTTCCATGTTTTACCGTCATCGACAGTTTTGTAAAGCCCATTATATTCAGAGCCACCGAATACTGATTTACCCTTGCTAACTAGAACTGAGTGAATATCTGAACCTTTTGCACCGTAATCTGTCCATGTTTTGCCATTATCGGTTGATTGATGAATGAGACCATAGAACCATGAAGCTGCATATACTTTTCCATCAGATGACAAGTAAATATTCAGAATATTTTTATTAGTTAGTCCTGCATTTGATTCTGTGAATGTGATTCCATCATCTTTTGATATATAAATACCTTTTCCGTTAAATCCGGCAAGGATAGAACCATCGCTCTGCACAATGATTGATTTAATTAGATTATCTGGCAGCCCGCTTCCTGTTTTAGTCCACTCCTGTCCCCCATTTGTGGTCCTGAAAATACCTTCACCATATATCCCCGTAAAAACACTACTAGTTTTCGAGCTGATTGCTATTGTTTCTACAACACCATCGGGGAGAGTTCCGGTTTTCTGCCATAATGCACAGTCAGCTGTAGTTGCAGAAAGAATCAGAGCAAACATTACAATTATCAGATTTTTCATAACGATTTCCATATATTTCAATTACTATTATCAAATTACAAATTACAAAAGAAAAATACAATTTTGAGTTTTTTTTGCTTCTGTTTCTTAATCCCATATTATTTCTTTTAAATGACTTTGTAATATCTTAAAACCCCTCCAATTCAAAATTTCCTGCTACTACAAAATAGATTCTTAGCTAATATAGGTATACAAAATCTCCGAAGCAAATCCTTATATTCTCATAATAAATATCAGATGATACTCAGGTATGTTATTGCACAATAATGGAATAAGTCCTTTCGTACAATTAGATTTTATTTAAAAAATGGGTCTCCTTTTTGGGGAAACCCATTTTATGAGCCGGATGAGCATTTATTATCCGAAATTTTTTTTATTATCTTTTTTACAAAATTAGATAATTTTATAACTAATTGAAATACCAAATACTACTGATATTTGCAATATACCAAATACTACGTAGTTTTATATCCGTATTACTACTGATACATTATTGCTTAGTAAAAATTATATCTGCTAATTTCAGAACGTCCTAGTTTATAATTTGGTTGATGTTCTTCATCTTCAATCTGAGTCTTAAGATCATTACATGCGGGATTTATACGAATTATTAAAGTAAATGTGGATCTTCAATAGAATATGTCATTGTTTCTAAATGTCTTCAAATTTGAAACAGAATAATTTACTTTTCTTTAAAAAAATAAGTGAGTTAATGATTATTGTAAAATCAGTGTTTTAAAAATATTTGCTGTTCTAAATATTTTGAGTTTTAGAATTATAAAGCTCTTTTAAGGTTTCAATTAATTTGTTAAAATTGGATAGGGATATTTTAATATTTTTAACATCAAATTTCTTCATTGATAGGTATAATTCATTTGAATATTTTGTAAGATGTGAGATTTTTGCATTTGCATTAATTGAATTAAGCTTAACTATCAGATTCTCAATTTCACCAAGTATTAGATATTGAGTCAGATAATCTATTCCAGGCAATAAATCTGATTCTAATGAATTGATTATTGTATTAAGGAGAATCGGATCTAAATCGGCATCATTATTGTATTCACTTAAGTGTTCATAATAATTTCCTAATTCATGATTGTAAATAATTTTAAGATGTTTTGATAATTCAATAATTAAGTCTTCATGCTTTAATGGCTTCACCAAATATCCATCAAACATTCCGTCATATTCTGTTAATTCAAATTTGATTGCCGACGCAGTAAAAGCCAGAATCGGACAAGGTTTATATTTTTCATTTGATTTGATAATTTTTGTTAAAGCTAAGCCACCAATTTCTGGTAACTTTAAATCCATAAGAATAAGATCAAAGTTCATTTCATCCAACAACTCTAGGGCTTCAGTACTATCCTGAGCTTCATAATAATTTAGGCCTGTATTATTTATGTATTCCTTGATGAGTATCCTATTGAATTCGATGTCATCAACAACAAGAATTGATGCCGGTTCAAAACGAACATTTCCCCTTGAACTTTTTATTGGTTGATGATTATAATCATTATCATCAATTATTTCAATGTCTGCTAGTTCAATTGTGAAGGTACTTCCTGAATCAATATCACTCCTAACGCTAATTGTACCATTTAATTTTTCAATTAATCTCTTGGAAATCGCTAAACCGAGTCCTGTTCCTCCATATTTCCTATTCTTATCCCAATGTTCCTGAGAAAATACATCAAATAACTTATCAAGAAATTTGTTTGATATTCCAATACCAGTATCCTCAATATCAATTGTCAAATTTATGGCTTCATGATTGAGAATTTGAGTTTTCACTGTTATTTTGATAAAACCATTATCAGTAAATTTCACAGCATTCGAAATCAAATTCATCAATATTTGCCTTATTCTTGCTTCGTCAATTAGTATATATTTTGGTAAGTTATGTATTTCAAGAATAAATTCTACATTTTTTTCTATCAGTTTTGGGAGAAATAATTGCTGCAAATCGCTTAGTATTTGATTCAAATTAACCTTGGAGAGCCTGAGCTCTACCTGTCCGGCTTCAATTTTTGAGATGTCAAGAATATCGTTAATTATTGCAAGAAGTGCATCACCACTCGTTACGATTGAATTTAAGAAATTAATGTAGTCAGGATTCTTTATCTTTTTGAGAAGTATATCCGAAAACCCAATAATTGAATTTAATGGGGTTCGTATCTCGTGAGACATATTTGCAATAAATTCTGTTTTTGCTTTGTTTGCCCTTTCCGCTTCTTCCATCAGTGTTCTCATGTTTTGTTCGGCTAGAGTAAGCTGTTTATTTTTCTCTATTAACTCTGTAAGGGCAAATTTTAGTTCTTTTGTACGTATTTCAATCTCATTCTCTAGATTAGCATTTAATTTTAGAATTTCATGTTCTGCAATCTTCCTATCGGTCACATTTACGCACATCAATACGGTTGAATAGTCCCCAAACTCAACTATTTTAATGCCTGTGATATTGATAAACAGTATCTCTTCAGCATTTTTTAAAATTTTCATCTCTCTGGAAATAGGTTCATTTTCCTTCAGTTTTCCGGGTTCGAAATAATATTGAAATTCTTTTCGTGAAGAAGGATCGAGGAACTCAATGAAATCATGATTAATAATATTGAAAATACTCCCCCCTAATAATTCAATACCAGCAAGGTTAGTAAAATTACATTTATCCTCTCTCAAAATATAGATGGGGATTGGAGAGTTATTAACCAGACCTCTATATCTTTCTTCACTATGTCTCAAATTTACTTGTGCATCATCTAACTCATTTATTGTTCTCTCAATTAAGTCCATCATTTTATTAAATGACAACATTAGAACTCCGATTTCATCCTCATACTTGGGTATCGATCTTATTGTGTAATCTTGTGAATTAGTCACAATTGACGTAAGCTTAGTAAGTTTTAACAATGGTTTGAACAATATCCTCTGAGCATTATTTGCAAGAATATATGACATCAATGAAACCAAAAGTAAACTAAAGAGCATAACCAGAAGCATTTCCGATTGCCTTGAGGATACACTTTCTAAATCAGATTCTAAATATAGAAATCCATAACACATTGAATTATAATAAATTGAAATGATGACTTTCAATGACCCTTTATCATAAATCAAAGAATCTCCCTTAATATTCATCTTCTCTAATAGAATCGGGTTGTATGCAGACTTTTGCTTTGAATATGAAGCAAATATCTTTCCTGTTGAATCATAAAGTGCTATGTTTTTAATATAAGAAACTGCATCTATCTTTTTTAGAACACTTACAGCCCCTAAAGAATCAGGGAAAAGGAGTGATGTTACAACATACTCTCCAATTAATTTTGACTTTAAAATTATATCATTCTCTTTGTCTAGTTTAACTCGATTAAATTGAAATAAATTGACAATTGCTAATCCTACAATAGTACTAATTGAAGAAATTAATATTGTTATAACGATAAATTTTATTCTGATGGAAAGATTAAACCAAAATTTCATTATTATCACCTATTGTACAATTTTTGCTTTTTGTAATAGCAGATGGCTGATTTTCAGTCCTGCTTCGCGAGCAATATTGTCATTGATCTCAAATTTAATTGAATTCTGCTCATTATAAAGATTAATAATTACTCCTTTTAGTGCAAAGCCATTGCTGTTACTTATTGTTAAAATTGAATTTTCTTTACATATTTTCACTATTTGCAATAGTTTTTCCTGATCTTTTGCTCCAAGAAACAATAGGTTTACACAATTAATCTCATCAATTGTCTTGATCAATACGATATCAATATTTTTATCTTTTATTTTCAATGTTGGAGCTAATTCCGATAATTTCAAAAATAATTCATAGTTATTTGATACTCCGATAATAAACGATTGGTTCTTGTTGTTAACATTAGAATTTAATGGCCAGTCCACAAAACGTGTGAATCGTTCAATATATGCAGCGATAAGTGAATTCTCATTAATCTGAGAATTCATTTTTGAAATCGCTTCCGAATTATTGCCAATTACTGTTAAAAGGAGTATAATTGCTATAACATACAGATGCTTTAAATCGTTCAATATATTTGATTTATGGGATATCATTTAGTACGAATAACTTAGTCTCATTCCAAAAGTAAAAGGTTCATTAACTACACTTGTTCTTAGTATATATTCTTGTCTTTTGTTCCCGGCTTCGTAGGAGTATCTGTAATTATTCTTTGTGAATAGATTTTGAAAAAATGCAGTGATAAGCAGATTCTTATTGAATGAATATGTCATTGAGGCATTAATTCTAAAATCTGTAGAATATAGGTTATTTGAATTAATTGTGTTGATAATTGTATTAAAATACACACTATCCTTATTGCCTGAGATAGCATTCTCTATCATTTTAATTCCGTCCTTTGCTCCTTGGAAACCCCAAAAAACTCGGCCATCTATATGGGCTATCAAATCTCCATTTAGTAATTTAATGTTTAGGAATAGTTTAGTCGTATTGTTCGACCAGTTATTCAGATCATTGCCCACTCCGCTTAAAGTCGACCCTGACAGCCCATAACTATAATCAGAGTAACTTATTCCATTCTGTTGTAACGAATCTCGTAAAGTCCAATTTAACTGCTTTGCATACGAGTGGTTAATTCCTATATCCAAAAAATGATTGTTATATTTTGCTTCAATTTCAAAACCGAAAATTTTGAGATTGCCGGTTGGAAGTGTCGTTCTATTTAAATCATACCAGCTGATTACATCAAGATTACTGTAATATATAGAAGTTTTAAGTAGCAATCTCTCACTTAATATCCCTGTATATATAAACTCTAAATTATCAAGCTTCTCTGGATCTGACACTAGATTGTTCTGATTTTGTATAAATAATTCCTCTGCTGTGTTCATTCGTAAGGATCTTTGAGCTATCAATTTAAGTATATTCTTTTTATCTAAATCATACATTAACACTATCCTCGGCGAAAAAAGAGTTTTGGAATAAGAATCCTTGTCAACTCTGGCAGATAGCAATAATGTTGTATTTGTGAACATATCCCAATTGATTTCTGTAAAAGCTGAGATTGTATTCGTAGACCATCCGCTGCCAACTGCATATATTGAATTTGTATCAGTTCCGAAAAATCCGGGATATCCATATGCCAGTGAATTTTTCCCGGATATGATATTTCCATTGTCACCCATTCTGAAATTTGTTTCATCTTCGAACCATGGTGCACCCCATTTATTGTAGGAAAACTCTAGTCCAAGTGCCATTGTTAGCGTTGATGAATACTCATTTTTCAGAATTGATCTGATATTCAGTTCACTCTCTGCAAAATAGTTGTACTTATTTCTAAGACTATTAATATCCATTATTTGCTTAGTAATATTATCCGGCGGCGAATCTGATTTTAATGATGCTTGGAAATATTCTTGTCTGCGCATGTTGTTCTCTGTGTCCCAGGATGCCTGAGTGGAAATGGAATATTTTGTATCGAATTGATGATTATTCGACAATGTAAAGGTTAGATGTTCATTCCTGGATTGTTTCAGATTCATAGGTGCTCCTGTTTTCGGATAACCTGTCGAATCCCATCCTATGAGCGGAGAGGCTTGGTAATAAATACCGTTCGTGCTGTTGCCCAGCGAAGTGTACCTTGCCCAGAATTTGCACTCACTGAGTATTTCACTTTCTAAATATAATTTTATCTGCGGATTATCATTGTAATCTCTCAAATAATTATCCCATAAATAATTTTTGAATTGTTCTGATTTCGTTGAGCCATTCGAATAAGTATTGCCAAAATAGAAACCTTCAGTTTTCTCTAGTCCTTTTGTTGTTGTTATACTCCCATAAGTATATACCTTGGCAACTTCACCCAGATCGAATTTCCCGCCCACCGATAAACCATAGTTCCTGTAAGGGAGAAAAGTCGATGCTGTTGCACTTAAGCTCTTGGATTGCTGATAACTTTTCGTTGTTATATTTATGACTGCTTCTACCGCACCTGGTCCATAAGTTACTGAGCCCGGTCCTCGTATAATTTCAATCTGATATATGTCCCCCATATCCCAATTCTCTAATTCGGATGTGGCTCCATTCCTGGCTTTCATATTCATTACTCTGCCATTGAGCAGAAGCAGGATTTTGTAATTTCTGTCTGTTATTATTCCCCTTATGCCCAAATGAGGACTATCGTGATGATTCATCCAGATAGCTCCCGGGACATACACTTCTATAAGATCATATATATTTCTTGCTGGCGTTAATTGGATCTCTTCTGATGTTATCACTGTTACTGATACCGGTGACTTTAGATTCTCGATTCCTGTTATTGTCCCTGTTTGCACCTGAACGTTCATCAAATCATCGAGCGACATATTAAATAATTCCTGGACTATTTCTTTGTCATTCGCTGCCATAAGTATATTGGTGATTAGCAGAAGAGAAAGGAAATATTTTACCATTATGTCAACCCCTAGTTAATAAATAAAAAAACCGGTCAAAAAAATCTCATTTTGAACTGTTTATCTGCTAAATTTATTATATAATTCAACAGCTGCAGCTGAAAACTTTTTGACCGGTAACAAATCAGAGATTTTAATTCTCTATCAGGTCAGCCTCCAGGACTACCTTTATCAAACTCACCGTATTTTTTACACCCAACTTCTGTAATACATTTTTTCTGTGGGTCTCTACTGTTCGCGTGCTTATATATAAATGTTCAGATATCTCTCGTGTTGTTTGCTCTTCCATTATCATTTTCAACACCTGCTTTTCACGGATTGTTAAATGCTGGAAATTTGCATGGAATTGTGATCTGTCAACTACTCCGTTGTCCTGGTTGTCCTCATCGAGTGCTATGCCCGATGTTTTCTGATCATATTTTGCGCTTGGCTGAGTGATCTTCTTCATCAGATTCTGGAAACTTAGCTTGCAAAAATATGTTTCTCCTGTCAGTACTGTATTGATAGCATCTCTTACTTCGTCGGCTTCTGCAAATTTTGTAAGATATCCGTTAGCTCCGATCTGCATCGCTTTCTTGACTATCCAGCCTTCTGTGTGATTGGTTAACATGATGACCTTCATTACGTCATCCTTTGTCCTGATATCTCTCAATATCTGTATGCCATCAATTTTTGGCATATCGATATCCAGCAACAGTACGTCAACATCAAATTCGCTAAGCATATCAACGGTCTCCTGACCATCCTTGGCTAGACCAACAACCTTCATGTTCTTTTCCTGTGCCAGGTTGTTCATCAATAGCTTTGCTACCAGATAATGGTCATCTGCAATTAATACGTTAACTTTCTGTTCCATAATTTTTGTTCCCAATGTTTATTGAACTTAACTCTATCCCCCCAGACAAAGCCTTGTTTCATTTCCTCGTTCGCCGAACCAAAATTAAAACATTGTTGTGTAAATATATGTTGTCAAATTATAGTAAAGCAAATATATATAAAAAATCTACATTTTTTTGATAATTTTTCAAAAATACTTGATTCTACACAAAATATCAGTATTGCTACTGATATACTATCAGTATTTATACGTAGTAAAAATACCAACTACTTGGTATATTGATAAAATCAGTATCTCTTGGTATTTCATGCTCTCATTTACTTGTATAAATTTGTATGTAGGTTCATTACAAATATATATAAAAGTAATATAAGCTTTGGAAGACAGAATAAATAGCATGGATGGGCTCAAATTGCCTGTTAGAGTATTGGTCGCCGATGGTCACTTTCTTAGTGCCAAAGTAATCGAACGCTATTTTATTAATAATGAATCTATTCACATTGTTGGAATTGCAACAGAAGGTGCTGATATCCGAAAAAAGATGAGTGAATCCCCCATAGATGTTCTACTCCTCGATCTTACGATACCTCAGTTCGATGGTCTGCAGGTGATTTCATTTGTTAAAGCAGTTTTTCCGAGAGTGAAAATCGTCGTCTATTCGATGATTAACGATTCCGAGACTATCCATAAGGCTTTCGATATGGGCGCCATCGGTTACATCACTAAGGAAGCTGAGTATGACAAAGTTGCAGAGGCTATTATGTTCGCCTATCAGGGCGGTAAGTTCTTATGCAGACAGGCAATACAAAGTTTGGACAACGGAAGGTATTATAATCTTTTTATGACCTCAGGGCAAAAAAAAGACAAACCCGTTTCCCCAATGAATAACTGACTGACAGCAGTCTCTTAACCTGTCATTCTGAGGAAGCGTAGTGACCGTGAGAATCCAGATTTGCTTGTCATTCTGAGGAAGCCTAGCGACCGTGAGAATCCAGATTGACTTGTCATTCCGAACGCAGTGAGGAATCTATTGTATTCCAGTAACAGCACAGCCTTATGTGCAACACAAAAAAAGAAAACAAAGTTTTTTATAAATATATAGGTCTCTCTTTTTTAACAAATTTTAGGAGTTTTTTATGAAAAAATGGTTTACGTTATTTATATTGTCGTGCATAATGGCAATAAACGCTTACTCGGCTACGTTGAATGTGCCCGGCACATATCCAACGATACAGGCAGCTGTTTCAGCAGCTAACCCAGGTGATGATATTCAAGTTGCTGCAGGAACATACAATCTTACTTCAACTATTACGATTAACAAAGCACTTACAATATCAGGACCGACAAGTGGATCTGCAATTGTCAAGGGACTAGGTTCTTCACTTAGTACTCTTACGGTTTTCGAAATAACTTCAAGCGATGTTACTTTACAGAACTTAGACATTACACTTGATAATAGTTCATCACTTGCTCAATATGGTACTGATAATGAGTTAAATACTGCACTTATAAGAATACCTAGCGGTACAGCGATGACTGGAATTCTCATTACTAAGAATAAGATTTATGTGCCTGCTCAAGGACCTTCTATGGCTACTTGGGGACATAGAGCCATTACTGTTGGTGGCAGTACAGTTAATGGAATTACTATTACAGAAAATACTGTATTTAACACCAGAAATGGCATTGTATTACACTATAACAATACTGCAACTATTAGCAATAATATAATTTATAATACCAAGGGTGGAATTATGAATTATACTGGGACTCAGGCAGATGCTGACAATAGAACAATGAGTAACAATTCATGGTTAACAAATCACAATGAATGGGATATCGTTTGGAATTCCGGTGGGGGGCCTTATGCACATGATTACAATAAAGATGTTCTATTGCTTTCTCAAGCTAACAATGACGCATATGTACTAAGCAAGATGACAACATTTTCCCCGACAAATGATTTAACAGGCAATCGAAGCCATATCTTTGTAAATTCTTCAAGTACTTTAACAACAAAAAACTGGGGTGCAGGAAATATAAACCAACCTTTCAAAACAATCGCGCTCGGAATTGATGCTGTGGTGCCTGGTGGAAAGGTAATTGTTGCACCTGGTACTTATAATGAAGCAATATCAATCAATAAAGGAATTACTCTTAAATCCACAGGTGGACGTGATGTTACTTTCATCAGTACTCCATTTGGATCACTAACAAACGGTGTTTTAATTACTGCAACAAATCTAGGTACTGTAACAATTGATGGTTTTACCGTCAAAGATTTTACTGAAGGAGGTATTATCCAAAGAATGTCAATGGCAACCGGAACAGCATTTAATGTTCTAAACTGTAAGTTGATACCTTATGCTGATTATCTAAGAAACGGTATTCAGGTAACTGGCAACGGTTCTAAAGTTATAGGCAATTATGTTGTTGGGGCACCACTAACACCCACTTGGGCTGGTTCTGGAATTACAATCGTAAATGCTAGTAATGTTCTTATCCAAGGAAATACTGTGACTGGTCATGTTGATATTGGTATTTCTATAGTAAATTGGTATACTACATTAGTCGACAATATTGCAATTGAAGACAATAAAGTTGATGGGACAAAATATACCGGCATATCCATTCAAGGTCCTGACGCCACTCCTTACGTCAATATTAGTAACATTTTGATCAAAAATAATGAGCTAAAGAATGGCTCTTCTGACGGGATTGATGCAAATTATTGTCAATTATCCAATCTCTCAGTAACCGGGAATCAAATATTCAACAATCTTTATGATGGAATATGGTTCTATGACATTGGTACAGTGCTTTCTGGTAATATTGATATTCACAATAATCAAATCTATGATAATGCACAATCTGCTATTAATAACTTAAATACATATAATGTCAACGCCACATGCAACTGGTATGGAAGCTCAACACTTTCTTCCATAGTTCCCCAAATTTTAGGCAATGTTAATTTCATTCCTTATAATTTGACTTCAACAGGTTCTTGCGATGGCACAGGTGCAGTTGTAACAAACGTCAACACTGGCAAATGGTATTGTGCTATTCAACCAGCAATTAGTGATGTTCTAACACTAGACGGTCACGTCATCCACGCATTAACAGGTGATTTCACAGAAAATATCACCGTAAGTAAAGGTGTTACAATTAAAAATGGCAGTTTACCCCATGTTATCGGTATGTTTACAATCGCCGCTGATAATGTAACAATAGACGGTATCGAAATCACAAATCCAACAGGTAATAATGCAATTACTTCAACAGGTTGGGACAACCTGACAGTTAAAAATTGCAATATCCATGATATTGGAACGAGTGTTACAAGAGATAATACACATGCAATAGCTATCGTTATGGGAGCAGCAAACACTTCAAATGTGACAATTAAAGATAACGTTTTTAATGATATTCGTGGTGGACAAAATGTTCCTGTATTATATAATGGTACAGCTAGTGCAATTGGTATTGGCTGGTCGAATGCTAATACAGATATTTCAGGACTATTTATTCAGAATAATAATATTTCTAATGTTAGAGCTTGTACTGCACCATGGATTACAGGGAACCAAGGCGGTCAAGGAGCTTATGGTATTATAATCAATGTTGGCTCAAGTACAGACCCTAACACTGATGGGAAAGCAAATGCACCACAGATTTTAAATAACACAATCAGTGATCTTGATGGTCTATGGTCTCATGCAATAGGACTAGAAGGCAATACACCTGATGCACTTGTTTTAAATAATAAAATAAGTAATCTTAAGGACCATAAGACACCATCTGATGCTGTTGGGGTCATGATTGAACAGAATAATGGTGTTGCAAACGTCAAAATTAATTACAATAAATTTGAAGGTTTAGTCTCCGTTCCTTGTGGTGTGGTCAATTCAACTACTACTCCCGTTGATGCTAAATATAACTGGTGGGGTGATTGTAATGGTCCTACTGTTGTTACATATCCTGGTACAGTAAATATATTAACTTCTGGATCTGGTGTTTTCCAATTATCTACAGGTTTAGTTAATTATACTCCATGGATTGGTAGTCCAGATGCACCTCTTTGGCTTTCCCCAACACTTGCAAGCAATCCAATGACAACTTGGTATGATGCTTCATGCAATGGCTTTAATGCAGCTGCCAAAACAGGAACAGATCCTTTGTTCGATGCAAGTGGATTAAACAATGGTAGCGTTCTGCTCGCAGCAAACAGCACACAGTATGGCAAATCACCAATGTTCACTATTCCTCGTAAAGATTTAATTACCGGAACAGAAACTGATCAGTGGAAGCCGAAAAATGATCCTAAAGAACTATATGTAGTATTCCAGCAGAATGGTAATACAACAAGTTACTGGCAGGATGACAAACAGGTAATTTTCGAAGCCGGTGGACC
>CAIOZA010000116.1 GCA_903862655.1 uncultured Ignavibacteria bacterium
ATTTGATTATATTGAAGTTTTTTATAACAGACAAAGATTACATTCAAGTTTAGGTTATTTAACTCCGGTGGAGTATGAAAATCAATTTTTTAATAACAAATAATCTCTCTTCGTTCTGTATTCAGAATCGGGTGAAGATCAGGTACAATTGTATCCGGCGTATCCGAATATTTCTTTTCACTTTTACTATCCATCTCTTGCATCCGATGTAGATAGGTATCGTCACCTGAATTAAAATCACTTTTTTTCGCATCTTGTATAATGTATTCATTGTTATTCCTATAATTAATGCTGCGGCTCGAGAATTAATAAAAACCTTTTTTAAATTTTTAATAGACTCAAAATGCAATATTTGTTCATCAATTTTACTTATTGCGCACTGTTCAATCGTCATTTGTACTCCTTTCATTTTTTTCTCCTGTTATTTAAGATATAATCATTCGCCTTCTTAGAAATTTCATCTTTACTCAAACACTTGTTCTGCATTAACCAATCGTTTAGCTCCAGTCTATTAAAGTAACACAGCTTTCCTTGTGGTTTGTAGAAAGGTATCATACTCGAACTGGTCAGCTTATATAGATAAGCCTGACTGATGTTCAAGTATGTTGCGGCTTGTTGCAAAGTGAGCACTTCTCGTTGTGAAATTTTGAGATTTGTAATCTCATTTTTGATTGCAGATATTTCTGATAAAATATCTTCTGTTGTGTTGGATGCCATGCTGTTACCTTCGATTAAAAAAACATAAATAAAATGTTATTAAAAATTGCAATTTTAATCAAGGGCAAACTATATGGAATAAAAGCAGAACACAATTGGTAAGAATATTACCAATTATTGTGAAAAACATTAAATTGTTTTGGGAAGGCTAGATTAAAATGACAAGCTTTTATTTTTAATTATTAGTTCTACAAGCTTCTTTCCTTTTTCTACATCAAATCTGCGTATGATTTTTTTGTTTGAAAGTAAAGTATTTTCAAAGGTAGTTTGAAAATATTTAATTTTAACTAATTGATCTCGAAATAAAAAGTGTTTAAATATGACTTCAGCTATCTGAGAGGAATTGCTTTCATTAGAAATTAATTCATTTTCTATTTGAATGAGTTTAATTATATATATTAATTTATTTAAATTACAAATCCAATTAAATTTATCATTTTTATTGTGTCCAAATTCCTTATAATCGCTTTCATCATATTGGATTTGACTATTCCGTTTATTAGAATCGGTTAAGTCGATATGGGTTTCATTCAAATCCGTATGTGTCGGAATAGTAACATCTAGTGTCGATACCTCTTGACTGACATTCTGCAATTCTTTAACCCAAGTTCCAATTTGATAAATCAAATTAGGTATTTGCTCAGTTTGCTTTTGAACATTATCATAATCTGAAATAAATCCCATGCCAATTTCATACTCAGAATGAATAACATCTTTATAGTCTTTATTCGAATGATACATATACTCTCGTTCATGATCAGTAAGCCAGACCATGAGTTCTTCCTTTTCAATATTTAGAATGTATATCTCTCTTTTTAAATAATCAATTTTTTGTGTGATCGAAGGTAAATTGTCGGTATGATATAAAAATTCTCTTAAGGTTTTCATCATCTTCCTATAATACTGGTAATGCGTCAATAGCTTGATTCTTCTTCTTGTCAATTAATTTAGCATAAACTTGAGTAGATCTAATATTTGAGTGTCCCATTAACTTTGAAACTGTGAATAAATCAGCACCAAAGGTGAGATTCATCGTTGCAAAAGTGTGTCTGGCTGAATGGAAAGTAATTTTCTTAGTAATCTTTGCTTCATGGATCCAAGCTTTTAAAAAAATACCTAAATGATAATCTGGAGGTAATTTAAAAATTTTTGTGTCGGCCTCGTCTGGTTCACCAATTAATTCCAATGCTGTTTTAGAAAGTTTAATGATATTTTGTTCTTGTGTTTTTTCTTGAACAATGTCAATGTTGCCATTTTGAATTTCTCTCCATGTCAAGTTCCGTATGTCACCAAGTCGCAGACCGCTAAAACAGCTGAATAAGAATGCTCGCTTAACTTCACCATTAAAGCAATCCTCTTTATTTAATTTTTTCAATTCCTCAAATGTAAGGTAATACTTTTGTGCCCTAGTTGTTTTAATCATGTCGATTTTATCGAAAGGATTGTTACTTATTATCTCATTTTTTAAAGCCTGATTGAAGAGCTGTTTAAACATAAGCATGTAAATATAGGCTGAATTTTTTGATACAGGAACTTGGTCTAATAAATAACTTTTAAAGTTCTCAATAAATAATTTATCGATTTCGTTAAAACATAATTTTTTGGATGAATGATGTTTTTCAATATGATGCAATAAGCATTTAAATGTGCCCTTCCTGCCAGAATTTTTATCAGAAATGTAATGTTCTGAATAATCAAAAAAGTTTGTTCTTTGAGTTTTATTACTCTTTAGATTATAGTTGTTATTTGCAATATCTAATTCTCTGGTGGCTCTAATTTCATTTGCTTGTCTTAATTTACTTTTATTCGTTTCTTTTTCTCCTTTGAGGAGGTGGATATCTAGAAATTCATAAACTCTCCTCTTATTAACATAAATATCCAAATATAATGATGAATTTCCATTCCCTAGCTTTTTTTCTCTAACCTTAATGCTCATAACAAAAATCCTTAAATATTAAAATATTTTTAGTCTTTCTTGCTTATATTTGTATGTAACTTAGAAAATATTTGTTTGAGTAACAAATTAAAACAATCGAGTAACATAATAAAATTACGACAAGTAACAATCGAGTAACAAAAAAGTAGTAATAAAGGTGATATAAAAATGCAAAGAAAAACAAAATTATGACTATGAAATAGCATTGAAACCGGGTTTATCTTGTTTTTATTTGTATGTTTAATGTGTAATTTTAACCAGTTGTTTTATTTATGAAAAAAATATATTATTTTAGTTGTCTTTATTATTTACTGATTAAGATGTAATATGGAAAAAAACAGAGCAATTGTAGGAATTATTATGGGAAGTGATTCTGATCTCCCAACAATGAAGCAGGCAGCCGATGTTTGTGAAGAATTTGGCGTAGCTTATGAAATGAGAGTTGTGTCAGCTCACAGAACTCCTGTAGATATGACGGAATATGGTCAAAATGCTCATAAACGGGGAGTTAAGATTATAATCGCTGGTGCCGGTGGCGCAGCCCATTTACCTGGAATGGTGGCTTCTAATAGTCCACTTCCTGTAATTGGAGTTCCCATTCAGTCTAAAGCTTTGAATGGATTGGATTCTCTCCTGTCGATCGTTCAGATGCCTCCAGGAGTACCTGTTGCAACTGTAGGAATAGGAGGAGGAAAGAATGCCGGTCTGCTTGCTGTTGAAATACTTTCAATATTTGATGATGAATTATTTAAAAAATATCAGGATTTCAAAGAAAAAATAGCGAATGAATCTAGAGACAAAAACGAAAATCCTGATTTTACTGAATTGATGAACAATTAGAATGTAATTATTATGCAGATCAATATAACAGAAATGGGCTTTATACGTGTTGCCTCAGTCTCACCTGAGTTGAGAGTTGCGGATATCGAGTTTAACAATACATTGATAAGTCAGAGTATTCAGAAAGCTGAAAAAGCTAATGTTAATATCATCGTTTTTCCAGAAATGTGTATAACCGGATATACGTGTGGGGATTTGTTTTTTCAAAAGTTACTACTTGATAATGCCATTGAGTCAGTCTTAAATCTGGCAAAGGCTCATTCTAAATCTAAAATAATTTCTATAGTTGGTGCTCCTATCCAAATTTCAGATAAAATTTATAATGCTGCATTTATTCTTCAGAACGGAAAAATTCTTGGTATAGTTCCAAAAACTTACCTGCCAAACAATGCTGAATTTTATGAAGAAAGATGGTTCGCATCATCTTTTCATTGTTCAGAGAGTTTCATTGAAATTAAGGATGAACTCATACCATTTGGTGCCGATTTACTTTTTGTGAATAAAGAAACAGAAATGATTTTTGGTATTGAAATATGCGAAGATTTGTGGGCTGTTATTCCACCAAGTTCAATGATGTCTATTGCAGGTGCAAATCTAATATTCAATTTGTCAGCTAGTGATGAATATCTGGGTAAATATCAATATCGTAAAAATCTGGTAATTACTCAGTCTGCCAGGTATTTGTCCGGTTATATTTACGCTTCTGCTGGGCCAAACGAATCATCATCTGATCTTGTATATTCAGGTCAATGTATGGTTGCAGAAAATGGTGTTTTACTTCAAGAAAGTCAAAGATTCCAGTTCGAATCACAAATGATAATTGCTGATCTTGATATAGATAAACTCAAATCTGAAAGAACAAAAAATACAAGTTACAGGAAATCTGAAAGAGGAATTGATTATAGAATGATTGAATGTGATATCAAGCATATTCAAGACACTATATTCCAAAGGCAAATTTCAAGAACTCCATTCATTCCATCAGATGAATCAGTTAGAAGTGAAACATGTGAAGAAATATTCAATATCCAACAAACCGGATTAGCTAAACGATTAAAGCATATTGCTTGTAAGAATGTTGTAATTGGTGTTTCAGGAGGACTGGACTCAACACTTGCCTTGTTAGTTACCCATAAAGCTTTCCAAAAACTAGGTATGAATCCTAATGGAATTCATGCGATTACTATGCCAGGGTTTGGTACTACTCAAAAAACATATATGAATGCCCAAAAACTTTCTGGAATGTTAAATTGCACATTCCTTGAAGTTGATATAAAGCCGGCTGTCAATCAGCATTTTAAAGATATACAACATGACATTAACCTATTGGATACTACATACGAAAATGCTCAAGCCAGAGAAAGAACTCAGATATTAATGGACTATGCAAATAAAGTGAAAGGAATAGTTATTGGCACAGGGGATTTATCCGAAATGGCTCTGGGATGGTCAACCTATAATGGGGATCATATGTCTATGTATGGCATTAACGCTGGTGTTCCCAAAACCTTGATTAAGTACATCATTGAATGGTGTATCAACACAGAAACTGATGAGAAGTACTGTAAAGTTCTTCTTGATATAATCTCAACGCCTATAAGTCCAGAGCTTTTACCGCCTGGCAAGGGAGATAAAATAGAACAAAAAACAGAAGATCAGATTGGTCCCTACATACTTCACGATTTTTTCCTATATCACTTTATTAGAAATTCTTATCCTCCTTTAAAGATAATGGAATTAGCAGCTTACTCCTTTAAAGGAGAGTATAGCCGTCAAGTTATTATTAAGTATCTTAAACTTTTTTTCAAGAAATTTTTTGAAAATCAGTTCAAAAGAAATTGTCTGCCTGATTCAGTCAAAGTAGGATCTGTAGCTCTTTCACCGAGAGGTGACTGGAGAATGCCCAGCGATTCGCTACCTAATATATGGCTTAATGATTTAGATACTTTGAAATAAAGATGTTTTATTGTATATTAGAAGTGATTTATAAAGAATATATGAATTAATTATCAATGGATTACGATACTTTAAATAGTGAAATAAAAATAATTATTGCAGATGATCACGAAATTGTAAGAACCGGGCTCAGAAAGCTATTGATATTAGATAAGAACATTAAAGTTCTTGATGAGGCTCAAAATGGTGCTGATGCCGTAAATATAGTTCGTTATCATCAACCGGATATAGCCTTGATTGATATTCATATGCCTAAAATGGACGGTATTGAAGCTACAACTTTAATAAAGAGAGAATTCCCTGATGTCCTAGTCGTTATCTTAACCGCTTTTGAGGATTCAAACCACCTGGAAAAAGCTTTAAATGCTGGTGCCGACGGATATTTAACTAAAGACATCTCTGCAAAGCAATTGGTTGAGTCGCTAAGACTTGTAATGAGGGGTGAAAGAGTGTTTAGCCCATCAATCATAAATATGCTACAGAAGAATTATGGAGTTCTAGCTGAGAACGAACCTCTTATTTCAATAACTAAGCGTGAACAGGTGATTTTGAATCTAGTAGCTCAAGGTAAAACGAGTCCTGAAATTGCTGATTTACTTGATATAAGTTTCAGGACTGTTCAATCCCATAGGCAAAACTTAATGCAGAAATTGGGAGTTAACAATTCAGCGGCACTGATTAGTTATACCTTAAAAAATAACATAAATTGAAACAAAAATATTCTCTTTTTTTAGCTCATCCCTAATAACCATCGAAACAATTATCAAAATTGATAATTGAGTAATTGTACTTATTTTTAATCATCGTTTTAAATATTAATTTTGTAACAATTATTTTTATTAATGGTAAAAACGTGTACAATAATCTAAATATGAATTCTTCATACCAAACGATAAAACTATTATTGGCTGATGATTTTGAATTAGTCAGGATAGGGTTAAGAACAATTTTTGATAAGCATAATGATTTTGTATTGCTTCAAGATGCTATTAATGGCGATGATGCGATTGAATTAGCGCTATTTCACCGACCGGATGTAGTGCTAATGGATGTTAAAATGCCCTATTACACAGGAATCCAAGCCGCAGCTATCATCAATATTAAATATCCTGAAATTAAAATAATATTGTTTTCTGCCTATGAAGAAGAAGGATTAAGAGTCGGCGATTTGCCTGATAATGTAAAAGGTTTTTTATTGAAAGATATGATTTCAAAAGATCTGGTTGATGCTGTGAGAAAAGTAAATGATGGTTGCTACGTTTTTAGCCGTGAAATATTAGCTAACTATTTAAAATTTAATGTAAAAATTGACGATAATAATTCTAATTATATAGTATTTGAAGAAAGTCCATTTAAAAAAAAATTATGTTAAAAGAATTGATTATTAAAATTTAATTACAACTTGGCATAAAAAATGTTACTTCGAGAGAACTTAAATTATTAGATTTATAAAATATTGAATTAACAAATTGATAAATAACAAGTTAAACAATAGATAAAAAATTATGATATATCATTCATTAAAATTAACCTTAATAGTCCTTGTAATGGGACTTCTAAATTCTGAAGTCTATTCGCAGACTGACAACGTTGGCATAGGAACAACAACACCAAATAATTCAGCAGTTCTGGATTTAACTTCGACAACTAAAGGATTTTTAGCTCCAAGAATGACTCAGGCTCAAAGGACAGCTATCGCAACTCCTGCCAATGGTTTAGTTGTTTATCAGACTGATAATTCTGCTGGGTTCTATTACTACAATGGCACTACTTGGATTTATGGTCTAAATGGTTCAGGTGCCAGTTCTTTTGCTTGGGGTTTAACCGGTAATGCTGGGACAAATCCAACTAATAATTTTGTTGGAACTACAGATAATCAGCCTCTTTACTTCAAGTCGAATAATGTAGCTTGGTATATCATTAATACTAATGGTAGTTTACAAAGAGATAATTCTGGCAATGCACGTGGGGTTCAAGCTGTTGATCTGCAGAGTAATCGATCAAGTGTTACTCAGGTATCCTCAGGTGATTATTCTTTTTTAGCAAATGGAGTAAATAATACCGCATCTGGCACAAATTCTTTTGTTGGTGGTGGTAATAATAATTTTGCTAGCGGAGCTAATTCAGCAATTATTGGTGGGCAATATCTCAAGCTAGGAACATCTTCTTTCGGATTTAATGCCTCTGGTAGTTCGTTAATTGATCTTTCAGCACTAAGCAACATTGGATATTTTGGTAATGCTAATTTGATGATTGGCAATGATGATAATACTGCAAGGGAACTAAGATTTCTTCAACCAACGACGACTCCGGGTACAGCATATTATTCATCTTTCAAATCTCAGGCACAAACTGCGAATATCTCTTATGTTCTTCCTGCTACTCAGGGAACAGCTAATACTTTGTTGAAAAATGACGGGTCAGGCAATCTTAGCTGGGATGCTTCTAATCAAAGTCGTGCAAGGGCGTATTTAGGGGCGGCTCAAACAATTCCAAATGCAACATGGACTCAGGTAGGTTTTAATAATGAAAATTTTGACTCTAAAAATGAGTTCTCAATAACCAATTATGAGTTTACTTGTCAGGAAACAGGATATTATCAAGTTAATTCTAGAGTAGAATTTGATTGGACAAATGCAAATATTAATAATCAGAGTGCATATTGTCAAATTGCTATTTATGTTAATGCTTCAGTTTATTCATATGGTAATAAACTTGGTTTAAGGGCTTATAATGACCAAGGTGTCATTCGTTATAATGATTCTCCTGTTGTTTCGGATATTGTTTATGCTACAGCTGGACAAACCATTCGAATATATGTTTTTCATAGTTATGGTTCAGGCAAAGACCTTAGTCCGAATTCAAGTGTAACTTATGTTTCAATACATAGATTAAGTTAAATAAAAAAAGAAGATAAAAAAATATGGAAATAAATGAGAAATAGGGTGAACCATAAAGGATTTTACTTTTTTAGAGTTTTGATACTGGCTTTTGTATCAATACTCTCTTTCTCGTTTATGTATGCAGGAGATGTCCTTCAAATAACAAATGGTGGACTTTTTTATATGTCACCCTCTGCTCTTGTTTCAATCAAAGGAAATGTAATTTTAAATAGTGGTGGAACTTATACTCAAAATGATACAGGTACTGTTTTTGTTTCCGGTAATATGACAATGGATGGGACCTTGAATTCCGGTAATGGAGCATTTATATTTAACGATACTTTAAATTCCACAATTGATGGATCATCTAGTCCCGGATTCCATACTGTATATGTTAATAAAACAGCAGCAATTGATAATGGTTTTTATTTGAAACAAGGAATAACAGTAAAAAGGGATTTAACTCTCACAAATGGTGTTTGTTATCCCGATAGATTTAGGATTTATATTGGCGGTAATTTTAACAATAATGCTACATTTACGCAGGCAACTTCTACAGTTGTTTTCAATGGGTCTGCTCAACAATTCATCAATGGTCGTGCTACAACATTCTATGATTTGTGGATAAATAAGACATCCGATACTGTCAAAACCGCAAATGATGTTGAAGTTGATCATGCTTTCCGTATAGTCAGTAACTCTGTTTTTAATATTCAAACCTTTCACTTAACAATAGGTCCAAATAGCGGTATTTATCCTGATAGTGCTTCAACCGGTAATGATCCTGTAAATGATCCGTTTAGTATAAATAAATATATAACCTGCGAAGGGGACTCAGCTACATTAGGTAAAATAATTAGGAAGATTCCTGCAGGTGCTCTAGCGTCAGACAGAGTCGTTAGATTTCCTATCGGAACAAGAGGACCTTCAGGAGGATCAAGCAGAGTCTATTCACCTGGTAGCTTTTTCTTTATGAACGGTATGACAACATTCGGTGCAAATGCCTCAATATCTTTGAAATGTATACCGGCAGAGCATCCGGCAGTTGTATATAGTAACGTATCTTTAAAAAAGTATTGGCAGATCTCAACAACTGGTATTGATACAATTTATCGTGGTGGATTTAATGCCAGATTTGACTATCATGTTTCAGAAGTCCAAGGCGATGAATCAAAATATACTTTGTGTTTATTCCGACAATATAGTGCATGGTTCATTAATCCAGGTTCGGGATTTGGAGTTGAGACAGTAAACCATAGATTCCGAGTTGATGAAGTTACACGTACTAGACTAGACGGAGAATGGACATGTGGTCAGCCTGAGAGTGTATCATTAATTTATTATACAAGAAAAAGCGGAAACTTCTCAGATGCTACTACATGGTCAAGGGTTGGCTATGGAGGAGCAGCTGCTTCAAATGCTCCGAATTCGATAAACGATTTAATCTATATCGGCAATCATGATACTATAACTGTCCTAGCCACACCTCCATATTTCAATGTTTTGACTGTTGATACTACTGGTGCTATGCTTATGGCACAAAATGCATTTTTGCAGGGTGATACTTGTATCGTCAAAGATAATACTCTTCTCGGGGTTGCTAGCGTAAATGGAATAACAGCTGTTGCATCATCCGGAAATATTCAGACTTCAAGTAGAATTCTAAGTTCGAAGTGCATTTATCTTTATAATGGAACAACTGGTCAGGTAACAGGTAATGGTATTCCTAATACTATTCGTTCATTGATTATTCAGAATACCGGGGCTGCGGATAGCTCTGTAACTTTATCACAAAATGTTCTAATTTCAGATTCGTTAGTAATAAACCGTGGTGTACTCTCCACAAGTATTTATAATGTTGACGGTGAGACACCTGGCAAAACATTTACAATGCGTGGTGGTGAATTCCAATGTTTAGTTTTTCCGTCAAGATACACATCACCATCATTTACTGCCGGAACTATTAATTTCACAGGTACAGGTTCTGTTACCATACCTAGTGATAGTAGCATTTCGGTACCTCCCGTTAAACAATATTTTAATTTGAAATTTTCCGGAGCCAGAGGAGCAAATACATATATTACACTTTCTCCAATTGGTGAAATTATTATTAAGAATAATTTTGATATTTCTCAATTAACATGGAGTGTAGTTCCAAATGCGGATAGATTCATTGTTACAGGTTCCAATGTAGTTTTCGATAAAAGTGGAGGTACCCAGGATATTCCAAGTGATTTGGCAACAGCACAACCTTTAACTTATAGATTAACATATTATGATCTTACGATTAGAGGAACCGGAAATAAAAGATTGGTAAATGGAAGTGACAGATTATATATTAGAAATAATTTATATTTGGAGAAGGATACTTTATCAGCCAATGGTTTCGATATCTGGGTTTTAGGAGATTGGTACACTACCGTCGGAACAACTTTCCTAGGAGGTACCAATAAGGTAACTTTCGAAGCTAACGGTGGTACTGACACGATATTATCTAACGGAATTTCTTTCAATAAAGTTGATATTCGCGGTTCATCTACTGGGTTAGTTCGATTCATCGATAAGCTCACCATTAATGACTCTCTCAACGTATCTACTGTTGAATTTGAATCAATGGGTTTTGATACTTTGCAGCTGAATGGTCATTTTACTATTGGCAGCGGAAAATTCATTGCTAATAGTGGTACAGTTCTTTTCTCAAATACAACTTCAAATCAAACATTTACTCATAGTGGTGTTGGTAATTTCCATAATATTACTGTCCGTAAAACCAGAGGATTAACTGTAAATGTTGCTGGTACCACAGTTGTAACTATTCTTGACAGTTTAACCTTGTTCGCTGGTAATATTGGTGGAAGAACTGCTTCCAGACCAGTACTTATGGAGACCGGATCTCAAATAATTCGACCTGGAACCACACCCGGTCATATCGACGGTATTTTAAGGCTACCTGTTCCTTTAAGTGCTACAACTCATAAATTCGATATCGGAGAAGGCACTGCTTATGTACCTCTAACTTTAGCCATAAATGGTTCAGTGGGTACAGTCGGTTATCTCGAAGCTATGACTGGTTTGGACACAACAGCTGTAAATGTAGGGAGAGTAATTTTAAATACTATTGATCCTAATGGTGCTGCTCTTGACACAACAAAAAATGTTAGAAGATATTGGACTTTGAATACAAATTTTACTGGTAATACATTCAATCTTGGCACCAGAGACTACGATTTAGAAGTCAAATATCTGAGGTCAGATTTAAGAGGATCTCCAACATTAGCCGATTCATTGAAATTTGAAATGAGACAGAGAGATGGTACTGTTAACGCAGCGCATTGGTTCCGTACTAACACAGGTGTAAGAGCTGATTCTTCAATCCAAATAACAGGTAATACATTATTACCCCAAAATACAACGGAATATTTCTTTGTTGGTGAGCCAAAGGTTTTTAATTTTTACAGTATTGCTGATGGTAATTGGTCTGCATCATCAAGCTGGTCAACTGCCGGATACGGAGGTCAGGCGGCAACTAGAGCTCCACTACCAGTCGATAATGTCTTCATTGGTGATGGGAAGCTTATTACACTCGATGCTGATCAAACTGTTAATTCAGGATTAACCGTTTTAGTTGAAAAAGCCGGACCTAGCGATCTGCCGGGTACATTAATTTGTGGAACAAGAACATTAGGTGGAACTGGTACATTTACTTTAGGAGACTCTGCCTCTCTAAGTATTGGTAGCCGATTTGGAATAACTACCGCGGTAGCCAGTGCTACTGCTGGGAATATTCAAACAACAACTCGAAATTATAACGGTTCTCCTGCTCATAGCAGGGGAAATTTCATATATACAAGTGCTGGATCAGGGGTACCGCTTGCTGCTGCTGCTGGAGATGGTTTGCCACTTACAATAAATTCATTAACAGTCAATATGGGCACAGCTCCTGTTATTTTGACTATTGCTACATCAGGAACTTCATCACCGGCAAGAGTCTTACAGATTAGAGATAGTTTCAATATTGTCAAGGGTGTAGCAAATATTGGTGACATAATAACAAAACTTGGTGGCAATTTCAGAATAAGTACGAATGGATCTTTTAATCCCGGAACGACCAGAATTGCTCTTGCCGCAAGCACTGCTGAACAAGTTGATAGTGCTAATACCAAATCAGGATTTATCTGGAATGGTTATAATAATATTCAGGAACTAATTTGTGAAGACACAACAAGGCTTTTGAAATTTTCAAGATTCTCATTAAAAAAGCCTGGCGGCGTCGTAATATCTACAAATAATATACATGCACCGGAATTATTATTTTATACTGCTAATAGAGTTAATCTCGATATGAGTACTCATAACAAATATATTATTGTCTATGACGGCGCGGGAACATATTTAATTAATAGACCACTCCCATTAAATGTATTTACTGCATTAACTGACCCTTTATACGGTTATGTAGATGGTAGACTCATTAGAGGTATGCAAACTAATGATAACAGAGTCTGGCCTATTGGAACTAAAACAAGATATTCACCGGTAGAACTTACAGTTAATAATGTTAACACAGCTGGTTTGATTGAGGTTGTAGCAACTGACGGAAATCATCCAAAATTTAATACAAACGGTATTCAGATTAAACCAGCATCAAATATTCAAAGATTTTGGGAAATTAGTACTCCAACAATAGCTACATTCACTCAATTTGCACTTAATGCTGCCGGTTCATCAGGTAATACAATGAATGTCAGATTGATTTATTATCCCGATGATATCAGAGGAGGAGCTAATCCTGTAAATGATTACTGGATCTTCAGAAAACAAAATATTCCACCTGATGGTGTTGGTACTATTGATAAATGGACTAATACTCTTAAAATCACTAATCCTAACGCATCCAGACTTGCGACTGAAACAGCAGCCAATCTGAATACTCCGGTAGGTGTGAATGGAAACGGAATTTTTTGCGATGTATCTCAATTCTCATCTGCAAATTGTATGACCTTAATGGTTGGTGATCAGAATCAACCAAATGTTAGATACTTTTACAGTCGGGCGGATGGAAATTGGAATGATAATAATACCTGGTCTCCCTATGGTTATAGTGGAACCGCTTATGGGGCAGGAATTTTCCCAAATTTAAATTCCGGTACCGATAATGATATAGTATTGATTGGTGATACGGCTGGAGCAAGTCGAAAAGTGACTTTAAATATCGCAACAGGTACTGCAACTGCTGTGTATGTTGATAAATTTGGGGTTGGCGAAAGCAGGGGAATATTGTCTTGTCCTGGAGATAATTATTTAAATTGTAATCAATATGTTCAGAAAAATGGTGGGCATCTTGAAATTGGTTCTCCAAGCGGTATATCAGCGTTAGGAAGTGTAATCGGTAATATAAGGGCATCAATTACTAGAAATTACAATTGGAATCAATATAATAATAATCATTTCTCTTATATCGGAACGGCAGATCAGGTAACTGGAGCAGGATTACCTGCAGGTCAATTATATGGTGATCCTGTCGGTGTTGGAATGCTAGAGATTAAGAATACAGGTTTTACAGTTACATTGAACGATTCTGTTCTTATAAGGGACAGTTTAAAATTGTCAAGTGGAACTCTACGCTTTAATTCAGCCCATCCAATCAATTTGAAAGGTGATTTAATAAATAATGTTACTCCAAGAGGTTCAATAGCTCTAGCATCCGCATCCACATCAGCTACAACCAGTTTCAACTTCATTGATACATTATCAACTCAGAGAATTCGTGGTACTGCAGATTCAACCATATTTCCATCGAATGTTGTTATTAATAAAGCAAATGGAGTGCTTAAAGATACTACTCAACATGTAAAGATTTTAGGTGATTTTAAGTTTAATAGTCCGACAATATTTGATTTGTGTGATACTAAATCATTAACACTTGATGCTACAAGTAAATACAGCACAACAGGAGTATGGGGCATCACTACTATGGTTAAAGTTTCCGGAGGTCCAAATACAGGAACTTATACAAAGTATTTCAATACTGGTTCACCTAGAGCATTAGATTCACTGTTTATACCAATTGGCGAAGATTCATTAGGTTTAAGATCAGCAAGATATAGCGAAGCTAATATTAAGTTGAATAATATGAATTATGCTGCCGGAGCTAATGCAACATTAACATTAAGATCTTTATACCCACATCCGAATGCACCTGCCGGTACTCCAAGCTTGCTTAAAAAATACTGGAGCGTTTCTAATAGTGGTATAAGCAGGGCTGGAGCTACGAGTACTACAGATGTCAGACTAACCTATACTCCCTCTGAAGTAATGGGCAATCAGGTCAATTATGTACCTGAATTTTATCGAAGAGCTCCTTCGACTGGCTGGTCATTCAATTTGAATAATGCTGCATCAGCTGCCTTCGATACGCTTAATAAGGTAATAACTGTGACTGGATCACAGAGAACACCTGATGTCGATTGGACAGCCGGCGATCCAAGTTCATTCCAATTAGCCAGATCATATTTTAGCCGAGCAAGTGGTAATTGGGATGCAGTTGCTTCGTGGTCCAATGATAATACATCGGGTCCAACTGGTCAACATAATAGTCAAGACACAGCATTGAATTATCCTGGATTTTTCCCTGGTGACAAAGTATACATAGACAAGAACTTTGTCATTAATTATAATAAATCAACATTGAATCCAATTGACTCTTTGATAATTGGCAATACTCCAACTTTCGGGAATCAAGGTGAACTTCAGTTTGTTTCATCTGCTGGGTCGAATAAGTTGTTGACAATTAGTCGAAGTGTAAATATCGGAACAAATGGATTAATTTCAAAACAAGCAGGTGCTGTAACAAGTATCGATACATTGCGTATCTACAATGATTTGACAAATGGCGGTACAGCTGCAAGCAGAGGTATAAATAATGTAGCAACTAGTGCAACTAACAGATTAATGTTTGATTTTGTTGGTGCAACGCAATCAACTGTTTCAGGCACAGGTAATTTCACTAATCTTGGAATTATTGGAATAAACAAACAAGATGCATTAGACACATTAATTAATACATCAACAACTTTATCATCAGGTTTAACAGGCAGTAACTTCTTAAGTTTTAATCTGAATTCAGGTGTATACAGACATGAGAATGCCGGTAATGCAAGACTTAGTGTTTCAAGCGGTTCCAACGACCTGATAATAGCTGATAATACTTGTATTGATATTCCACAAGGAACTGTAACAACCGGAGATGGCTTTGTGATGCAACAAGGTTCATCAGTTTTGCTAAGAGGTGGAAATATGATTATTGGTAATGCTGCCAATGAACATTTCCAATATGAGACAGGTTCTAATGTATCTATGTCTAATGCAAGCATTATGACCGTAGCAGGAAGTTTCAGAAGAAGGTATATTACATCTTCATTGAATTTCTCGATTAGTGGATCCTGTGTCTTAAATGCAGTCAATATGGGTTCAACAACTGATATTAACAACAGACGAGCCGGGTTCGATATTGGAGCAGCTAATTCTGTTTTCAATCAAACAGGTGGTACAATCAAAGTAATGAGACCTATGGATAGCTCTACAGTTCTTAAGGATCCAGATTATAATAATAATTCTGAGACTTATTCAGTAACAGGTGGAACGGTTCAAATGGGCGATCTGACTCAGGCTGCTTCAACTCAGGCATTTACGGTTTTATCTTATCCCCCTTTCTGGAATCTGGATATAGAGCATACATTTGGTCAAACTTTAACTTTTGGTAATAATTTAACTATAGTCCGAAATGATTTGTCAATACGCAACAGTTCAGTAGCTACATTGAACGGACAAAATTTAAATCTTGGCGGTGATCTGACTACATCAGGAAATGGAAAACTTTTAATGGGTACCTCTGGTTCCCGTGATATTACTTTTATAGGAGATGCTTCTGCAAGTCCAGCAACTAAAAAGTATCAAACTGTTTCTTTTGGTAATGCATTAAGTGACAAATTCTTCAACATTTCACTTAATAAACCTTCTGGTGGACAGGTAATACTATCACAGACATTATCAAACTCCGATATGATAATTACTAATGAATTGGATTTTGATATTGGTAATCAAGGTATTATTAATGCCGGGACAGCACGCTATGTCCAGTTAGGCACAAACGGCACTGATGTTGCGGCTATTCAAAGACTTGGGTTAGGTCACGTTGCCGGTGAATTGAGATGGTGGACTGGTGATGGCGTTCAAATTAAAAACTATCCTGTAGGGGATACTTTACATTATACGCCGGCTATCTTCCAAAGTACAGCAGGAACGGGCACTCCAGGTTTATTGAGTGTTACTGCTTATGGCTCGAATCATCCGGATATTCTTGCCCTGAGAACCGCAATTGGAGTAGACACAGCAAAGAATATATATAGATATTGGAGAGTTATCCCAACTGCTAGCTTAGGTTATTCTCTAGGAAGTTCTGGTAGAACTTATAGTTTGTCTTTGCAATATATTCCGGGAAATTCCCCAACAGGAGATGTAAGAAATTCTGCTGATTATACATTGTTCGAACATTATATAAGAGTTCCTGATTATCCAACTGCAGGCACTTGGGATGTGACTACTTTAGCAAGTTATTCTGATACTACGGCTGTATCAACTGCCAATCTTATATTTGGAGACTTTTTGATAGCAGAAAATGTAGGACGAAACTTTTATAGCATTGCCAATGGCGATTGGAATCAACCATCAACTTGGTCTAATGCTGATTATACAGGGGCTGCAGCAACAGATTATCCAAGAAGATACGGTGATCGTATATTTATTGGTAATGGGAAAAGTGTCATATTATCACTATCCAATCCAAATGTCAGATCAGTTACTGTTGAGAAATTCAACAATCTTCCCGGATCATTAGCTATTCAGGATGATAGATTTATTAAGGGTATATCATTTATTCTTAAAGATGACTGTACAATTAAGACAACCGACGGTTACGGTTTCACTTCTCTAGCCGGTCCATTGTCAACGAGTGGCTCTATTCGTAGCAAGAATATTAGATCTTATGGTGTAAGCCGATATGAATATAATGGAGTTCAGAATCAATCGTTAGGTGATGGTGTTCCTCCTGTTGTTAAAACATTAACTATTAATAATAATAGCAACCCATATCCATACGTATCTGTTGTTAATTCAAATCTTACAGTTAATGACACATTGGATATTGCAAATGGAATTTTTAAACTTAATGCTACAACCTTGAATCTTAAAGGAAATGTAATTCTTGGCAATACCATAACTACAGAACTTGATCCAGGTACAAGTAATTTCTGGCTCGATGGAACTGCAGATCAATATGCTATTATCAATAAGAGCAATGGACTACAAACTTATAAAACATATATTTCAAAGCTAACAGGTAATATCTTTGTTGCAGGAAGTACACCTATTCCTAATTTCAAGATTTCCAACAATCTGACATTCGAAAATAATAATACTGCAAATATTGATACAAGAACATCGCCAGGGAATGGAGTAGTTTCAATAGATTCCGGCGCAACTCTAACCAGACTTGGAAGTGGATATATTGACGGTAGATTAAGGAAATTTATTCCAGCTTCAGTTGATACTAGTTCTATGCTTTACGAGATAGGTTATAAGACCGATTACACACCTTTGACTTTAGAATTTACATCTGGAACAGGCAGTGTGAAAGGTAATGTTGAAGCTGTGAATTTCTCACCATTACTAAAACAACCTTTCTCGGGAAACAGAATCGATACGACATTTAAAGTTGATCTTTGGTGGAGTATAACTGCTCCAACTGGTAGTTCATTTGCTATGGGTACCAGATTGATGAACACAATCCTTCAGTATCCTAAATCGCTTATTATGCCATCGGTCGCTCTTTTTGATACTGCTCAAGCCGAAGTAAGAAGAAAGAGCATCCCAGCTGATCCATTCGTTTGGATGGATAGAAGGGGTCTTGCTGTTTTGGATTGGGTAGATTTCCCAACCTATCAAACTGTAAGAATTGCTCCACAATCTACTCCTGCTATATGGTGGTCAGGTTTGGGTGAATTCTATATCGGTTATAAGAGTCAGAGAATATTTTACAGTAGAGCTTCTGGTCTCTGGACTGACTCTTTGTCTTGGTCATTCTATCCTGGAGGTATCCCCAATGTTCCCTCTGGTGAATTTCCGAATCCTGATTGGAATGCTCCAATAGCATCTAAAAATGAGATAAGAGATTCAGTAGTTATTCAAAATAGTGATGTAATTACGTTGAATACTATTCCCGAGCTGGCATATCTTGCAATAAACGGGAATGGCACACTATTGATTCCTAATGGCAACTATTTGATGCAAAGCAGTATTCTTACCAGCGTTTTTGTTATGAATGGCGGTTGGATTAATAATAAAACTCCATTAGGTATAGAAACCGACACAAGTATCAGTATCCTGAGATTTGTAAACAGAACTTTCCATCCTGAAGCAAGTTTTATTTTTTCTGGTGCTTTGAATCAGAAATTTGGAAATGCTTTCCCAGATTATATTACTAATCTGACAATCAACAATGATGCTAATACGAGAATTGTTTCTTCTTTATTGAATAACAGCAAAACCGAGCTTAATATTTCAGGCAATCTTACCATTACCCGTGGTGATTTAAGATTATTCAACAATTTAAATATTCGCTTGGGTGGAGATCTAACTGATGATGGAATCTTCAATGCTACAATTGATAATTTGAATGCCTCGATTGTATCGACATTAACTATTAATGGAAGCGGAAACACAAATCAGACTATATCCGGATCCGGGACTTTACTGCTTGATAATCTAAAAATGAACCGCGGAGCTGGTAGTGGTATTCTGCAGGCTAATAAATATTTGCAAATTGCGAATCAATTGGATTTGAGAGAAACAGGGAATCTTAACAATCAAATTATTACTCTTGGATCCAATATTGATATGTCAATATTCAGCAGTTCGGCTAATGCAATTATTAATTACAGCGGTACTGCTCCATTAAGCTATATTAGAACTGATCTCAGCAGTGGACTTCTGATTAGAAAAGTATCTCAAAATAATACTTATACTTATCCTATCGGTTCTTTTGAAACTACGGATAAATATACTCCTCTTCTTTTCACAACAGGAGCTACTGGTAATAGCGGATCAGTTGGAGTAAGAGGATCTAAAGGATCAAATGCAACTCCAGCCTATATTGATGGCCATGCTAGACTGATTCCGATTCAAACTACAGATTATGTCAAAAGATATTTTGTTGTTGATTCTGTTACAACATCAATTCCTGCGAAATTGAGGTTTTACTTTAATAGCTCAGATATTGCCGGTCTGCAGGCAAACATTAACCGTATAGGTCGTTGGAGACCTCAGAGAGAAGTTACACCCGGTGCTTGGCGCAGAGTTCAGGGTCCCATTGATTATGGATCTTTCTACTTTGAAACTAATGCTAATGTCGATACCTCCGATTATTATGGCGACTTTACTATTGCTAATGCTGAAGCGTTTAGGCGTTCATTCTTTAGCCGTCAATCTGGTAACTGGAATGATGGCAATGCATGGACTTTCTCCAGAACTCATGTAGGTCCTCCGGCCGGAGAATGGCCCAATGAAGCTGATGATTCTGTGCAAGTTGGTGGAGGCAATTTAGGAATCGGAGATCATAGTATAGTGTTGAATGTAGGCCCGATAAATACTATAGGTGGATTAGCCGTCGGCACTTCTCTAACAAATTCCGGAACCTTAGATTTTGGCACGAATATTGTAAAAGGGGAGTTCAGTACTGTGTCAGATTATTCAACTTTAAAGTTGGGATCTCCAGATGGAATAACATTAGCTGCTCCATTAGGAAATTTACAGACAACTTACAGGACTTTTGCACCAGGCGGCTTTATTTCATTAGTTTATAATGGAGTAACGAATCAATCCCCAGGTGATGCACTACCTAATTCATTAAGAAATTTAACGATTGATATTTCCGGTATTACAAATAATAACTCGTTAATTTTAAATAAAAACATTAGTATTTTTGATAATTTATATATAAATTTGGGTGCATTAGATTTGCAAACTTTTACGACAAATAACTCAGGTGCTGGTATCTCGACATTTTCGATATCGCCTAATGCATTATTAAGATTATCTGGAACGAATAATTTATCGCTAACTACCTCTAATTATGATAATTATATTGTCGATATCAATAGTACGATAGAGTTTTATGGATCAGATCAGAATATAAATGTACTCCCGGCCGGATTGAATTCAGGACTGGGCAATGTCGTTACAAGCAATCCTGGGATAAAACTCGTAAATGCGCCTCTTCTGATTCGTGGAAATCTATCGGTGACAACTGGTTCGACTCTTAGCAATATCGTTGGTGTGAATGCTTTATCAGTTCTTAAAAATGTAATTAATAGCTCAATCATCAATAATTGTGGAGTGATCGAGATAGGGCAGTAGATCAGATTGTCATTCCTGCGAAGGCATGAATCTGAAATTGAAATCGATAATTAATATTATTAAACTTTGTTTATAAACTAAGTTTAATAATATGATACAAAGTTAATACAGTTGAATACACTAGGTATAAGTACCTATTTTAAATGAAATTTGAAATAATTAATTTAGTACCACTGGATAAAAGTTTTTTGAAATAATCCTGTGGACTCAAAAAAAGATAAATAATTAACACAGGAGATAAATAAATGAATAATATGATAACTATATTTTACAACAAATTATTTTTTCACGTTTTTAGGAGTTTTCAAATGAAAAAGCTTACGTGCCTTTTGACTTTAGTGTTGATCGCTCTGTTCGCATACGAAGCATCAGCTCAGGACTTTACCAATAACATAGGCGGTACTTACACAGCCTGCGCAACCGGTAAAATTGTTATGCGTTTAGCTGGTGCCAATGGCATTACTACTGGTATCTTTACCGGTACAGCACCTATGGGATTGGTTACAAGCAGAATACCCGGTATTGTTGACTGGGGTGCTGGTGCAGCTGGACAGGTAGTTCAGAACAGATATTACACTGATTTAACTGTGTCAGGTGGTGCTAAAACACTAGCTGATGCTTATATTAGTGGTGTTTATACAATAGCAGTTGGAGCAGGTAACAGAACCTATGGTACTGGTACTATTCATTATGATGGTACAACTCTTACACAAGACATTACTTCAGAAAGTGGTGCATCAGCGGGTACCAACAGATATTATAATTTAGTTTTTGAAGGTTCTGGAACAAAAATAGTCCAAGCAGCTTCGACTGTTTTTGCTGATAACAGCCTTCAAACGCTTCCAGTAGGAGGCAGTGCAGTAGCAACAACTGTTAATGGTATATTAGAAATTGGTAAATCTGCAACAGCCACAGCTTCAACTATCAATGGTGCATTTTCAGTATCTGGAGCAACCGCTGCATTTAAGAATGGTAATAGTGCCACTGGTTTTGTGAGCACATTTGACATTGCAGCTGGTGGAACGGTATCTGTTGATGCAAATGGCGATGCTACCTTAAATGCTGCATCGACAGTTACACTCGGTAACCTTAATCTTGTTGCAGGTGGTACTGCAAAATTAATAGTAGCAAATGGTGGCTCATTAACTTTAGCAAACGATTTAGGTGGTTTGGCTAAAATAGATATTGCCGGTGGTAAAGAGATGACCGTTACTGGTTCTTATACTAATCTTTTCTGTGCCGCCACAAATGCTACTTATAATGTATCATCAATCGTACATTATAATGGAGCTCTTGCACAAGCAGTTGCTACAACTGTTGCAACTAATCCTTATGGTAATCTCTGGACAGATGGTGGAGATAAAACATTAAGTGCATGTGCTTTCCCTGCAGGTGTCTATGTTGCTGGTGACTTATCACTAGCTGGTGGTAACCTTTACTTAGGTAATGCTGCAACTGCAGCCGCAAGTACATCAACACTGTATATTTCAGATATAACTAAGAAAGTAATTTATAATGATCCATCGGTTCTTCATGGAGCATTACTTAGTGCTGATGGACCTACTGAAGTTGTTGGAGCAATGCGTTTGCTGGGTGGTGCAGGTTTTGCAACTGGTACACCATATAGGTTTAATAATCATGGTATGTTAGCAACATTTACAGGTGGTACTTTTGCAGCTGGAAATTATTTTGAAGTTTTGTCATTGCCTGGTACAGCTCCAAGAAATTATGATCCTACTAAGGATCTTAATAGAAAAATTAGCTTAAGATATAGTGCCGCTCCTATGGCATTCACTGCAACAGTTCAAGCTGGTTATAAAGTATCAGATAGAGCATGGGCAGAAAACCCATATTATGAAAATGAATTCCGTTTCTGGGAATCTAGAGATGTACCAAACTTGGCAATCGAAAAGATTGCTACTGGTTTCGCATATACCAGAGTTATAGCCGGTACTATTCACACAGTTTCTCTACCAGGTATAACAGAAACCGCCGCTGACATTGATGCAGCTCCGATTGGTAATGCTGATGCAGGGTTTTTATCAACAAACGATCTTATTTTACGTGCCGGTCCAACAATTTTCTACTCAATCAGAGATGGACGCTGGTCTAATCCTGCAACTTGGGACGAAGGTGCCCAACCAGGTGCTAACGACGACGCTGTTGTAAGACATACAGTTCATGCTGGTTATCCAAGACTTTCCGATGCTATGTATGCTTTACCTGAACAGCATCCATTGACACTTGTTAAGAATATTACAATCAATGATGTCGCAGGTTCTTCATTACTTTGGGGTGGTGGAGCCGGAATTGGAGATGTAAGTATATTTAATCTAACCGCAACAGGTTCAATAACAAACAATAGTAAAATTGGAGGTACAATGGCACCTTCCGGTGGTAATGATGTTACATCAACTGCATTTAACGGTATGTCAATATTTACACTTTCAACAATGCGTACAAACAACTTATTCAACAACGGTTTGATGAATAACTGTGGTACTGTTGAAATTGGTGACTAATTTATTTAAATATTCGAGGTCAGGAGACGTCTCCTGGCCTTGGATTTATTTATGTTTATGAAAAAGATCTTAACCATATTGACGGTTTTCGTTCTCATAACCATCGTTGTTAATTCACAATTACTCGATGGGCGAAATACTATTATCAATACAGGAAAGATTATTGTTCATGGTCAAGCTAGACTCACACAGGACACAATTGGCGGTAGAGTTGAATACGTGAAGAGTGTTAATTCTCAGACTCAAACTATTCCTCAAATCGTATATAATGAGTTGAAATTTGGCGGCACATCCGAAAAGATGGTATCTGATCCAACCAAAAAACTTGTAGCATTGACTCAGTACATTGCAGATTCAAACTCAATTGTATTGCTCAATCTTGCAACAAACATACAATCCAAAGGTTTAACAGTTCAGAATGGTATAATCAATCCTAGTTTACTTCAGGGCAGATTAATCCTAAATGGCGATGCCAATCAATCTACAACAGGAACAGGTACATTCCGCGAACTCGAATTGGACAACAAACAGGGAACAAACGTAACAAACGGAGGTGGCTTCAAAGTCAGCACTGTATTGGAATTGCGTCGTGGAGAATTCCACAACGATGCAGCCAATAATTTCTCAGTGGGTGACTCAGCGACCATTATTCGTCACGTCGGCAGCTCTCTTGCTGTCGAACCTCAGTTCGATAAGCATGTCAACGTTCACTATGTGGGCGATGGTGCAATGAATACGGGAGGCGAACTGCCATCTGATTCTACGAAATTATCAAATCTTTATGTTGAAAATTCTGGTGGGGTTACATTAACAAAACATGTAACAGTAAACGATACATTGTTAGTTGGTTCAACAATCCGCACTGAATTCGACGATACTTCAAAATATGTACTGACATATACATCATTCCGTGATCCAATATTTGGATCAGTCAATTCTGAAATTGATGGTAGCATCAGAAGGACATTGCTTCGTTATGACAGCTCAAAAGTGATATTCAATAATCCATATTCTTATGCATTATTTAAGAGCACTTCAGAAGCACCAAATGTCAAGGAAATTACTTTCCGTATAAAGCCCAGAACATTTCCACCAATGCTTAACGGCAATACAAAAGTTCAAAGGTTCATAAGCATTCGTGCAAAAGATGAACAGTATAATGACATACCAAATGGAGTGGATTTCACAGTTGGATATGGATTCCGTTATGATAAAAATGACACATCATTCGACGAATCAAATAAAAATGACGTAAATAGAGTTAAGCTGGAACGCTGGATTGCTCAGGGAAATTCCTGGGTTGATCTTCAGGGCTCTCAGCCAACAACAGTGGATGAAGTTAACAGATGGGTATTTGCTGAAGTAAAGAATTTCCAGAACTTCGGCGATTTCTCAATTGGCATGGCTGATGGATTAAGAAATATGCTATTTGCAAGTGAAGTTTTACTTGAAGGTGGAATGAGAAATCGTCAGCAGGATATGGGGCAGGAACTAAGGGATTCAAATTTGATACCATTAATGCCTCCAAATATATATCCGTATAATCTTGATCCAAAGAGAACATTGTACAAACTTGCCGTTATTCCGGATTCTGCAGTTGATTGGATATTGATTGAACTTAAATCAAGTATATCCGGTGGAAAATCAACTTATGTTACATGTTTTGTTAGAAGAGATGGAAAATTAATTGATAGGGAAGGAAAGTTTCCAATCAATTTATACAGTGAAGGTGTAGATTCCGGAAATTATTATATTGCAGTCAGACATCGCAATCATTTATCAATTATAACAGAAGAACCGGTAGCTATTCTTCCGTCAAAAAATGTAACTCTGATGAATTTTACCAAACCAGAGAATTTACTCGGTCGTGCAGACGCATTGAAAGCCTTAGGTTTCAGACCTGATGGTTCATTATTGTTTGGAATGATAGCTGGAGATTCAAACGGTGACGGTAGAATTGATGAATCCGATAATATTTCAACTTGGGATGATAGGGATTATGAAGGATATTCACCAAGAGACATAAACTTGAATGGGATAATACTGACAAGTGATTTAAACATAGCATGGAACAATAGAGGAAGAAAAACATACGTTCCCTAATCAAAGATTTTTGTAGAAACCGATCAAACAGATTTGAGGACAATATCGTTGAGTTTTTAGACTATAATTTTTAAGATGATGAATAAATTTCAAAAGATATTATTATGTTTATTATTACTACTTATACCAATCTTCACACCTTTGGCTGCGCAGAATGATACTTCTGCTGTGGTCAAAATTGAAAATATCATTTTAACCGGTAAATACGAAGTCGAATTTGATGTCAATCTGTACCGCATGGATGAACGTTGGCTTTATTGGGCTAATGGTTCATTCCAATTTGCATTTGATACAACGTCAGATTATCAATTCAACTTAAATAATCACTCAATAACTTATCTTCCCGGAACAAGCGATTTAAATGTAACAACAATGGCTGGTGTAACAGGTTTACCAACTGATGATTATCTGATCACGCCAAGAATCATTGGTAGTAAATTCAGCTTAACCGTCGCAGGTCCTGACAGTATATTTAATTGTTACAAAGTCCGTAAAGACACTCCATTGAAAATTGGAAGGTTTAGAATAGAAAATAAAATTCCTTCATCCCCTCCCACGCGCTTTAAATGGCTAACACCTTATTCTTATTATCAAGCGTTGGCGTATAAAACGAATAAAGATAGTATTTTATTGCCGGATTTATTTCGTTATAATACAAATGATAATATCGAAATATACGACGAAAAGCATAAAGTAGAGTACGTTGCCGAAAGCTATGATCCTCGTATGATCATAAAGAATTTTCATGCTGAATACATGGGATCTTTACTTGTGAGATGCACATGGGAAACCGAAAGTGAAGCATTTAATGAAGGATTTGTCGTCAAAAGATCCGATTCCTGGATTCAGGGAAGTGATTCGACAAAAATAAATTATGACATTACTGCCGGAAGCTATAAAGATTCCCCATATTATCCACAGCTAATCGGTCTTGGTACATCCAAGAAAGGTCAGAAATATGAAATGTGGGACACAGTTCCATATCGTGGAATCAACTATTGCTATAAACTTTACAATCAATACAAATATGTTGATACACTGTCACCGAATGCTATATCTTGCATAACAACTCCAAATTCAGTTATCAGGGATGCTATGGCTTTAGAAAATCCATTTAACTATTCTACTACAATTAAATTCTGGTATGAAGACGATGTTATGGTTGATATGAGAATTTATGATTTAAAAGGAAGATTGGTTGATGCTTTACTCAATAGTGCCATTTATAAGTATTATGGCAAAACCAAAGATCTACCAGGAAGTATAACTGATAATGCGATAAGAAATAATTTGCCGTACGGAGAAATAAAATGGACACCTAAAGATTTAGCACAACAAGGGCTGTACGAAGTTGTTATTATTGGAACTCCAATAAAAGATCCAACAGTAGAGAAGTCAGTTATGGTAATAAAACTGCAATATGTTAGGTAGTGAAAACTTATATGAACTTAAAAAATTATTATCTAATTCTTTTAGTATTGGTTTTCTTTCAATTTGCGAATCTTGAAGCACAATTTTCTATACTATCACCTTTAAATTCTGATACTCTTACCTCTGGAACAATAACTACAATTCAGCTACAGAACCAAACCAACACAAGAGTAAAACTTAGTTATTCAAACGATTACGGAAGTAACTGGACACTCATAAAGGATAGCCTGAGCAGTTTGAATTATAAATGGCTTGTACCTTCTCTCGACACAGGAAAATGTCTTATCAAAGCAGAAGCAAAAGGATATTCAAATCCATATCTTATTTGGGAAAAGAAATTTGCACATAAAGATGAGATAAGATCAGTTGAGATTTCAGAGGATGGTAAGTATATTCTATCTTCAGGCAATGACTATATGGTGAAAATTTGGGATATTCAATCTAAAATTTGTATTGATTCTATCACAACAATTGCCGGCTGCTACTCTGCCCATTTTATTTTCGGGAATGATTCAATACTAATTACCGCCGGCAATTCAGGGTACATTTGGGACAGGAAAAATCTCTTTAATCCATTAAATCAATTTTGTAATTTTGCAAACAAAGCACGTACTTCAGCTGTTCACACTAAATCACGAATCGTTGCAATAGGATCTTATGATGGAACAATTAAAATTTATGATTTAAATAATCTCAGTCTGCCTATCATTACAATAAATTCACCAAATAATGCCTGGGTTTATACTTTGAGCTTTTCTAATGATGGGAATTTATTAGGATATGGTGATGCCAATGGTTATGTCTATGTTTATGACTGGAAAAACAATAAATTAGTGAATACTTTTGGTTTGAATTCTTCCAATTCTATATGGAGTGTTGGATTCTCACCTGATTCGAAAAGGATAGCAAGCACAGGGGTTGATGAAACTTTGAGAATCTGGGATATCCCATCAAATCTAAATGTGTATAATATAACGGCACATATCAATGACATCCGGTCATCAAAGTTCCATCCGGCAGGCATTTATGTTTTGACTGCAAGTCTTGACTCATTAATCAAACAATGGGATCCACAAACGGGTGCACAGATTAGTATTGCAATGAATCATGGTAACCAAGTAATTTCTGCTGAATACTCACCGACAGGAGATACTATTGTTTCAGCAGGCAGGGGAGATGTAAATACCGGGGATTTTCCTATAAGACTTTGGAAGAACATTCAATACTCTGATCTATCTGATACCGTTTTGGTAAATGTTAAATATCCTATCGCTTTCAAAACAAATTCAATCGATACTTTTCCTGATAAAGTTGTATATCTTCCTGTTTCTTATCGTAATGTACCTCAGACGGATACTCCTAAAGATTTACAATTAAATGCTATTTTAAAATTATCAGTTCCTTTAGAGCTACTTGATCTGAAATCAAATGCGATTCACTCCGGTAAAATAGGAAAATATGATACAGTTTCATTGTCAATACCTAATTTCAAATGGCAGGATACTGTTGCTTTACTAAAATTCCGAACATTATATAGTGAAAATAATATAAATCAAGTAAAAATAATTGGAATAGAATTTGATAAATTAAGTAACTATTATCTGCTCAGTGATACGAGCAAGGTTCAGATAAACCCTGTATGTGGCAGAGATCCGATAAAAGGGCTAAGCTTTGCAGGCTTCAATAACGATATAAATGTCTATCCAAATCCGATAATAGATAATGAACTTAACATAGAATTTGATTTGGTTGAAGATTCTAATATTGAAATTAATATTGTCAATATCAATGGCTATATAATCAAAAATATAGTTAAAGGTATGTTTAAACGTGGTCGATATGTATATAAGGACAATTTGACGAATTTGAAAAATGGTTTTTATTTAATTCAAATGAAGCATAATATGAATATGATGAATAGAGAATTAATAATTTTTAGATAGATTTTTTTTAGGCATTTTTTTTAGCAAAATATTTAATAAGAAATTGAAAATCCAAAATAATCATATTGTTTTTTTAGTATTTTTTACACTTTTAACAACACTTTCATCCCTTTCTCAAAATAGTCTGGATGGAATTTTGTACGATTATCAGGTACTTCCGAATAATGATACTCTCCTAACAGTCCGTAATCCCGGTGATTGGTGGTATGGTTTAACTGGTGGAATCAATGCTAATATCTTTTATGGTGATTTAATCATTCCTCAAAATCCTAATCCTTTCAATCCCGCTGCAGATACAATCTCAACAAACATGGTAAGTTTTAAAACTAAAACTAGTATTTCTCCATGGGTTGGACTAATGACAGAGTATAAACCAAATGGGAGTAATTATGCAATATTTTTGGGATTAAATCTTTTCGATGCAAGATCAGTTCAAACTGATGATGTTGTCGATAAAACTAATAATGCACACAGTTATACATTTTCAATGAATTATACTTATGCAAGTCTATCCCCAGGATTTAGATATGATCTAACCAAATCACTATTTATACTAAGTAGTATTTCTATAGAATATCTTTTAAGTTCTAAACAATCTGTTATTGATAAATATACTGGAGTTCGATATCGACGTGTTCCCCTGGGACCTCTGGAATATAGATTTGGTATTAACCTTGGATTGGGATATGATTTAACATTTCTGGATATCAACCGTAAATACAGAGCAAAATTTACTCCTTATCTTTTGTTCGGAGCTGGTACTGCCGCTTTTACTGGGTATAAGTCAAATACTAATCAATTTCTCATTAGACTGGGATTCCAGGTTAAAATGGGTAAAGATAATTCAATTCAGGAAACTCTTCCTGGTAATCCTGATGCTATGTTTCAACCTGGAGATCTTGCCCAGTTAAAGAATACAAAAAATATATCCTTTACTTTACCATCAAACAACCTGGTTGCTTTTGATATTAGACCATTTAGTAATAGTATAGTAAGTATTGAAGAAGATACTACAAAATCTATTGAAATAACCGGTACCTTAATTCCCGATGAAAAAACTGAGAAAGTTGAAATAGTTTACAACAGAGTTAAACCATTCTATTCACCTGCAGCCGAAAATACTAAAGTCACAAAATCACTTCAAACCTATTTGGATGAATTCGTGAAAACATGGCAAAAAGATAGATCTATTTTGATAGATGTAGTTGGATATTCTGATAACCAAGGATCGTTTGAAGTTAATGAAGCCCGTTCGAGAGAAAGAACTAAATTAGCAGTCGACTATCTTGTGAAAAGGGGAGTACCTCGACTGAATATTTATGACAGAGTAGGTGGATCCCGTAATACTGGAGAGAATCAGTTTACCGCTGATGGACGACGTAAAAGTCGTAGGGTAGATATTAGTATCAGAAAATCCCCGAAAAAATAATCTGGTATAATTTTTGTAATTAAATAATATTCATTAGTAGATTTATGAATATTATTACTATTAATATTTAGTAATAACGTGTGCTATAAACTTTGAAGATACATTTGACAATATTTTGTCATGAAATTTTGAAAACAATACAAATACATATTAAGGAATTACATCATTATGGCTAAAGAAAAGAAAATCTTGCAACAAAAAGATGATTTGCCAGTATCAGCAATAGATAAAGCACAAACACTAAAATTTGCTAATACCTATCCAGCATATATCCTTTTGGTAGTTTTGCTCATCATTTCTTATTTCGTATTTAGGAGCGTTAATGAATCTGTCGTAGATGCAAGGAAAAATCAATTTGATAAAGCCTCAACATCTGTCATGACCAGATTTCAGCAAAGTTATAGTGCTCATGTTCAAGTGATGATGTCAATACGTGGATTGTATGATAATCTTCCTCAGGTTGTAAGAGATTATTTTATGCTTTATTCAAGCGTTCCCCTTAAAACACTTCCATCAATAATAAGTATGATGTCGGTGCAAAGAGTTAGAACTGAGAATATTGTTTTTTACCGTCATTATGTTCAGTCTCAGGGATATTTTTATTATGACATTAATCCACAATCTCCTGAAAAAAAGGAATACTATCCTTCAGAATTCATTTTTCCTGAAGCAACCAATCAGCATATACATGGTTTAGATTTAAATTCTGTGCCTCAGCTTCATAATATTATTGAAAAATCTAAACATAAAACTGATTTAATCACTACCGAAGCATTTATTCTAAGAAAACCTGATACACTAAGTCTATTCCTAGTATCTTCAGTTTTTAAAAATTCAGCTCCCTTGTTTCCATTTGACATACCAAAGGATTCCTTAAATCAGCTAGTTGTTATGGAAATTAATGGAAAAAGATTTTTTACAGAAGCATTAGGCAAGGGAGTTGCAACTGATACTTCTATCTTTTTTGAATGTTATCAAAATGTTGAGGGAAAAAAAGTACCAATCTTTCAATCAGACAACTTTAAAACTAATTCAGAAGGGTTTAAACCTATTTTGTCAGACGAAAGAAAATTAACTTTTGCCGATAATAGTATAACTGTAAAATTTGCAACAGTACAAAATTTTGGAGGTTCTTTCCAAAATTATCTGCCATTTGTTGCACTGTTGGTTTCACTTATTATTTCTCTTGCTCTATTCGGTTTTGTTATGTCTGTAACTATTACAAGATCTAAAGCCCAGGAATTAGCAGGCAAGCTAACAAAAGCTCAAAGAAGAATTATGGAATCATCTAGTGATATTATTGCTGTTATGACTTTAGATGGGATTTGGAACAATATGAACCATGCTTCCATAAGGATTTTTGGTTTAGAGCCTGGAAATATGGTAGGGCAGAACTTCAAAGAATTATTTGTTAATGAAAGTGATTTCAGGCTGTTCAATGATTTCAAAAATAATGTTCAAGAGGAATCTGCAGAAAGATTTGACTTCCAGATGAAGGATTATGGTGGAGAGATTAAATGGATAAATTGGAATATTACAGTATCTCCTACCGAAAAGGTTATTTATGCAATTGGGCGTGATGTTACATTAGAAAAACTTGCTGAAGAGCAGAATAAAGTAAAAATTCGTCAGATTCAGGTGGCAGAACAATTGTCCAATGAAGCTAGTGAATTCAAATCAATGTTCTTGAGTAACCTTAGCACCAGATTTAAATCTTCTTTATCAAAGATAATTGATTATCAACAGAAAGTGATCAATCAGCAATATCAAAATGATGATGAAAAGGATGAATATCTTAGCAATTCATTTGAAAAATCACAGGAATTATATACAAATATCTCAGATATGGTTGATGTTGCAATTAGTACTGAAAAAATTGGTTTTGATATGCGTGATCTGTCAATCGGAGATATTATTAAAGCCTCCCATAATTTAATTAAAGTTGACCATGATTTTAAAGCTGAAATTAATCTTCAAATAATTGATAACTGCGACAAAAAAATGGTTCATTCAGATTTTGATTCATTAATTCAAGCTTTTGCCTTAATGTTCAAAGCATTATCTGGAGGAAGTTCTAAATCTAAAATTGAAATTACTGCAACAGTAAATCCTTATGAAAACAATGTTGAAATAATTCTTCAAGGTCAGCCTGATCCCGATGTCTCCGAAAGAATTGATTTTTACAAACAACATCAGAACGATATTGTTTCCTCATTAACCGAAGATATTAATGATATTGTTCTAAATCTGGCATTGTCTTCTTCAATGATGAGAACAGTTGGAAGCACAATGAGTATTGATACATTCGGACGTGATGACAACAACATCATCATTGTAACAATAGGTTCAGAAACAAATAGCGCAACTGCTTAATAAGAACTCATCCCATACTAAAGATGTAAACATAAAGAGCTATTATCTGAGTTTAATAATTCGAAATTTATAGAGAATATTATAATGACTAGAGGTTGGAGAAATTCCAACCTCTTTTTTATAGACAGTCAGATTCAAGATATTTTTCCCCTCCAGCATTGTTAATCAAATCTTAAGAAGTAAATATTTTTTATCTTTACTCACAAAAGGATATAATTATTGAACCATTTTAATTGTGCCATGGATGAGAATTCAAAGTTAAATCTTATTGTGTTCAATAAAGTAAGAACTCCATCCTAGTCGATTTTTTGCTTAGCGCCTATCAAATACACATTGTTTATCCTTTCGTCATAGGGTGCCTTTTGGATGCCTTGTGTTACGCCTTTGGAATTACAGCAGATCAACTTGGATCTTGTTGGTTATTTGTCTTGTCAAATTGCTTTAATTATCTAAATTATGTTAATATGATGTTTTAAAAATGCAAGGTTAAGTTGTACCAATTAAAGTCAATTATTTTAAGTATTCGCGCAGTGCGCGAGAATCATTACCGATTGAGAATGACGAGTCTTTTTAGCATGATTAATATAAACAAGAAAAGGGTTGCTGTCACTTAGATGCAACCCTTTTTATAAATATTGACACGAGAGAAGTGCCGTTACTTCCCCATAAAAATATTAGCTGAGTAACTAGCCCATTTAACTATATCGTTAAAGAATATTCCCAAATATAATGTGGGTATTGCAAAAACAAATAATAATACAATAGAGGCAGGGGAATAAGTTAGTTTTGATTTATTACTGTCGACGTCATTCAAATACATGTTTCTGAATATTTTAACATAATAGAAGAGTGAAATCACACTATTTATTACACCGACAACAGCTAACCAAATATACCCGGCTTTTACGACTGCTGAGAAAACATAAAGCTTCCCAATAAATCCGGCTGTTGGTGGAAGACCTGTTAAAGAGATTAGGAAAAGGGTCATGCAAATACCAAGTATCGGAGCTCTATAACCTAATCCATTATAATCATCAATTTCTTCAGAACCAATATTGTTCGCGATTAAAGCTACAACATAGAATGCGCCAAGGTTCATTACCATATACATAAAGAAGTATATCAATACAGAAGCAACACCAGCATCATCCATGGTTGAAACTGCCATAAGCATATAACCTGCATGTGCAATCGATGAATAGGCAAGTATTCTCTTGACGTTAGTTTGCCACAGAGCAACAAGATTTCCTAATGTCATAGACAAAACAGCAAGTATCGCAATAACAAAGTGCCAGTCAATTGAACCGAGCAATGTCCAAACAGAATCATTACCAGGAACAGAATCTAAAAATGTAACCTTGAAAAACCTTAATAATATTGCAAAACCAGCAGCTTTAGATGCTACTGAAAGATAAGCTGTGATCGGAACCGGAGCACCCTCATAAACGTCAGGAGTCCAGAAATGGAATGGAACAGCTGAAATCTTATATCCAAATCCAGATAAAATCATAATTACAGATAAAAATAGAGCGAAATTATTAACTGGGTTCGCTGCTAAAAATCTATTAATCTCGAATAGATTCAAACTTCCTGTCAGTCCGAATAATATCGAAATACCATAAATCATGATTCCTGAAGAAACAGCTCCAAAAATTACATATTTTAATGATGCTTCACTAGCTCTTTTCACTTCTTTGGTATATCCAGCTAAAACGTATGAAGAAAGAGACATAGTCTCAATAGCAAGATAAATTATTATCAGATTAGATGAGCCTACCAGAAGGAACATCCCAAAAGCCATTCCAATAATTAAAGTAAAATATTCGCCGACTCCCTTTGCTTTTTCATATAATTCATTAGTAAAAAATGAAATTAATACTACGCCAATGCTTGATAGCAGTATCACCCATTTCATGAAAATGCCAAACTGATCAATAACAAACATATTTGAAAAAGCTGTCGACTGCATATTCATTTGTTTAAAAAGGAAGTACCCAGTCACCAGAAAACCAATAAGTGCGGTGTAACCAGTGAGGTTCTTGGATTTTTTAAACATAAGATCCAGTAACAAAGCAACCAGAAAAGCAATGACGAGTGCTGTTTCAGGAAGAAACATCGAGATGCTTTTGTTTAGCTCAGCTATGAATTGATCTAATCCTAACATAATTATTTCTTTTTAATGATAAATTCAAATAATAACAATTACATACCCGATAAATGACCACCAATTTTTACAAATGGTCTCATAAATTCTACAAAATGATTAACAGATGCTGACATCATATCGATAATAGGGTTAGGCATAATACCAAGAAAAATAACAATAACCGCTAGAGGTATCAATGCTGTTAGCTCTCGGCCATTAATATCATCATGTTTATATTTTTTGCCAGTTGGATCCCAAGGTCCTTGCCATCTTTCAGGAATCTGCCCGAAGAATACTTTCTGCAAAGCCCACAACATATATGCAGCACCCAGAATAATACCTAATCCGGAAACCATTGTCAGCATTGGATAAGTATTAAATGCACCCAAGAAGACCATTGCCTCACTTATGAATCCGCTCATACCGGGTAAACCGATTGCAGCAAAGAATGCAATTGTCATTATACCGGTATAAACAGGCATCTTGTTTGCCATTCCACCGAATTCATCAAGACCGCGAGTATGGGCTCTATCATAAAGAACACCAACTATCATAAAGAGCATTGCTGTGATGATTCCGTGATTGAACATCTGGAATATAGCACCAACAATACCTTCAGGTCTCATAGATGCCATTCCAAGCATGACATAACCCATGTGAGAAACTGAAGAATATGCAATCAACTTCTTCAAATCGCGCTTACCGATTTTGAATTGTCCTAAGGCACAGAAAGCCCCATAGACAATACTTATCATACCTATCCAGGCTATTAATCCCTGGAAGTACCCCACAGCATCAGGGAATATTGGGAACGCTATTCGGAGCATTCCATAAGTACCCATTTTCAAAAGAACACCGGCAAGAATAACAGATATCGGAGTAGGTGCTTCTACGTGTGCATCGGGCAACCAAGTATGGAAAGGGACAGATGGAACCTTAATTGCAAATCCAATGAATAGAGCTATGAATGCAACATATCGAATTGATGTGTTGAACCCTCCAAATATGGAGTCTGAAGCAAAGTTAGCAGGATTCATCATGTCAAGCATATTGAACGAACCTACACTTAAATAAAGTCCGATCATAACCAAAAGCATAAATACAGATCCGACCAAAGTATAGATAAAGAACTTGATAGCAGCATATTCTTTTCTCGGACCACCCCAAATTCCAATGAGGAAGTACATCGGAAGTAACATTAACTCCCAGAAAACATAGAACAGGAAGAAATCAAGAGAGTTGAACACTCCCATCATTCCCGTATCTAGCAATAAATACATTGCAAAATAACCTTTGACTGCCTTTTCAATACCGAACGATGGGAAAACGGCAACAAAACAAATAATAGCTGTTAGAAGAACCATTGGGGCACTTATGCCGTCAATTCCCATAAAATACTCAATATGGATATTGCCAATAAGTGGCAACGAAGCTTTAATCCATGTAAATTTTTCAATGAACTGAAAGCCACTCTGCTGGTTTACGCCAGTCATGCCATTATTATAATTCAAGAAAATAATAACGGCTAAAATCAATTGAATAAATGTAATTCCAACTGAAGTCCATCTAATGAGCATATTTGAACGTTTCTTAGTCTCCTCATCTTTGCCAGATGGGATAAGCCAGACAATCAACATACCCAGTATTGGTAAAAAAGTTATCCAGGTTAAAATTGGAAAGCCTATGGACCCTTGCATTAATCCTCCGGATGTAATATCTTATATTATAAATTATTTACTAAATATTATATTAAAAAGTAGATCAAGAATATAATTCCTAAAAGTACAAGCACAACGTAAGATTGAACCCGGCCTGTTTGAATTTTCCTCAGTGTACCACCTAATAATCCTGTTACATTTGCTGTAAGGTTAACAAAACCATCGACAACATATAAATCAAAGAATCCAATGAAATATGATGTTAATCTTGTAACTGTTGCAGTTAAATTTACTATACCATCTACGAATTTATTATCAAACCATCCAAACAGTTTAG
>CAIOZA010000117.1 GCA_903862655.1 uncultured Ignavibacteria bacterium
AGTGGTTCTATCATATGAAAGCGTGGATGACTAATGCCCATATTGCTTAGTATTTTTGCAGTTCTTGGATGAACCGGAAAAACCAAAGGAAGATCATGAGAATGTTTAATAATTTCATCAATCAAATCTATAAGCTTACTCTCTTCATCCACATTAGAGGGGCGGTGCAATGTAATAACAATGTATTTCCCTTCCTGTAAGCCGATTTGATCCCATACTGCAGGTTTGGTAAAACGTGATCTGTGCTTGATCAGAGTATCAATCATAGTATTCCCAACCCAGAAAATACGTTCGTCCTCTATTCCAAAATGGCGGAGGTTATTGTTAGCGATTTCTGTGGTGGTAAAAAAATAGTTTGTAATACTGTCAGTCACCATTCGATTAATTTCTTCGGGCATTGTCCAGTCGCCAGAACGGATGCCGCCTTCAACATGAGCGACTTTTACATTCATTTTTTGTGCAACTATTGAACAGGCCATGGTGGATGTTACATCTCCGACAACTACGCATAGGTCAGGTTTTTCGACAGACAGGAACTGCTCGTAACCCAGCATAATTGCCGCTGTTTGTTCTGACTGTGTGCCACCTCCCGCGTCAAGGTTTATATCGGGTGATGGAATGCCTAACTCTTCGAAAAAACTACCGCTCATATTCCGGTCATAATGCTGACCTGTATGAACCAGACGGAACTGTATATCTTTGCCTGCATGCTGTGCTTTATGTATTGCATCTATAATAGGTGCAATCTTCATAAAGTTAGGTCTTGCACCCGCTATCAAATCGATTTTCATAATTATATTGCATCTTTACTACTATTGATACTCTATGGGTTTCCAACCACTACAGATCAATCCATTTCTTTTCTTTCAAACTCTCGATGGCTGCAAAAGATGCCTTTGTTATATTAACAATTTCGCTGATGGGAATTAACGGTTCACCTCCTTCTATTATGCGACGAATATATTCGCGGAATTGAGTTTTATGCCCCTTGTCAATTTTGGTTTTCAGGGTATGGAAACCTTTAGCCCCAAAACCTTCAGTTTTGCGGAAGTTATCCATAACAAACACCCTTTCGCGTGAAAAAACCTCAACCCGTTCTTTGCTGTATGACTTAGCTCCGTTGGAAAAATAATTGATGACGGCAATGCTTCCATTTTTAAATTTCAGCATAATGCTTGCATTATCTGTATTTTCAAGTGGGTTTTCTTCAAGAGCATTCATACAAACTGAGATAACTTCAGAGCCTGTAAGATAAACACACAGATCAATATAATGACACGCTTCGCCAATAATGCGGCCACCACCAATAAGCGGGTCATGCACCCAGATGCCGGATGGTAAAAATCCTGCATTCATTGTTGCATTTATACTGATTGGACCTGGTTTAACACCAATAGAATTTTTAATTGCCTGAACATGTGGTGAGAATCTACGATTAAAGCCTACTGTGAGAGTGGTTGAAGAGAAATTATAAGTTTCCAGAATCTGATCAAGTTGTTCGCGGTTGAGGGCCAGTGGTTTTTCGACAAATACATGTTTGCCTGCTTTTAAAGCTTCAACAACAAATTGGGCATGTGAATTATGACGTGTTGTAATAAATACAGTATCTACATCTCCATCAGCGAGAATGTTTTTATAGTCAGTTGTCGAGTGAGTGAATCCAAATTTCTTAGCAAGGGTAGTTCCGGAAAGTCCAGCTGATGAGGCTACATATTTAAATCCTGCACCAGAGCCTTTTAAAGCAGGAAGCATAGTCATTTTAGTGAAATTTCCAGCTCCTATAATGCCAATTACTCCTTTATTGCCTTTAAAAGAATGGATTGAAAGCACTACTGTGTTTTTTGTTGTTGAATCATTATCTACTGAAGAATATTTCAGAATAGACGCAATGGATTTTGAATTTCCAATATCCCCATAAATGCTTTGGTAGTTTTCAAAATCTACAATTTCAGAAATTAGTTCTTTAACATTCAGATTACCACTGCTGATTGCATGAAGTATGGCTCCGAAATTCCGTTTTTCCGTCCACCGGACGAACGGAAGCGGATAGTCATTCCCCTTATGTTCATAATTTTCATCATACCGGCCCGGACCGTATGAACTGGAGACCTGGAAAGATAACTCTTTCTCGTAAAAATCGGCCCTGCTGATATTAAGTCCAATAACGCCGACTAAGATTATGCGGCCGCGCTTGCGGCTCATTTGAGCGGCTTGTGAAATGATATCATCATTTTTTGCAGAAGCAGTAATAATAACACCGTCAGCACCAATATTTCCCGTTGCCTCTATAACAGCTTTTACCGGATCGGCTCCGGTAGCCGGATTAATGGTACTAACACCAAATTTTTCGGCTAAAGCACATTTTTTAGAATCTATATCTATACCAATTACCTGGCATCCGTTTGCTGCCATTAACTGCGCCGTTATCAGACCGATGAGGCCTAAACCAATGACTACAATTGTTTCTCCGAGAGTAGGATTGCATAGTCTTAATCCTTGCAGACCAATTGATCCTATAACAGTAAAGGATGCTTCCTCATTACTGACGTTTTCCGGTATGATAGCGACAAGATTTTTCGGGACACAAACATATTCAGCATGTTTGCCATTTGAAGCCACCCTGTCACCAATTCTGAATTCCGAAACCCCTTCACCCAAACCCACAATAATACCGGCATTACAATAGCCAAGAGGTAAAGGTTCTTCCAGACGTTTAAATACAGTTTCCAGAGTAGGTAATAAGCCATCCGTTTTAATCTTATTCAGTACCTGCTTAACCTTATCCGGTTGTTGACGTGCCTTATCAAAAAGATTTGCTTTCCCAAATTCCACCAACATTTTCTCAGTTCCTAAGGATACAAGAGTATATGAGGATTTTATTAAAACCTGGCCTCTGCCTGGTACAGGAACTGGTATTTCAATAAGGGATGTTACTCCTGTTTTAAAGCTTTGAATTATTTGTTTCATGAAAACCAGATTGAAAATTTGCTTTTATTTGTGAGAAACATAGAATATAAGAAGTCTGTTTAAATTCAATCGCTTTTATTTATTTCTGTTAAATGGGAATATTTAGAAGGTAACATATTTAGTCATACCTCATTTAATTGTTTCGCTGGACCATACGTGTGAATATATTTAGATACTCTACATACCTATCATCCATGTTAAAATATTCTTCGGCACGCTTTCTGCAAAGAGGCAGATAATGGGGCTTTCCAATAGAGATTATCTTTTCGATGGAAGATTTCAGCCCACTGATATCTGCTTTCCTGACAGAAATGCCTGTTTCATTATCTATTGCTTCGGGACTACCCCCGGTATTGTAAGTAACCACGGGGGTTCCGCATGCCAATGCTTCAATATTAGTTGTCGGAAAATTATCCTGATATGTAGGGTTAACAAAAACATCAGCTGCACTATACCATGCAGCCAACTCTTCAACACTTTCAGTTCTTAGTATTCCTGTTATGCCACCTGGCATGTCTTTGGACTGTTTTTCGTTTAGTCCAATAAGTACTATTTGGTATTCTTCACTCAAACTCTTTCGTAAAAGAATAAAATCATTCAATCCTTTTCTTTTCGACCATGGGCTCGCGCAACCCAGGATGATTTTCTTTGCTGACAATCCTGATTTTTCTTTAAAATCGGATAATGTTGGCTTGAAAATATCCAAATCAATACCACTCGGTAAGGTATGAATAGGTATATGACTCAGAAAAGATGATTTTACCATCTCCCCCAGCCATTTTGAATGTACAACAATTTCTATTTGATTTAAAGATGTAAATAATTTCTTTTTATCTGAAAAATTACGGAATGAGTTATCGAGAAAATAAGAAGAAGGATAATTGTTTTTCTTTGGACATTGGTTACAATGCTGCTTCCATTTTTCACATCCTATATCATCAAAGTAGGAGCAATGTCCGGTAAATGACCAGCATGAAAACAGAGTCCACAAAACCGGAATATTTGCCATAGCCAGGTAATCGAATAGCAATCCGATATTCAGATAATATCCGTGAATGTTATGTAATCCAATGGCATCAGGTTTAATGGAATCAATTTGTTTTATAAGTTCCCTGGTGGCATTTACAGAGCCAAAGCCATGCCGGTCCAAAACTAAAGTTTTTAAACCATGCATATAAATATCAAAATTATTGCCAATCTTTAATAGTTTTGAAGCACTTGGCCTGCTTCCCCGGCCGTAGGCAATATAGCTCTCATGACCATGTGTGATCAATACTTTGCCGATGTCTTCTGCAATACGACCAGTGCTACCCGAATTAACAACGGAGTTTATCTGAAGTATTTTCATAAGAACGTAATAAGTTGGCAAAGAAATATTTTAATAAATTGACTCAATGAATAAACTTTTAGCGAATTACTGCTGATGTTTTTGAAAAATTAATTCTAAAAAAAAATGAAGAAACATTCTAAACTTTAAATACGGTTACTTTTTATCTGGCCCACCTTATTTCTATGAAATTAGTTCTTTCAGATAAAGCTGGCAGATTGTTTCAGAGTTAAAATGTTGTATTGAATTACAAGCATTATTACTCAATTTAATACGCAGTTCTTCGTTTTCCATTAAATTAAACAACTGTTGACTAAATATCGTTTGGTTAAATTGTTCGATAAGATATCCATTTTCTCCATTTTTAATTAAATCAGATGGTCCTGCTACGCAGTTATAAGCAACAACAGGCAGGCCCGCTGATAATGCTTCGCCAATGACATTAGGGAAACCTTCACTACTGGATGTGAAAGCAAATATTTTGCTTTTTTGATACTGATAATCAACATTTTTGGTAAAACCAACTAATTCAACAATATCTTCTGCGTCAAGTGATTTAATTAATTCTTTCAATTTGTTTTTATTGTTTTGTTTCTGAGCATCATCTCCAACAATTACCAATTTCCAACCAGATTTCTTAATATTAACAAAAATCCTAATCAGGTCATCATGATGTTTAGTAGTAATAAGCCGACCAACAGACAGAACTACATTCTCTTTGAGTAAAGGATTTTCATGTGGAAATTTTCTAATTGGATTTCCAATAACTATTATGTTAGATGCATTAAGTTGCTTCGCGACAATCTCTTTAGCTTTACTCGTTTGGACAATAATTTTATTTGCTTTAGGATAAAGCCATTTTCTTAAAATCATATATGGGAATTTATATTTTTTCCCAGGTGCAACTCTATCGGAAACAATTATTTTCTTTTTAAGACCCATTGATGATAATAAGACCAAATTATTCCATCTTTCTCCAAAACTCAGATAGGCAAATGCATCGATGTTTTTTATTTGATTTCTCAAAAATAAAATAGTTTTAATTGTATAAAGTAATCTTAAACGATTCTTAAAAGTAAAATTTGGTTTATGAATAATTATCTTCTTATTTAATGTAAAAAAGACTTCATGCTTTCTCCCATACAGCAATAGGTGGACTTCAATATTTTGATCTTTGCAAAAATAATTTGCCAGTTCACTCATTACACGTTCCATGCCACCAGGATTAAGAGAAGGAATAACGAGACAGATTCTTTTATGTGATAGCATTTTAGTCTAATTACAATAGGATATTCATTGATTAATTGTTGGATAAAATTTGCACTAAACGTATTAGTTTGGTGAGCTATTTTTTAATTGCTATCACATACATTCCACTTACAGAAATATCTTCATCCGTAAAATGCGAGAAAGATTTAGATATCTGATTAATTTTAATTTTGCTTGGGAGCATTTTCAATTCTTTTGTATCAATGCTAAAATCAAATTGATTCATTATCCTTAGATGTGTAGAGAATGGTTCCCTATTTATTGCGTATACACGCCCACCCCTAACGAATTTCCATTCCCAATCTGTTAAAGTCCAGTGTCCATTCCAACTTTTAGTAAATCCATGACTTTTAAAATCTATTGCATGTGACGTTACACCTCCAGCTTTCAGCCATTTATACATTGCTTTATACGTGTTTTCAAGCTCATCAACATGCTCTAGCACTGCCTGAGAAATGATTAAATCAACAGAGTTAACTCGAATAATATTGGGATTTGACCAGGGTATAAAGTATTTTATAAAGACATTGTCGGGTTGGTCAGGATGTAGCAACTCATCCCTTATGGCTTTTATACGTTCAGGTGCCAGGCTGATTTGTAATATTTCACCGGATAAAATTGATGAAGGGAAATTGTAGTCAACAAGTTTAGGTGAAACATCTGGGAACTCTTTTTCGTTTGGAATAGTTTCTCTTCTTAAGAAAAGCACCAAAAGTTCATCTAGCATCTTTACATTTTGTTCAGGATTCCAATATTTCTGAATATCCAATGCAACATATTCATTTACTCCTGAAAGCAAGGCAGCGATGCCAATACCGAGAGAATCACCTGGGCCAAGTTCCGCTACAGAAGAAGGAAGTTTATTTACATTACCATTATTAACTTTTACCAAATGCCTGAGCCAAACAGAATAACAGTAGCGACTACTATTGGTTCCGCCTGTATGCAAGGGCATTAACTTCCTTATGAATGTGTTCCTTTTAAGCATACCGGCGATAATTGGCTTGATATTGGCTTCTTGAAGCAGCATTTTCATTTTTGTATGAATTTAGATTTTAACTTTTTAGCAAATAATCAAGATACATTTTAAACGATAGGTACTTTTGTTTCGAAATTATATTAACCAATTTGGGTTTTAACTATTTCGTCAACCATCCAACCATATGGATTAAACCTGCCATTATGCCAGGCCAGGCTTTTATCCCAATAGCCTGGACAAGCCTCGTAGCCAGCTGGTGAAAAACCATAACTGATTTCGACCAAAAGAGGCGTCCCTTCCTCAAAAACAAAATCAAAAGCAACACATTGGGTTTTAAGTTTTTCGGATAATTCAAAGGAAAGCTTCAGAGTCGATATATCAAATAATTCTTTATTGTACATAATATTTCCACCTCCAGAAGCTCTGAAATCGTTTTTGCGCACCATGCGTTTAATGGCAAAAGCCTTATCGCCAATCACCACGACACGGATGTCATGGTCGTTACCAGGGATAAAGTCCTGAAAATAGACATAGCCAGATTCCCTGCCCATTACCTTTGCAAAAGGAGGAGAAATGCCGAGGCGTATAAATCCTTTAAGCAAGCCGAAAGTTGTGGTTTTGCCCAGCCTCCATTTACGGTAACGTTCCCTGATGCTGCCCCACTTGTCGTAATTGCTGAATCCGCGGCCAAATGCCTGGTGAATCAGTTTCCGGGCTTCAGTTTCGGTGTGTGCCAGTTTTACATTTTGTGACCCTGCTCCGCCTCTGAGCTTAAATACTTTGGGAAAATCAGTTGACTTTGTCCAGTCAATTGCTTTTTGCTTATCGACAAACACATAAGTAGGAACCAGCGGAGCGTTTATGGCTTCGAGCAGGTATTTCTGCCCCACCTTATCGTCGAAATGCCAATTGGTGTGGAAATCAGGAAAAACTTTTATGCCTGCATGTTCCAGTGCAAAAAGAATGGGTTTGGCAATATTCAGGTCGCAGGGATTTCCCTGGTGATGATGCCACATCAAAGCCTTGCAATCTGCTAACTGGCTTACGATATCTGAATCATAGCAGTTGACAGTTTTGTAGGTAATATTGTTTTGTAAGCAGTAATTCTCCCAACGGGTATGAAACCCGGAAGGACTGTTGTGGATGGCTATCATTTCTTTAATGTTTTGAGTAACACATCACGATGAGATTCACAGCGAATTAAGTTTAGATAGAATAGCCGTTTTCGCTTGCTTAGAAGTGACGGGAATAAATTCCTGTACTGTAATGCAAAAAGATATTTATTTCTGTGAGGTTCGAGAAATGCTGAATAATTATGACGAACCCTTAAGCAATATTCTTCAAATTTGAGCATTAGTTGATTTTCATCCGTTATTATACTATTTAATTGATTGATTCTATTCGTGAATTGTTTTTTTCTTTCACCAGTTAGTAAATGCACTCCGGCAACACTACTGTTTTGAATATAAGGATGTAAAGTGAATCCCATTTTATTATTTGATAAAGTAAATTGCACAGCAAATCCTGAGTTCCAAACTGAATCTTGTGTATCTTTTTTGTCAAATATAAAATTCCCAAGACTATAGAAAATTGATTTAGTATTATATATTTCAAAACCGCTGAAACAATGCGTATGATGCCCAACAACAGTGTCTGCCCCGGCATCAATAAAAAAGCGATAGGTTTCTTTCATTCTTGGACTTGGAAGCTCATAGTGTTCATGACCTCCATGGACTATTACAAACACATAATCAGCATTTGATTTTGCTTCTTTTATTGAATAAAAATTTGCAACTGGATTCAAGGGATTAGCTCCAGGTTCATTATCTTGAGTAGTTGACCACTCATTTTCTGCAATATTTATAAAAGCTAATTTCTTTCCATTGATACTTTTGTAAAGTATTTTGGATGCTTCTTCATAATTAATACCTGCTCCTATAAATTCGATATTATTATCGGTACACAACTTTAAAGAATCAGTCAAACCCTTTGCACCGTAATCCATAATATGATTATTTGCAAGTGTAACCATATTAAATCCTGCATATTTTAAAGCATCAATTGTTTTATTTGATGCTTTCAGAGCAGGGCCGGTCTTTTCAATAGTATTTGTTTCATTTGTTAAGGCAGATTCCAGGTTGGTTATAGCTATATCACTTTCTTTAATTATTGGTAAAAAATCATTAAAGATTTCATTGTACCTTGCTTCAGATATTAATTGATCTATAAGGCCTCCAGCATAGAAATCACCAGTAATTAATATTTTAATCTCCTTTTTCATCGATTTAAAGATTATCAGCAGCTATTAATTCTCCCAGTTCAACAGAAGTTTTGAATTCAACCTGTGGCCATTTTACTAAGATTTGTCTAAATAGTATAAGTAGAAGTTTTAAATTTATATCCCTGTTCTCAGGTACAATTGAACCAATATAATTTAGACGGTGAGAACTAATTATGGCAGGTTTTCTCCATCTGAAAGCCGTCTTAATTTCTTGTAGACAATTTTCAACACTGTTATTATTAGGGAAAAGGGATGGTTCAAAATTGCAATTTCGTATCAGATAATGTTGACCTGTTGAATTAGACTCACCCAAATAATGTTTAATTAAATTGAATGATGAATTATCTCCTTTAGGTTCACGTTGAATAAACGAACCTTGAATATATTTAATGCCATCAGTAGCTAACTTAGTTTCCAGATTTTTATGCCATACATAATTGGTTGCAATATATGAAAATGACCGATAGCCAAATAGTTTTTCAAATTGCTCAAGGCCGTCGTTGATGATTTTCTTTTGACTTTCAATTTCAGATATAGTATCAAAATCAAAAGCCGCAAGGTAACTTCTCCTTTTCTCAGTAGTGATATCAGTGCTTATCCCAAATAACTCATTATTAAATGCAAGATGTGTTTCAGAAAGGTTATCCTGAAGCCCTTTCATCCATCTATTAACATTCAAGTGTTCACGACCATGAAATTGAGGAAAAAAAACACCTTCTTTCATTCCTTGCTTCCAAATAGAAAATGAATTCACATGGCCGGGATATTTCTTTAGTGTTTCGGTGAAAAGTTCATATTGATACGTTTTGAATCCGGATTCTCTAATTTTTTCAAAATCCGGGTTTGCAATTATAACATTAGCCGTAATAACCGGGGTACGCTCATTTTTATCAAGGAATTGACGTAATACATTAAACAGTGCAGTCAGATCGTCTTCACTGGCAAGTGAGTCATATTTATTGTAAGGACATTTGTCAACACGTATCCCGTTTTTTAAAAGCTTTTCATAAACATTCTTCGATGGCATTCGTATACTACCCCAATCATCGCTTTCAATCACAACTATTTTGCGATTTGTACTCCATCCATGAATATTATGGAGATTATTGGAAATTGTTCGTCTGATATTAAAAAGCATTCTCCTTAAAAGAATTATAAATTTGTTGTAATGGATTTTGTTTATTAATCTTGGTTTTTTTGCTTTTTGTAATTGATGTTAGAGCTTTTCATTCTGTGTACTTATTAAATCACCGAGTTTGTCGGATGTCATGAATTCAACATCGGGCCAAAGTTTCAAAATAATACTGATTAATTCTTTCAATAGTTTGAGGCTTCTGCTCCTATTAGCCGGATCAAGAAATCCGATATAGTTTACCCGATGTGTGCTAATCGTGGCCGGTTTATTCCAGCGGAAAGCTATACTAATATCTGAAATGCATGAATTTATCCAATTCTTGCCTCCTGCACTGGGTTCAAAGGCAGCATTTCTTGACATATATACCTGGCTTAATTTATTGTGTTTACCCAGGTAACGGAAGTGTGTTCGGTATTGACCATTACCAAGTGGTTCTTTCTGCAATTTATCCAACATGATATACTTTATCCCGTTATCATGAAGTGTTTTTTCTAAATTTAGGTTGAATGGCCCATTTGTGGGTACAAAATATGTTGCCTCATAACCTACCAACTCCTGAAATAACGAGGTGCCATCTTTAATCACGTTATTGAGGTAATCCAACTCATTTGGTTGTTCAATATCAAAAGCTGCCTGGTATGGGATTTTACTCTCACCTAAGGATACCCCATCTATACCACATATTCCATAATCAAACGCAATTCTTGTTTTAGGGCGGTTTTCTTTTAAAGCCTTTAACCAGGCATTAACATTTAAATGCTCCCGACCGTGAAATTGAGGTACAAAAAGATTCTTTGCTGCTCCTTCTTTCCATAAATCCAATACCTTGTCATGTTTAGGGTATTTCTTTAATGTATCAGTAAATGGTTCAAAATAATAATTCTGGAATTCAGACTGCTTAATACGATCAAAATCCGGATTGGCTATAATGTTAATTGCAGTAAATACAGGGTGGTTACCGTAGTTATCTTTAAACCCGGTTAGTATTTCAAATAAATTGTTTAAATCTTCATTGCTTTCAAGCGAATCGAACTGATTGTAATGAGAAATATTAGCCTTTTGAATTACATCCTTCTCAATCAGTTTTTCCCTTGATGAATTAGATGGGATACGTATACTTCCCCAGTCATCACTTTCAAATATTATAATCTTGCGATCGGTTCGCCAGCCAGGAATATTACTAAGGTTGCGTAAAAAGGTTGATTTTAAATTAAGACGCATAATTCTATTTAGCTGAGATATTACTTAATAAAAAATCAAATAATATTTTTGATTGAATTTCCTTGTTAAAATATTTTTCAGCAACCGCCCTGCCCTGTTTACCAACCTCTATTGCTTTGTTTTTATCATACAGAGCCCTGAGCATTGCATCGGCAAAGGAATCAACACTACCTGGTTCCGCCATAAATGCGGATACATTATCTTCTAGGTAATTCGGAATTTCTCCTGTTTTTGTAACACAAACTGGATTCCCGGAAGCCAGATATTCGCCTAATTTGGTAGGAAATCCACCCTGAGCCTGGCGCGAATCCGGTCGTGACATTACAAGTAAATCAGCATTACAGAGAAATTCAGGTATTTTGTCTTTATCAAGAATTCCCAAATAGGTAACCCTGTCTTTTAAACCAAGTTGTGTAATAATCTGATTTTGTATTTTGGTATCTCCATGGTTAAATCCAGCTAAGTATAATCTGTGCTTTGGATAGCCAGCTGCGATTTTGCCAAATGATCTGATCAGAATATCTACCCCATCTTTAAGATTGGTATAAGTACCAGTAAATGCTATATAGGGCTTAGACCAAGCTAATGATTGTTGTATGTTTTGGAACCGATCTAAATCGACAGTCATTGGAAGATGAATAAATTTAGCATCTTTATTTTTAGTCAGTCCCTTATAATAATCAAGTAGCGTTTTCGTAATCACAGCGAAACAATCAATATGATTTAATGCTTTGAGTGTAATTTCAGTATATTCAACCTCCCTCTTCAACTGCAAGGAATTACCCTTATAGTCATCTGATTTGTAAAGTTCCTGGTATTCGCTTAGTTCTATAATTGATTTACCTTTGATCAGTTTTAAATTATCTAAAAAACTTTGCCGTATAACTGCATTTCCTGTTAACCACAAATAATCATAAGACGATCTGTAATACTTTTTTAGTTTAATTGATGTAATAATACTGAAAATACCTGATAAAACATATACATTTACCCGCCTTAGCCACAATGAGGATTGGAAGGTGAAAATTGTGTATTTAACCTCCAGGTTAGGATTTTTAACCTTAATTCCTCTTGATTTATACTCTGTGTGACAGTTAAATCCACCTGTAATAATCAGTGTTACTTTTACTCCATTATTAATTAATCCATTAATTAGTGCTTCATATCTGTTACCAATCGCTGAAGAATCATAATATGGATTTATGTAACAAGGGAAAATGACTCTCATGCTTGTTTTATGTTATTAATAACGTCACGGTATTTTCCCGATTTATCCCTAGGGATATCATCCACATATTCGAAATTGACAACCAGTTTATCAAACAATCCTTTCATAAGTAATTCAAGGCCATTATAATCGCGGTTTGTATCGGAAACTGACAGTTTTATTGTAACACTTGTAAAATCATTCTGTACGATTTGATATTTGTTAATGGTATCAATATACAAGGATTTAGTCAAATAATGGTTACATGTTGAATTGGATATTTTATCTTCTCCATTATATATTACTTCACCTCTTCTGCCATCAACAGCACTTAATACCTTCAAGTTTCTCCCACATTGACATTTTCCTTCCGAGATTTCAACTATATCTCCTGTATTATACCTGATAAACGGGAAATCAAAGGAATATAAAAAAGTTACTAATAACTCGCCTTTACCATATTCAGATACTGTTCCATCTTCATGTAATATTTCAGCAATCAGGGTATCATCATTCAAATGCAATTTGTGAAATTCACAGGTTCCTGCTATAAAACCTTCATTCGAATTGTATTCATCATCAGGTTCCAGGCTGAAAGCCTGTTTAATTATGTCCTTCATGTATTGAGAATTGGATTCGCCGGACAGAATCACCATTTTTAACTTTTCATTAGTTATGGGTAACTTGTTTCTTATCGAATATTTGGCAATTTCAAAAATAGCTGATGGATAACCCCATACAGTAAGAGGTTTCTCAATATTAATTCTTTCAATTTCCTTTGCAATATTTTCCTCTCTTATCTTTGTAAAATCAATAACAATTTTATTCAATACATACTTATTATTCAGCGAAATTTTTAGAGATGATAGTTTAGACTTTTGTGAAGAGTAAGTGCATCCAAAATACAACTGTTTTTCTCCTTTTTTTACGCCATGCCAGGCTAATAACCTGAATTTACAAGCTGCTTTAACATCTCTGCTGGCTGAAGAATGTAATATTCTGAATGGCATGCCGGTTGAACCACTAGTAGTCGCATTTGAAAGCTTAGAATCCTTGTTCAAAGTCAACCACCCTTCACTGTTTTTCTTAATGAAAAGTTTGTCAGTAATTGGTAATTTCGCAATAAGAATATCCGGATTATCTTTCCAATCTCTATCTAATTTGATATCATTCTCTTTAAGATATTTAGAAAAAAAAGGGCTATTCCGTTTAAGATACTTAAGGAGTTCAATAAGTTTTTCTAATTGTAGTTTTTTTAAATTATCTGTCGATAATCTCTCTGAAATAAGGAAGCTTTGAAGGTAATGGTTTGTTCTTTCCTTCTTAACAAATTCCCTGAGGTAAAGAAATGCTCTCATTTTTTTTGTTTTAGTGCTACTTTTTTAGCTGATTATTGCTCATAATTAAAACCACGTATTGATTTTGTCTTTGAAGAAATTTAAAACATTAGTTACTATTTTTAACCTTTGGCAGTTCAATTTTTATCATCTATTATAGTTTTATATGTTTCCATGAGGTTAATCACAATTTTTTCTTTGCTGTGTCGTAAAAAGGCTCTTTCTCTTGCGGCCTTTCCAAATTTCAGCGCTTTCTCCTGATCATTTTTTAATTCAAGAACAGAGCCAGCCATTGACCATGGGTCGCCATCCTGAACCAGGATACCTTCTTCTCCGTCAGTGAGCATTGAACCTGTACCTCCTGCAAAAGTTGCAATGCAAGGCATCCCCATTATCATAGCTTCGCACAGATTGTTCGGGCTATTTTCAATATGGGAAGGCATGACATATAAATGGGATTCCCTGAGGTTGCTAATCAATTCATTTTCATCAAGAGATCCCAGTAAAACAAGTCCTTTTTCAGGATAGTTATTACCCAGAATTTTTTTTGTAATAAGATTGATAAGGCTGTTTTCAGAAACCCCGGCGACCCGCCATTCAATATCCATTCCGACGTTTTTAAGCAATTGCAGTGTATGACAAATGGTTTCAAATCCTTTATAGTAATTGTTCCCATTTGTTGTAAAAATGATAAATTTGCCTTCCGGTTGATTATTGGCCCAATGGTTCTCATAAAAACCGGATCTCAGAATTTCGTTTCCAAGGTAATACTTGCTCCCAGGGGCCAAAACCCGGGTAATGCGCTTGTCCCAATCGGTTCGGCCTATAATGTATTGTGCTCTGAAAAGATATTTTTGTTCGATAGAAGCCATTTTCTTCATTTTACTAAAGCCTTTCTGGAAACTATTTCTACCGAAAAAGAATGTTTTTAAACTAATATTCCCGGATTTCTTACTCAAATACTTACCATGAAATCCCGAAAGAAATTTGTGGATGTAAACAGTTAAGTTACCCTGGATAGAAAGTACTACCGGTATTTCTGTTTTCCCTAAAATGCAGAGAAATGAGTTTTCGGTTCCGTGGATATGGATAATATCAGGTTTTACCAGATCAATAACCCGAAGATATTGTACTAAAAAATCCTCATCGTAAACTCCGCCAATAATCCGTTTTTTTATATTTTCAATGATAATATTCCCGGTATATATGGGGTAAAATGATGTTTGCTGGTATTCGAAATATTGTTTATTGTAGGGATAGTGAAAAGCGATAGCAAGTTCAACCTTATGTTGTAAGGCCTTGTTCAAAGAATACATCCAACCACCAGTACCTTTTATTTTGCTGGTTTTGTTAAGGTATTCTTCACCCATAGCCGGCGTGTTTGAAAACCACAGAACTTTCATTATTTTAATCCGATTTCTTTCATTAAAAACTCATCTGAACATTCTCTTAACCATTTAGAATTACACCCTGCAATTGAAATAAATACCATTGCATATTTTAAAGATACTTCCGGAATACCAAATCCTATCATGTCGATGAAATATATCAAAATTATTGAAGCCATCCCTTTAACCAATAGATTTCCGGATTTAAACAAACCTTTATAAATGGCAGATAAGGATATTAAAATCAACAGACCCAAATAAATCCATCCTCCTTTTAAAATGGCAAAATAATATCCATTTTCAATCCCATCCCTTAGTCCAGTATCTAAATCAGAGGCTAATTCACCGCCACTAAATTCTCCAAAAACTCCTCGACCTAAATACCAATCTGTGGGATGAGAATTAAAATCATCAGTAAATAATTCAATTATATCTATTCTAGATTCCATACCTGTACCAACCCGCTCTAAAAAAAAATTAAATGGATTTGAAAATGAGAATGAAACTATAGCTATAAATCCGGAAGTTATCAGAATAAGCAAAAATAGATTCCCAATCTTTTTTTGAATATTCATTCCTTTTGATAAAAATGATGTTAAATATGCAAAAAACAATGCGCTACTAAAAAAAAGGACTTGGTTCCTTCTTGCTAAAACAATATTAATAATTAATACCAAGACAAAAGCAAACAGAATTAAAAATTGGTTTTTGTAACTATGATAAGAAATGGTCATTAGAAGTATAACTGCACCTCCAACCAACAAAGAACCAAACAATTCAGCTCCATTTTCTTGATTTTTACTGAAGTATAAAAATAAAGGGAGTGTTATGATTACATATAGTAATAGAAACATGTATGCCAACTTAAAAACAGTTTTTATAAATTGCAAGTCAATTTTTAAGATTATTAAAAAAACAAATAGATAAGTTGAAAGAATTGAAGAAAAAAATTGTTTAAATTTTAAATAATTATTATTTGAGTCCATTAAATCAGGAATGCTTTTCATTAGCAAATAAATGAGCCAAATAAATAGAATATTCACTAAAAATGAATTATTTTTCCACTGTAATTTAGTAAAACCTTTTAAGTAGAATAATAGGGCGATAGCATTTGCCGTATATTTAATTATTGGAGGAATTTTCAACTGAAAAAATAAATAATTTATCATATTAATTGATAATACAACTATAAGAAAAATTAATATATTCTTATTAAGGTTAGATTTTACAGTTTGGAATTTCATATTATTTGCTACGTGGCAATGTGTAAGAAGTAGGATATATGCGTTGGCGAAATATTAATAAGAAATTTTTAACAATTGGAGGTTTGTAAAAATCCACAAGCATTGAATTATTTTCAATACGAGGTTTAAGTTCGTAACATCATTTTATACTTTTAATATTATCATCAGAAAATAAGGGATTCAAGGTGGTGCATAACACCTCTGACCCTAAAAGGTAGGCAAGATAATATCTAAAAATTTGTTAGATTCTTGGAATATTCCTTAGGAAATTTAGTAAAAACAATGAATAGGTTGAGTTTTTGTAATTCAACAAAATTTAAAATATTTCAGATTTGAAATCGTATAAGTGTTTTTGGTAAGGCTTAAAAGGTTATAGTTATTGTTTTACTGGAATACAGCTAATTCTAAATTCAATATTTATGGAATCTCTATAAGTAAAAAGCAAAAAAAATCATATTACAGAAAATGTACTGTCTTTCGAAAACATGTCTTCAGTTCTATAAAAATATTGATTGGAATCCAGCCTTATCAAAGATTATTATAGCATATTATTTGCAACTGATGTAAGTGTTAAGAATGCGAATGTATAATCTAAAAATATAACATTGACACTTTTGATCTTATGTTTAACTAAACGAAATTGAATTAAAGGGCGTTGTAAGATTTTAGTTTAACCTTTATTTCAATTATAAAATACTCTAAACAAATTTGATGAAGTCATGAAAATATCTATTAGTCCCCAGGTATTCTCGATTTTTCACTGCACAACTAGCCATAGAATCACGCAACGATTTGTTTTCGATCAACAAACTTAGGGCTTGTGCCATTTTATTGACCATTGCAGGTCCCCTTTTTACCATGATGCTATAATCGGATGAGAAAAATTCGGGGATCCCCCCTGAATCACTCACTATGGTTGGTATTCCCATTGCCTGGTACTGAAAATATGCTAAAGGAGAAGGATCTTCTGCAATCGAAGGAACGACTCCAATATCAACCGCTGCCAGGTACTCAATTAAATCATCTTTGGCAACAAATCCTAAATATAAACATCGTTCACCTAATTCCATTAATAACGAATGAACTTCCTGTTCGTAATTATTTAATACTCGATTTGATTTTGAGCCAAAAGCAAGACCAAAACTTCCGATCACAATTAATTTGAAAGATACTGTATTATCTATTTGCCTCGCCGCCTGAAGTAAAGGAAGAATACCTTTGTCCTCCGAAAGTCTTCCTAAATAGCAAATTATTGGAATATCAGCATCCAACTGATACTTTTCTCTAATCTTTCTATTTTGAAACTCTTTATTTATATTGTTAAAATATTCGATATCTATACCTGACTGAATAACCTTAATATCATCATCTTGTAAAATCTCTGAATTATTAAGAAAGATAGTTTTCACCATATTGCTGCCTACAAATATTTTGCTCACTAATGAGAAGTCATTTATTCTCTGAAGTAAAATCGAAGCGTCATAATAAATAATTTTTTTCTTTTCAACAACTTTTGAAACAGGGACAATATGAGTATCATTTCCGAAAATGATCACCTTATCAAACTTATTATTCCTTAATATGTTCATTATTTGAATAAGGAAATGATGAAAGTATTTATAGCCAAACAATTTGGAAAATAACTTTCGGTTTAAAAAATTGAAAACTTTTCGGTGAAATGAGTACTTGACATTTAGAAAATCGGTAAACTTATAGTGCTTTTCCAGTTTTTTTGAATCGCGATCATAAGCTGAAATCAGATAAATATGAATGAGTGGCGTCTTTTCATTTTCATCAATCAGGTTTTGAATTAATTGTTCAATTCCGCCAGATTTTATTGCTGGTACAGGTAGATTGGTTGGTGCAATAAATGCAACTCTTTTCACTTAGATGGCAGTTTTATTGTTGCTATTTATAATTTTCATGTAATCGTTCCAATTGCCAATATCAATCCAACGTTTTTCGCTAACCGGGTAAACGCCAATGATCCCTTTGCGGTTTTTGACCCGATCGATCAGATCGGTAATATTAAAAAATGTATCTTCGGGTATTTCGGTTAATAAATGCGATTCAAGAATATACATTCCGCTGTTCATCATAAATGTCAGCTCAGGTTTTTCAGTCAGATTTATCAGTGATCCGTTTTCTCCACTGTCGATAGTGCCGTATGGAATATGATAATGTTTCAAGGCTGCAATTATTGTAATTTCATTACTGTTTTCTTTGTGGTATTTCAATACTTCGGAATAATCCTGATCGATCAGAATATCGCAATTGCTTACAAAAAAAGTATCGTTTATTAGCAGTTTTAATAAACTTAAACTGCCTGCTGTACCAAGTGGTTTAGTTTCACGAATAAAGGTCAGGTTAAATGGCAGATTTAGCTGGTTTAAGTAATACTCAATCAGTTCAGCTTTGTAGTTTACGGACAAATAAAATGTATTACAGCCATGGTTACTGAATCTATCTATTATATCTTCAATTATAGTTTTTTCGTTTAGCGGTATCAACGGTTTTGGTAATACATTTGTCAAAGGTCGTAACCTGCTTCCGATGCCACCGGCTATAATAACTACAGGTAATTGAAACCGGAATAAAGGCTGATTCTTTTTTTGCTCAAACAGTTCATTCCAAAAATACACACTCAATAGATTTTTTTTATTATCGACTACCGGCATGAATTCAGAACGCAGTTTTAGCATTAATTCTTTCACATCATCAATACTATTGTCAGGACTTGCAACGATATAATCGTTTCTCATTACAGATTCAACCGTGTCAGTAAAATTGCATTTATTGATCAGCGCCCGTTGTATATCGCCAATAGTGATTAAACCGACGAATGTATTTTCGATAGCAACAATCAATAACTTTGTTTCCACTTCATCCATTTTTTTCATGGCTTCGAGAATGGACGAAAACGGATTGATTATCAGATGATTAAATTTCATATTCTAAATAATAACGAATTTTAACATAGTCTAAATGTTCGATTTATGATTAATTCAGTTTTTAAATTGAATATTAGGCAGATGTGCTTGTAGTACCTTTACGAATGTTTAACGAAATGCTAATAAATTCAAAAAGTGTATTTTTCAACTTAGCAATTCAACTTTCTGCTTTATCCTTTTTAATTACGGTAATTGACTATACTTAATAAAATGTGGTTTTATCATTAAACAATACAGGAGTTTTATCGCGGAGAACCCCAAAGTTTTATGCAGAGTTCCACAAAGTTGTTCTGTAATAAAGGGCTAAGCAATACTTTGCGCCCTTAAAGAGCACTTTGTATTATAATCTATAAAATTCATACTCTTTGCCTAAACGACGTTGATACTTATCTCAAATATATTCGTGAAAATATGATGAAGCCTGTTGCAAGCAATCCATTCTCATTTTATTATTGTGAATTTAAATTAGTCATGAATATTTCTGATGAGGCACTATAGCCCATGAAAAAAAATAAATCCAAAACACTTAATCCTTCAACAAATGGTTTATTCCCCATTTGAGGATAAACGGGATGTGCAAACTTGTGCCAAACTATTTCAATGTTGTGATCTTTGAAAGAGGGAACAATATCCTGCATATAGTCGTAAGAGCCTCTGCCTGCCAAGTATTGAGTAGCTCCTGTTTTTGTACAGAGATCTAATACCATCTCACCTTTTTTTCCCTGATAACCGATCCTGCTACTGTAAAGAAAGTCAACATTGATATTCAGTTTTCTAAGGCAAAAACGCATTGATAAATCAAGAACTTGGATGGGGGGTTTGTTTTCAAATTCTTTGTATAATAGTTCCAAATCCTTGTAAACTTCAATAGAAAATGGGGTTTTAAGGTAATAATTTCTTAAAGTATCCAAATGTTTTGCACCCCATTCATTGTTTTTAAATTCAAGTTTATTGAAATCTACACCAAGATGATAGTCAATGGGTAGGGTTAATATTTTAGCATCCCCATTGCAATAAAACTGATTGCGATATTGATAGGTTCCTTTAACTACCTGAACATCATCCAATAAAATAAAAGTATCGGACTTGGCAATTTTATCCAATAAGCCAATCCATGGGAAATAACTCGGTTGATGAATGCTTAGTTTCAAACTTCTCCCTCCCAATCAATATTTTTAGCTCCAAATTTGATCAGGGTTTCATCGTAGCTAGTCTTCATGTAAGCAGCATGGTCATCAATTACCTTGTAAACACGTCTTCTTGGAGGTAATACCTCATTCTGCCACATTCCATCATGAATCAAAACTTGTAGTACTCGATCCTCTGCTTCTTTAAGCCTATTCTCTAAAACTTCGTAACGCCAATAACCTGTTGAATCAGCGCAATATCCAAACTCATTTTTGTACTTATTCTCATAAACATTTATCATCCCAGCATAGGTTGCTTTTATACAAGACATTGTAAAAGTATTGTTATTGTGAAAAGAGAAAACCTGAGGTTCAATACCGAAATACTTCTCAAAAGTATCTTTATCAATTTGCAAATACTTTTCTAATTCTTCCTCTTTAGAAACATCCCAAAAGTGTGCATCAAAATGAAGTGCTATCTGGTGTCCTAAAGATTTTATTTCTTTGATTTGCTTATGTGTTTGTGCTTCCAATCCGTTATAAAAATCTCCATGAAGTTGAATAAAATAAGTGGCCTTTATCCCAAGACTATTTTCAATTTTAGCCATTTGCAAAGCAATTGGCACAGAAAATTCAATATCGTGACGCAGCAATATGGTCTTTTCGGTGTATTCTCTGTTTCCCAAAAAAAATGAGAAAGAATAGATTTCTTTTGCAATAGCCAACAAACGACTATAATTTTTCAATGTGAAGTCATAAAATCTATAAGAATTGTTAACTGACTCATTTTGCTTGATTTCTTTATAAATTTTTATAAAATAATTGCAATTATTAAAGTTAAACCATACAGGGTGGTTTTCATTGTCGGATATTCTTAGGTGATTAAATTGTTCTGCAATGGTTTTATTAACATCGATCTTGTCATCTTCAAAACTTCTTTTAGAATAGAATGATTCTTCACCATTTTGTTGTATTCCTACCATAGATTCATAGGAATTAATGTAATTGATACACATTTCTATAATATTAATCCCAAGCGAATATCTTAGTTCGTCATATAACTCATCCCCCCTAAAGTGAATTGTTTTTTTTATATAAAATGGTCCAGCATCAACATTTTCAACGGCTTCAAATAGTGTAAGTATAATATCGTTTTTACCCTGTAGGACTTGCCATTGCAAGGGTGAAAAACCTTTACCATTGGGTAGGTCACTTGCATGAACTACAATATTATGTCGATTTCTTTTTAGGAAAACTTTTTGTATTATATTTGAACAGCTTAATAAAAAGCAAACTTCACCATCAGGAATATCCTTTTTAGAGTTAACGTAAACTGCTTCATGGCCGTTGTCAACCAAGGCATTAATCAGCTTATGTCCAAAAGGAATAAACCAACTATTCTTATTATCTGTTAAAATACTTATTTTCATTTTATTATCGTCATAAGATTTTCTGAAATGTATTCGATTTCAAATTTTTGTAGCTTTGAATACATTGGTAGCGTAATCAAATTATCTACCAGGTAATCAGTTACAGGCAGTTCAGTATAAAATTCCTTGTAGATTGAAAAGCGATGTACTGCCGGATAATGTACACTGGTTTGAATTCCGGCTTCGGCCAATTGTTCACGTACCCTATCCCGTTTCGCAAAGGTTGAGTCTGTTAAAACAATAGTGAAGATATAGTTTGAAGAAAATTCGGTATAACCGGAAAAGGGAACAATAATGCCTCCAATTGATGCAAGTTTTTCGAGGTACAGTTTACGAACAATGGCTCTTTTTGCCAGATCTGCCTGGATTTTATCCAATTGAACCAAGCCTATTGCTGCATGGATATCGTCCATACGGTAATTGTAACCCAATTCAACAACGTCGTAAGCGGTTGAATGCCCTTTGGCCCGTTCGTACGACATTGATGTCATGCCATGGGAACGCAGAAGCCGGGAACGCTCGCTCAATTCGCTGCTGTTGGTAACCAGCATGCCGCCTTCGCCAGTGCTGATGTTTTTGTTTGAGAAAAAGCTAAAGCAACCCACATCGCCTATGGTTCCTAATTTTTTACCATGGTATTCGGACAATGGGCCATGGCATGCATCTTCCACAACTTTTATTCCATGCCTGTTGGCAATTTCCATTATTGCATCCATATCGCAAGAAAAACCACCATAATGCATTACCACAATGGCTTTTGTGCGGGGTGTGATTTTACGCCTTATTTCTTCGGGATCAATGACAGGGTTTTCATAGCTGGTTACATCAGCAAAAACAGGTACGGCATCCACATAACGAATTGCATTTACGGTAGCCACAAAGGTTAGCGAAGGACAAATGACCTCATCACCAGGCTCAACCCCAACAAGTTTCAGTGCCAAGTGCAAACTTACTGTACAATTGGATGTTGAAATGGCATGGTTCACATTTAACATACCCGCAAAACGATCTTCAAATGCTTTGCAGCGCGGACCGGTCGAAATCCAGTTGTCCTTTATGGCTTCGGCAACAGCCAATCCTTCCTTTTCATCGAAGTTTAGATCGAAAAGCGGTATTTTATATTCCATACAATTATTGATTTAAGTATTTATTTTGTTTTCTTACTTAAGCGCTGCCTGGCATTATTAATTGCGAACAGCTCCATATTTTTATATTCCTTATTTTTTGATAAACGACCGGCAATTACTAAAAAGAACAAGAACAAGGGGGTTAGTATCAGTAATTCGATTAATGGAGACATATTCATGGCTTTCCCTAAAAAGTAGATTGGGAGTGATACAATTGATGACAAAGCCAATCCTACCCCAACATCAATAAGTTGTTCCATTACAGGGTAGTCGATGAAACGTTTGGTAATAACAACAATGAAAAAATAATGAGCAAAACTAGCTAGGATCATACCATAGATCATTGTAATAATTCCAAAATAATACCCGCCGATTATAGCGGGGATAGCCAAGAAAATCCGGATTATCGTAACATAAAGAGTTATATCGGAACGACCTTTAACATTAAAAATATTTGCGTTTATTGACATTAACGGAAAAACCATACCGACAAAGCAGAGTAACTGCAAATAGGGGACAGATGGCAGCCATTTGTTTCCAAACAGCAGCAGAACAATCTGCTCGGAAAGCGAAGCTACAAATAACATAATCAGTCCATTGATTAAAGAAGTATATTTTAATAGAATTTTATAGCTTCTTTTTAATTGTTGTTCATCGTCCTGCATAGTTGCCAGCACAGGATAAGTTACGTGGCGCACGATGATGTCGAGATTGGTTGATGGTAATTTTTGCAAATTATCGGCCTTGTAATAATACCCCAAATCAGTTATAGAAAAATTCTTACCTATAAAGGCAGAGAACATGTTTTGATAGATTACGTATACAAAACTGGTTGCCATGATTTTTGAACTGAACTTAAAATGTTCTTTAATACGGTCTATACTCAATGAAAAGCTTGGAGTCCATGTTGATGTATCCAATAATAAAACTGCTGTTATTATTCCTGTAATGAGATTTGGAATGATTAAACTCCAATAAGAATAGCCTTGAATAGCCATTATAATTGAAATAATCCCACCAATAACAGAACTAATAAATGATATTATTGCTTGTCTTTTAAAGTCGATTTGTTTTCTTAATATAGCCAATTGAACTATGGAAAAAGAACCTATTATCAGTCCTAATCCAGAAACTTTAATAATATTAACAAGCTTAACTTCACCAAAATATTGGGAAATGTTTGTTGAGAATTGAAACAAAATCAGATAAAAAATTATAGATAATATTAAGTTAAACAAAAAAATACTGTTATAGTCAAGATTATCAGTGTTCTTTTTTCTAATGAGGGCATCACCCATTCCTCCATCAATAAATACTCTTGAAATTGCAAGAAAAATTCCAGCCAAACCAGCAATTCCAAATTCTTTAGGTTCCAGTAGTCTTGCTAAGATAATACTTACGAAAAATGTAAAAATATACTTTGCTGCCGAATCAATAAAACTCCATTTAAAACCTCTAATGGTTTTTTGTTTAAGATTCATCATCAACAGTCATTAACTTGATATAGGACATTTTTACCATAAGTATGTTTTGAACAATGATAAGTTAATCTGTTTTTGTATTATTAAAATAAACATATGACTACTAAATACTAACATAAGATAATTAATTTATTATCTTTTATAAACCCTCCAGCTTAAAATCGTCTTGTCAGTTAAATTTATTCAAAGAACCCTAAACTGAAATATAAGTGAATTTGTTGGTTTGCTTGTATAGATTGTGACGCAGATAATGATAGTTTTCATTGATTTTAAGGCTATGCGGGTGTTGTTAGAAGCTGGGCTGGTTTCAAAAACAGCATCCTGTAGCCACTCACAAAAGACAGTTGCTATTAAAATTTCTGTAATTTATTTTGTTGCCTGGTGTATTGCATCCGGTTTCAGCCTGATTATTTTGGTGGTGGAAGAACCCAGCATTACACCCTTTGCACCCAGGTTTAAACGACGGTTTGCGATGCTGTTCTTTCCTTGCAGATCTTTGGTAGTTGCCACTGCCTGCAGTGAAGGTTAAAAGTTAAAAATGAAAAGACAACCACCATCTAGCAATGGCACAAACTGGAACTAACTTTAGTATTTTAGGGCGCCCTAAGAAAGTAAGCCAATATCACTTTGAGGACGCAACCTCTTTGAAAAGAGTGGTTCTGTGTGCCGATGATACGTTCCTTGGTTCTAAGAAATTAGATTGAAAAGTTTCAAAAGTGAAAAACGAAAAATGAAAAATGAAAAATTGGCTGGAAACTAATCTGTGGGATTCTGTTCAATCTGTCCGATCGGCGGTCCATGGAAAGGCTTTTGATGGGACGCGGATGTCACGGATTTAAAAAGATTTTCGCGGATTTTTCATTTTTCACTTTTCGTTTTTCACTTTTACCCTGGCAGCGTTTTAACCGCGGCAAGGGTTAGTCTAGTTATGAGTTATGAGTTATGAATTATGAGTTCAGTTTTTCAAGCATTTCTGACACATTCAGATCGATTTTGGAAAAGGCAAACCATTTTTTACCCAGATCTTTTAATGAAGCTCCAATATGGTAAACAATTTCGTGGTCAATTATTAAGAAACGGTCGTGGGATTTTGTAAATGTTTTAACCTCAATTTCGGCATATTGGGCATTAAACTTTTTCAAATCCAGTTTCAATTGTGCAGAAATATGAGCCGTAAATATTGTAGCTGCAACATTTGCATTCCTTTTCGTCAGTAGTTGTAATACACTTTCATCTATATAATTGTCGATCAGGACAATTGACTTTTTAGCCGACCTGATCATATCCGAGACAAACAGATATGCATCGAAAATTTGTCCTTCGAAAAAAATACCTTCGGTAGGAGGTAGATTTGTTTTGATCTGAAATTCAAAGTCATCAACTCTTTTATTTAATGAATAAACTTCCTTTTCGATTTTTTCAATTCGGTGATCAACAACATAACCTTTTAAAAGATATTCTTTCAGTACTTTGTTTGCCCATATCCTAAATTGTGTTCCCCGCAATGATTTAACCCTATAACCAACTGATATTATGACATCAAGGTTGTAGTAATTGGTTTTATATCTTTTCCC
>CAIOZA010000118.1 GCA_903862655.1 uncultured Ignavibacteria bacterium
TAAACTTGAAGCTGAATTTTCAAATATTAATTTAGACGGTGGAAATGTGATCAGATGCTCAGACAAAGTAATTCTTACGAATAGAGTGTTTAAAGAAAATCCAGCTATAGATAAAATAAAACTGATTGAAAGGATTGAAACACTTTTGGAAGTTGAAGTTCTTATAATACCTGATATTACTTTGGACACTTTTGGGCATGCTGATGGGCATGTAAGGTTTGTTGATGATAAAACTATTCTTGTCAATGAATTGAAAGAGGAATTCAAATATTGGCGAGATGGATTTTTAAAAATGATAAAATTAACTGGGCTTAGATATGTTGAAATCCCTTGGTTTGAATACAAAGAAAAAGGATATCCTTTTTCAGCCATTGGAGGATACACAAACTATCTTGAGATTGGAAATTTGATAATATTTCCAGTATTTGGGGTTGAAGGAAATAAGGATGAAAAGGCAGTGAAAATAATTAAAAAAACATTTCCTGAAAGAATTGTTGAAACTGTGAATATAAATGAAATTGGAAGATGTGGAGGATTGTTGAATTGTATAACTTGGACAGTGAAACAATTTTAGAAATAATATAATACTCCCCAAAAATCGGACAGCTAGTTAAGATATAAAGTATTAACTTTAAAAATTTACTAGCATGTCAACAACCAGAAGGAAATTCAGTAAAGAGTTTAAGGCCAAAGTGGTACTGGAAGCTCTAAAAGAGAGGGAAACCTTAGAAAGTTTAGCAAAGAAGTATGAGTTGCAACCGACTCAGATCTCGTTGTGGAAAACTCAGGCAATGAGCAATTTCCCCGCGCTATTTTCATCAGATAAGCCAAAAGACAAGGAAAACGATGTAGATGTCCAACAACTGTATGCTCAAATAGGAAAGCTGCAAGTACAGAACGATTTTCTAAAAAAAAAGCTACAATGACATCCAGGGGTGAAAGATTAAATATGATTGAGAGTAATTACCCGAAATTAAGCATTGTTGAGCAATGTGACTTGCTGACTATTCAACGAAGTAGTTTGTATTACAGCGCGTTACCAGAATCGGAAATGAATTTGGACATCATGAGCATTTTGGATAAGCAATACTTCAAGACCCCGTTTTATGGAGTGTTACGACTAACCGCCATGCTTAATGCTGAGGGCTTTCATGTGAATGGCAAACGGGTAAGGCGTTTGATGAAACTCATGCATTGGCGAACTATTTTCCGGGAACCACGCACTAGCATCTCAAAGAAATCGGATTACAAATATCCATATTTGCTGAGAGGATTAAAGATTGAAAGATTGAATCAAGTTTGGGCAATGGATATTACGTATATTCCGATGCGGCATGGATTCATGTACCTGGCAGCTATCATTGACCTGCATAGCAGATATGTGGTTGGTTGGTCTGTATCCAACAGTATGACCGCAGAATGGTGTACCGAAGTATTGCAGGCAGCCATACAAAAGCACGGGAAACCCGAAATTTTCAACACCGATCAGGGAAGTCAATTTACAAGTGAGGTATTTATTGAGGCATTAAAATCCAATGAAATACGAATTTCAATGGATGGGAAAGGCAGGGCTTTAGATAATATTTTCATTGAGCGGCTTTGGAAAAGCGTTAAGTACGAGAACATCTATCTGAATATTTACGAAAATGGAATGGATTTATACAAAGGATTAAATGAATACTTCGAGTTTTATAACAACGTAAGACTCCACCAATCACTAAATTATGAATCACCAAGTAAGATTTACAACATTGCGGCTTAAAACCAGAATAACTTTTTTTGACCTTCTTAGGGAGGTCAAAAAGTTATTTCCGGTTTTGTCCGAGAATCAGAACATATCTTAACTTTGACTTAAAGCTGTCCTAAGAATGGGGAGTACTGTA
>CAIOZA010000119.1 GCA_903862655.1 uncultured Ignavibacteria bacterium
AAGATTTTTTCTTGAATGGTGCTCCACAGTAATAACCCGCTTCCTCCGCCTGTACAGAGGTAATTACCTTCATCAGATATCTCTAATGACAATATCTTGGCTTGATATGGTGGTGTTGTATTAGCAAATGTTGAAACAAATTCTCCGTTCTTAGCATCCATCTTTTGGATAGTATTCCCGATTGCGCAATAGATAAAGTTCCCATCCCCTGAGAATTTTGCAAAGTTTATTTCAGTAGGAAAAACGTTTTTCTTCCAGACAGTCTCTAAATCAACCTGAGAAAATAGTAAGTTAGAAGAACCAAGAATAACCAATAAAACTAAAATCCTTTTCATATCCGACTTTACAATCATATAAAAAAGGAATTTATGCTATTTTCACCAAATTTACTAGTGGATTTAAATGCGAATTGAAATTGAATGTAGGGACACGGCGTGCCGTGTCCACTAGCTGGCTTTAACACACCCTCTCCAAGAATGGAGAGGGTAAGGGTGAGGACAATTCTGTATTTATCTATTCTCCCAAAGCTTCAAGTGAGGCTGACGGCTGTTCTTACAACTGTTTCCCTGTATTTGCCACTTTTTTCAAAGGGGGTTTGGGGGTTTCTCAGCATTAATATATAATTTAAAATATTTAAAAAATAAAAACCATTTATAAAATATATAAAAGCCATTTCCTTTCCATATCACACTCCATCCTGTATTTTGCATCAGCTTCTTTTATAAACTTTTTCAAAGGAAAACAAAATGCAAAACTCAAATCCAAACTATCCATGGGAGCCACATCCGGAAGAAAAGGATTTTGATTACGATCTCTTCAGCACTTACCTTGGTCTGGGTAAGCACCGTAGTTATAAGCTTGTTGCTCGTATCAAAAATTATTCGCTACGTACCATTGCTTATAGAGCTGCTCTTTTCGATTGGTACAAGCGTGCTAAAGCCTATGATGCATACTGCTTGGAGGATCAGGCTGATGTAGAAATCGATCTCTACAAATCAAACAAAGATCATTTCTTTAGCGCTCGAAATAATCTCAATATCAAGTTGACTGAATTTATAAAGGACTTCACCGAAGAATTTCTGAGTTCAAATAATACTTATGATCCTTCACCTATTATTATAAAAAGAATCAAATTTTTTCATCAGGTTTTTAGAACTCTTCAATTAGTCAATAACAATATAGAATTCGATAAATTTCCAAAAGCCAACCTTCCCGAAATGGTTGGATGGAAATCAAAGTCTGATAAAGGTACTTTCTACATTGATCCTGATACAAATACTGAAGAGTTCCTCGAAAAAATTGCTATTGATAATACTCTCAATGATGCCCAATTCACTACAGAAATAGGGGTTCATCTTGAGGAAATTAATTCGGCTACTGATAACATTACAAATAAAGAAGAGAAGTCAAACTTTGATTTAGAATTAGAATACATGACACCGGAGGAGCGATCCAAAAAAACAAAGGAATTGTTAAAGAATTTATTAACCTGTGTGAAGAAAAAATAATTATAAAACTCGATACAATTGATTTTCTCTGTGGTTCTCTAAACGATATTTAAAGACATCACACAGAGTTGCACAGAGGAATACCAGAGTTACCCAGAGAATTCAAAATACTCTGTTGTACTCTGTGTAAATGTATTCTTTTTGATGCAAAAACCTAAAAAAACGAAAAACCGGTGTGCAATTAATGGAAAAGATTAAAAAAAACTACGTAGTAGCGAAATATTAATAGAAAGAGAGTCGAAAAACAACTCAAAGCCCCGTAGGGCCGATATATCATAATTTTCCACGGGCTTCACCCGCAGTTAATCAAATTCAGCGTCTTCGATGCAAAAATCAAGATTTAAAAAAATGCGGTGCAATCAATGCAAAAGTGCAATACAAAAAATAAAAGGATTGATAAATAATGAGGTTAAGGGAATTTTAAATAACTAAACGGGCATTAAAAAAGTGCAAAAAATACAAAAAATGATGCAATGAATGCAATACACAATTAAGCAAGGCTCAGTTATGGCACCCTGGGTGAAAATCCTGATTTATAAAAAAAGAAAGGACTGTATAGCAACTTTCAGCTCATACAGTCCTTAGATTCTTTCTTCATTTCAATTATTTCAACTCTAAACTTATATTTTTGCCCAGGCACATGAATATAAATCAGAGTTATTAACCATCATCGGATGTTTTGGTAATATTCTGATTGTGAATCCCTGCTCTCCGGTATCCGGACAAATGTAAGAACCTTCATAGTGATGATTCTGTCCATCTGAATTTTTCAAGGATAAAGGTGTATATTGAGTATTGATTAACTCACCATCGGGGTGTACAGAACCATAATATACTTGAACTACGACGTCAGACGGGGTGAGGTTGCCAAGTTTTACCGTTGCCGATACATTGATCGGCTTTCCGATAAACGCCTCACCTGAGTCATTTATGCCTATGTCAGTGACTTCCACATTATTCCATTCCGATCTGACCTTTTCTTTCCAGAATTTTAGCTCTGTGGCTTTCGCTGCATTCGAATCCGTCATAATTTTATAAGCGGACAAAGCAGGTAAATAGAATTTATTGGTATATTCTTTTAACATTCGAGTTGTAGAAAATCTTCCTGCAATAGTTTTGATGCTGTTCTTCATAAAACCAACCCACTTTTCAGGAATTTTACCTTTTGTTGATCTGTTGTAGAACATAGGCACGATAACCTGCTCTAGTAATTCATAAAGAGAACCGGCTTCAATGATGTCCTGCTCTTCGTGGTTTGCATATTCTTCACCCTGACCAATAGCAAATCCATTAGAACCATCGAATGATTCATCCCACCAACCATCGAGAATACTTAAGTTCAGTGTCCCGTTAACAGCCGCTTTCATTCCGCTGGTTCCGCTTGCCTCAAGTGGTCTGATTGGATTGTTAAGCCATACATCGCATCCTTTAACCATAAGTCTTGCAATCACCATATCATAATCTTCCAGGAAAACAACATGATTCTCCAAACCATACTGTTTTACCCTTTGTATAATTGTTTGTATAACTTCTTTTCCCTGAGTATCATGGGGATGAGCTTTCCCGGCGATAATCATCTGAACAGGTCTTTCCGCATTTTTAAAGATCTTACTTAACCGTTCCATATCGCTGAAAACCAGAGTAGCTCTTTTATAAGAGGCAAATCTACGGGCAAAACCAATAGTCAATGCATCAGGATCAAGATATTCGTTAATTTTGTTGTATTGATCAGGAGCCAGAAAACTCTTTTGTTTCTTTTGCAAATATTGACGAGCAAAGAGAACAACTCTTACTCTTCGTCTTTGTTTTTCTCTCCAGATTTCTTCAGTCGGTATCAGGTCAACCTTATCCCATAGCTCTTGATTGTCTGTATCGGTTTTCCATCTTGGAGTCAAATATCTGTCCAATATTTCAGAAAATTCTCTTGCCATCCACGTTGGAGTGTGTATACCATTAGTAACGTGCCCAATAGGGACTTCATTTTCAGGGAAACACTTCCAGATCTCATGCCACATTTTACGGGCAACTACACCATGAAGTGCGCTGACTCCGTTATAATAGCCAGTCATTTTCAAACCCAGAATTGTCATTGAGAATCCTGTGTTCGAATCAAAAGTTCCTACCTGACCAAGCGAAATAAAATCTTCTCTGCTGATGCCGAAAGGCTTAATATAATTAGTGAAATAACTATTCATCCTGTCAAGCTCAAACATTTCATTACCTGCAGGAACGGGTGTGTGAGTTGTGAAAATACTTGTAGATTTAGAAATCTGCTTTGCCGAAATGAAATCGATATGATAATCATCCATAAAATACTTGCTTCTTTCGAATAAAGCGAAAGCTGCATGACCTTCATTAATATGAATTACAGCAGGATTAATCCCAAGAGCTCTCAAAGCTCTCATACCACCAATACCCAAAAACATTTCCTGCTGAATTCTTGTGTCTCTGGTGCCTCCATAAAGTTGGTCGGTTATATCGCGGTATTCATCTAGTTTGTTCAGGTGAACATTTGTGTCGAGAAGATAAAGAGGAATTCTGCCAATTTGTAACTTCCAAATTTGAGCATAAGCCGTACCTTTGGGGAGATCTATAGAAATAATGATTGGCTCTCCATTCTGGTTCTTTTGAAGAATAAGTGGCATTGAATAAAAATCATTAAACAAATACATTTCATTCTGCCATCCATTTTGTGTCAGATGCTGACGGAAGTAACCCTGTTGGTATAATAAACCTACTCCTACAAGAGGTAGCCCTAAATCGCTTGATGATTTCATGTGATCACCAGACAAAACACCCAAACCACCGGAGTAATTTGGGAAACTCTCATTTATACCGTATTCAGTACTAAAATAAGCTACAACATCATCTTTGGGTATATTTAGAGAATCAAACCATGATTGGCTCTCCATATATTGGATGAATTTATTATATACATAATCGAGAAAGCTTGTAAAATCAGCTTGTTCTGCCAGTTCTTCCAGTTTTTCCTGTGATAAACTATTAAGCATTGCAACAGGATTATGGTTGACCTTCTCCCATAAAGCAGCATCAATACGCATAAAAATTTCTTTTCCATGGTAATTCCAGCACCACCAATAGTTAAATGCTAATTCTTTTAGCTTTACTATGCGTGCAGGCAGGTTAGCTGAAACAATAAAACTATGAGCCGGTTTCATAAAATCTCCAATATTTAATAAATTCTTTGTATTTTTCGTCAAAATTGAAAAAATATTGAATAATAAACAAAAAAAATTGGATAATTTCTATTCTATGATAACCGAAATTATAAAAATTGACCCGAATAACCCTGATTTAAAACTACTATCTGAATCAGTTAAGAGACTAGCAAATTCAGAGCCATTCATCTTTCCAACTGAAACAGTTTATGGAATTGGTTGCAGATTCAGCGATATTAAATCCATTCAAAGAATTTTTGAGCTGAAGCATAGAGATTATTCAAAACCTATGGCAGCGCATATATCATCTATTAGTCAGGTTTATGAATTATGCGAAGAAATACCAAATGATTTTGAAAAATTACTTGGAGTTTTTTTTCCTGGACCTCTTTCGATTGTTATGAAAAAAAATAAAAACATTCCCGATCTGATAACTGCTGGTTTCAGCTCAATTGCCTTGCGATTTCCTGATGATGTGGTCTTTCAGAATATTTGTAAAACCCTTGGGGAACCAATCATTGCTACCTCGGCAAATATTTCCGGGAGCAAATCACAGATAGATACTTTCGGGATCATTCATGAATTTAAGGGAAAAGTAAGACTAATTATCGATTCAGGTGTAACAAAATATAAAGGTGATTCATCGGTATTAAGTCTTGCTCAAAAAGAGCCGATATTATTACGTGAAGGTGTCCTCAGTATAAATGAGATTGAGAATGCTTTAAACAAAAAAGTAAAAAGAATCAGCTGATTACGAATGTTCATTTTATAAATAATGAACTGTGAATATTTATTAGAAAATAATTAGTAATTTTGTGTTTATATAAAATTATAAAATTAGATAATGATCGAACAGTTAGTGGAAGTGGTAAACAGAGCCGGCATTCATACCAGACCTGCGGCAATGATAGTAAAGCTTGCAGCTAAGTTTAAATCGGATATATATCTTGTAAGGGATGGATTTTCAATTAATGCAAAGAGCATCATTGGTGTTATGACTTTAGCCGCAGAACAGGGAGCTAAAATTTTTGTTAAAATTGATGGGCAAGACGAACAGTCGGCTGCTGATGAATTAACTCAGCTCTTTGCCAGTGGATTTGGGGAATAATTTATTAATTTATCCAAATTACAGGAACAAACTATTGAACTTGATTAATGGTATTGGAACTACACTATCGAATAAAGAAACCAAACAAGAACTACTTGTTAAGGGTATCCCTTCTTCACCGGGTCTTGTTTTAGGGCGGGCGGTTGTTGTCATTCCTCAACCAATTTTTGTGATTTCAGAATTAATATCATCCGATGAAATTCCTTCAGAAATTGAAAGATACAAAAATGCCACTAAAATCTTTTCTGATGAAATTAGATCCTTAATGACAAAATCTAAATCCGGAAAAAATAGGAATATTCTTAACCTTCTTGAAACAAATCTGTTCATTCTCGAAGATCAATTTTTATCTGATTCAATTGAAAACCTGATTAGTGATGGACTTTCTGCCGAAATGGCTTTGGTTCAGGAATTTGACACCCAGAAACAATTCTTGCTTAATTCTCATGACTCTCTGATCAAAGAAAGAGCTATTGAATTTGATCAAATAAAACATCGTTTGATAGCAATAATTAGAAATCAAAAAACGCCGCTAAAAGCTGGCAAAGGCAGTATAATTGTATGCCAAAGTATAACCCCTGCAGAAGTCATTAAAATGCATGAATTCGGTGTTGTGGGTATTATTACTGAAATTGGCGGAATATCTTCTCATAGCGCTATTCTGGCCAGATCCTTCGATATAACCCAGGTTATCGGAGTCAAAGATATCACTTCACTTGTTAATAATGGGGATTTCCTGATAATTGATGGAAATACCGGTATTATTCAGATTAATCCTGTCGAGGAATCACTCGAAGCTTTTACTGTTAAAAAGAAAAAAGAGAAAGAGAATAAAAAGACACTTGGTAGGCTGATAAGGCTTCCTGCAACTACTTTAGATGGCAAGGAAATCATTCTACGGGCAAATATAAATTTCCCTGAAGATATGGAATCTATGCAAACCGTAGGGGCTTATGGTACCGGATTAGTCAGAACAGAGCACTTTGTTGTTCAAAAGGGAAAATTTCCAAGTATTGAAGAACAACTTGAATGGTATGATGAAATAGCACATCAGTGCTATCCCAATCCGGTTACTCTCAGGTTATTTGATATTGGAAGCGATAAAACCGCAGAAGGATTACCAGTTCATGAGAATAATCCTGCATTGGGCTTAAGGGGTATCAGGTTTCTACTGCAAAGGACAGATATTTTAAAAATACAGATTAATGCAATTTTACGCTCATCAAAATTAAAAAATATTCGAATTCTTTTGCCAATGATCTCTTCAATCGAAGAACTTGACCAAACAATCCAGGTTATTGATGACTGCAAATCGACTCTTAAAGTACAAAATATTCCATTTGATGATATGATACCGATTGGTGTTATGATTGAAACGCCCGGAGCTGCATTAATTGCTGATGAGCTAGCCTCTAAATGTGATTTCTTCAGCATTGGAACTAATGATTTGACTCAATACACCTTGGCAGCGGATAGAACCAATGAGTTGATTGCCCATAATTTCGATTCATTTCATCCTGCAGTATTAAAATTAATCAAAATGACTATTAAAGCTGCAAAAAATCATAACATTAAAGTCAGCCTTTGTGGCGAAATGGCAGGGCATGCAGCTGCTACCAGCTTGCTGATCGGTATGGGAATTGATGAACTTTCAATCGTACCTTCTATTTTACTAGAAATTAAGAAGAGGATTCGAGAAGTCTCTGACGAAGAATCCATAGCCTTTGCCAACGCAATTTTTGAGTGTCGTTCGGTTTTTGATATTCACAAAAAACTTGGTCTGATATAAAAATAAATCGCCGGAAATACTCTGGCGATTTATTTATTTATTTTTACCCTAATTGCTATTTTTGATATCTTGAAATAAAATCTTCAACTTCTGGAATTCCACCCTGAAAAATAAGATAACCATTACTTGGCTCCCTATCAGTTATTTCATTTGCTATTGGGGTTAACATTATTTCTTTTACCTTTTCTAAATCCTGGCTTTGTCCCAATGCCCAGCCTAATTTTACATAAGCAACTTCTGGAAGCATATTTCCGGCAGGTACAATCCCAAGATCCATCAAATCACGTCCTGTATCGTAAACATACATTTGCACATAGCCCCATAATGTTTGGACAGTCATGTAAACAGCAATTCCTTTATCCTGGGCACGTTTGAGAGCAGGATATAGTGGTTTGTTCACATGGCCAAGTCCAGTTCCGGCGATCACGATACCTTTATATCCATTGTCGATTAGCGAATCGATAATATCCGCCTTCATGTTGGGATAATAATAAACGATTGCTACTCTATCGTCAAAAGCGGTATTAATAATCACATTTCTATCGTCACGACGTTTTCTGTAATCATTTCTGAGTGGAGTAATCTTTTGCCTGTCAACCATAGCAATCGGTATTTCACCAATAGTCCTAAATGTCGATCTATAAGATGAATGCATTTTTCTAACCCGAGTTCCCTGATGTAACAGTCCATAAATGTCGGATGTCGGACCAAACATACAAACCATTACTTCAGCAATGTCACTGTCTGCTGCTGTCTTAACGCTATGCATTAAGTTTAATGCGGCATCTGAAGATGGTCTGTCACTTGAACGTTGTGAACCGACCATTACAATTGGAACAGGAGAATTCTGTACCATAAATGAGAGAATAGCTGAAGTATGATGCATTGTGTCAGTACCATGACCAATCACTATTCCTTGTGCTCCATTCTGAATTTCGCGTCCGATTGCCTCTGCTGTACCTCTCCATTGATCAGGTCCCATATTCTCACTAAAAACTCCATACAACTTTTCAGTTTGAAGATTGCAAATGTCTGCAAGTTCAGGAACTGAACCATAAAGCTCACCTGGTGAAAATGCAGGAATTACTGCTCCTGTCCTATAGTCAAGACGGCTTGCGATTGTTCCGCCTGTGCCTAATAGCTTGACATTAGGTTTTTTGGGGTCAAAGGGAAAAGCTTTTTCCGGTATTTGATAATGTGCTTCTTTTCTTCCGTTTATATGAATATCTTCAACTTTCTCGCAAGCTATACCGACATTATAACCCGATCTTAGTTTGATTACTATATGCTTATCATCGCCGTTCTCAGAACGTGGTAGAATTATTCCGATGTGTTGCCCTGTTGCTGTTTTAATTTCAACATCGCTCCAAACCAGAGCTTCGAAATTCTTCAAAGTACTTAAAGCCTGACCTCTATAACCTTTATATGATTCATCTGTCATCTTATGCCTCCATCCTGAAATTATTTGATACGTACTTCCTCACATCTTGTCCGTTGCATCTTCCAATAAGATCGGCCATGATTAACCCAATTAAGATTTCTGGTCTTTTATCATAATTATATAATTTTTGTTCATTCATGATTTTTATACACTTGTCAAAAGATTGTTTTATATCTACTTCATTAGCTGGTATTGTCAGCTTTGGATCATATTTACCATCATGTTTAATGATCATTTCCATTGCAAATAATATCCCATCTTTCGCCAGTGAACCATCTGCGACTGAAATGAATAATTGTTCCAGATTTGAATTATTCAATAAATCTATGTTAAATTTTTTCTTTTTTAATCTCTTAGAGAATTGAATTAAAGCATGAGCAACTAAAATTGGATTGAGTTTTAATTTAATAACAGCATAATCAAAAACTGTTGCAAATTTAGATATTGACAATGGTTCTGCTATATCATCAGAAATATTGAAATCCTTGAACTCTTTCAATCTTATCCAAAATGGAGCAGGAATTTCAGCTCTTAATCTGACTAAACGTTCGTTGGTTATCATAATTGGAGGAAGATCAGTATCTGGATACATTCTCTCTGCCCCTGGCAGTATGCGTTCAAAGCCGTTTGTACCATCACGTAAAGCCTGACGGGTTTCAGGAGGAATACCGACTGTTGCTTCTTTTGCTCTTATAATGATTTCTCTTGAGGCTGTGTCTGTATCTGTTTCATCGCCCCAAACTAAAACTAAGGTATCTTCTTCTTTTGCTCCTACACTTTTGCGTATCTTCTGCCCATCTGCCGACGAGATTGTATTTTCTGCACTATCAGAATGAATAATATTCGGAGTCTTCGACAAGCATGCAATAACACGTACTCTGTCTGAGATTTCTTTACCAAAGAATGTATCTGTCTGAGTTTTCCAACTTAGTAACCCTTTGTATCCCGATAGAGTCACACACTTCACAAGAAGACCTTTTGAAATAGCATTGGCTATTGGTTCATACTGTGTTTTCTTTAATAATTTCGTTACATCATCAGTTTTTGATTGGAATGTATCGGAAGTTATTCCGCGTTTGCTAAGCTCATCTCTTAACCTAAGAAGATTCCACTGACGCATTGCTTCGTTGTATGTTAAAAGCGGGATAGATTTGATATGGGCCACACCCTTTATTTCAATTCTTGTGCCACCGGTTACGCTAACATTAACATCTTCTCTGCCTGCACCAATTCCAGTTCTCGCTTTTCCGGTGCTTCTGGCCACCTTACGAATGATCTGGTTCACCTCAGCTACTTCCTGAGGATTAAGCATTTCCGGTGCGGTTACTGTTTCAATTAAGGGCATGCCAAGACGGTCAGCTTTATAAACTCTTAAATGCCCAAAATCACTTACTTCTCTGCACGAATCTTCTTCGATAGACATTTGAATAATATTTATCTCACGATCCTTATATGGGATTTTGCCGTTAACACTTACTATAGCTGTTCGCTGAAATCCAGTAGGGATACTCCCATCAAGATACTGCTTTCTGGCAATGTGTAATTCGTCAACTATATTGCAATCCATTAACTGTCCTACCTGAATTGCGATATCCAGAGCCTGGTCGTTCATTATGAATGGAGGAGTGTCGTCCATTTCGTAAGTGCAAACCGTAGCTCTGTTAATCCGATAGACAATATCCTTTTTGGTTTTAAATTCCATCAGTGCCGTGCCATCATATTCACCTAGCTCTGAAAGAGTTGGCCTCATGTGTCTTAATATCTCGGCGTGGTATTCCTCGCTATATTGGCCTGCTGGGCATCTACAGAAAAGTTTACGTTCTGTGTAAAGTTGTTGGTGAACTTCCAAACCTGATTTGAAGCCTATTCGCGAGTAGTCTTCCTGTGTCATTTCTTCGAATGGCTTAAAAACAAAATCTTCCATTAGTACCTTATCAAAGTATCTTTATAATTTTATTTCTGTACATTATACAGATTTCAAATTTACGAAAAATATTTAATTTTAAGGGTGTAAGACTCAATATTTATTAAGTAAACCAAAATAAAAAAATATTTTTGTGATAGAAAGCGTTAATATCTCAAAAATCTTTCTATCAATTTAAATGCAAAGGAAACAAATGAAAAAAACAATGATACTATTAATATTTGCATTCTCGATGCTCTTTATTAATAATGAAGCAAAAGCCCAAATTGACGATTCAAAACTAGCTAAAATGGATCTTAGTGAATACTTAGGCTCAAGATTATATAAGCTTTTCCAAACATTCGGTACCCCTGATGATATAGCCTGCTCAAATGACGAACGTGGAGAGCCAATACTCGATTTCGGAAAATTCGCATTTCAGATTGGAGCCAAGACTGTAAATATTATTTACTTCTGGGAGAATTACCCCGGTAAAGTTATGGGATTTAAGGTAGGGGATAGCCGAGCAGACTTAGAAAAAAAATATGGTAAACCAAATGTAGAAAAAGATGGTAAGGACGGCAGTCTTATATGGATTTATAATTTTAAAGAAATTGATAGGTATTTTGTTGTATTTTTTGATGACGATGCAAAAATCAAAAAGATGCAGCTTGAATTGATGATATAAAGAAATAAAAAAAGAGGTCTTCTAAATCAAAAGAAGACCTCTTTAAAAGTATAATCTTAATTATGCTTCTGCAGGCGCAGGAGCTTCTACTGGTTTAGCAGCTTCGGCAGCGGCGGCAGCTTCAGCGTCTGCTTTTGCTTTAATCTTTGCTTCTTCTCTCTTCTTGCGAAGCTCTAAACGGCGGAAATATCTATCATGAGCAACTACTTTATGCTTTTCAATTTCGTTCTCAATTTCCTCGGCTGTTTTTCCTTTAAACTCTAAGGTTCTACGAAGAAGAACTCCTTCATAGCTTAATAGTTCACGAACCAGATCTGTTGGTTGAGCACCGACGTTGAGCCAATAAATTGCTCTTGCTGGATCAACTGAAATTGTTGAAGGCTGTGCATGTGGATCATAATATCCTAGTCTTTCTAAGAAATCTCCGTCGCGTTTTTTTCTTGAATCAACGGCTATGATATCATAGACTGGATAATGTGTTCTGCCTTTTCTGCGTAAACGAAGTTTAACCATTTTTAAAATTCCTAAAATAAATATATAAAATTAATTGAATATTCAATATTTGTTACATCCCTAGATTCTGCGGTAATCCAAATGATTTAAGAAATCTGGATTTACCGCCTCGGGATACATTCTTCATCATTTTTGTCATATCATCAAACTGCTTAATCAATCTGTTAACGTCCTGAACGGTTGTTCCGCTGCCATCTGCTATCCGTTTTCTTCTTGAGCCATTAAGCAATTTTGGATTTTCCCGTTCAAATTTCGTCATTGAAAGAATAACAGCTTCTACCTTATTAAAAGCATTATCATCAATACTAACATTTCTCATTGCTTTATCCATGCCGGGAATAAGACCGAGAAGATCTTTTAATGATCCCATTTTTCGGATAGTCCTAAGCTGTTCGAGAAAATCTTCGAATGAAAATTCATTCTTTTTAATTTTTTGTTCGAGTTTCTTAGCCTGATCTTCATCAAGCTGTTGTTCAGCTTTTTCAACCAGAGTAAGAATGTCACCCATACCAAGAATTCTTGAAGCAATTCTTTCTGGATGGAAAGGCTCTAGAGCATCTACCTTCTCACCGGTACCAACAAATTTAACAGGCTTGCCGACTACATTCATTACTGATAAAGCCGCACCACCTCTTGTGTCGCCATCCAATTTAGTTAGAACAACTCCAGTAAGACTTAGTATTTCATGAAAAGCCTTTGCTGTTGTAACCGCGTCTTGGCCAATCATAGCATCACACACAAAAAGAGTCTCATTTGGATTAACAGCATTGCTAATGTCCTGAACCTCTTTCATCATCTCCTGATCGATTGTCAATCGACCGGCTGTATCAATTATAACGACATCACGTGCAAATTTCTTAGCGTAAATGATAGCGTCACTTGCAATCTTGACAGGGTTCTTCTCCTCAGTTGCAAAAACTGGAAGATTAATAGTCTGCCCAAGTTGCTTTAACTGTTCAATAGCTGCAGGACGGTGAACATCACATGCAACGAGAAGAGGTTGACGACCTTTTTTTCGAAGATTTTTAGCTAGTTTAGCGCAAAAAGTAGTTTTACCCGATCCTTGCAAACCAGCAACCATGATTACTGTAGGAGGATGGGAAGAAAATTGAATATCACTTTGCTTACTTCCAAGCAGTTCAACTAGCTCTTCATGAACAATTTTTACGATTAATTGCTCAGGAAGTAGTTTCCCCTTCACTTCTGTTCCTATAGCCTTAGCTTTAACATCCTCAACAAACTTATTTGTAACATTGAGATTAACATCAGCTTCGATCAATGCACGGCGAATCTCTCGCAATGCTTCATCGATATTCTCTTCGCTAATAGTTGCCTGACCGCGGAAACGCTTTAACGCGTGTTCTAATTTGTCTTGTAAATTCTCAAACATATTGTCATAATGAAATTATCCGAACAACAAAATTAAAGCTTTTATTCTTTATGTCCAAAATAATAAAGGAATTTATCAAAAAAAAATATTGAGGCAAATTTAAATACATTAAAGCTATAAGTTTTTTTTTCCTTATATTTGATTTTAAAAAAATTGAAATTTAATAAAATTTAGGATTGATTTATGCCCAAAATCGTAAAAGAAGAAGAGACGAAGCACGTAGTTTTGGCGATTAATAAGTTAATGAATCTGTATAAAGATGCATTACTTTCATTAGCACCTGAACTCGAAAAGGCACAGGTTAAATATCAAAACTATGAAGAATATGAAGAAGTTGAATCTATTTGTGAATCTCTTTATAATCTCATTATTACCATTAAACTTGAGCAATACGTACAGGATAAATACTCAATTCAACCAAATCTTCCCAAATATGGCTTTTTCTATCGCGACTACAAAGCTCACGATCAGATCGAAGTTCATCCGGTTGATTCCGATGTAAAGTTTATTTTTGTCATGCTTAAATCAAAAGATGCTCCTTTTGACACTGTGCTTTGCAACCAGATTGATTCTGTCGGAAATATTCTCGAAAGAGACATTGAATTCAAATGGGAAAATGTCAATTTCGTTTTCAAATTCAAAACCGAAGCAAATTAATTTTTTAAAAAATTAATAATTTTATTAAAAGCATATTAGCAAATCAAGCTAATATGCTTTTTTGGTGCTTATAAATTACCGAATCTTAAACACTTAGAAAATCTATTCTGGTTGGCAACACAACAATTACAATAAGTATATTCATAATTTATTATTTAAAAAAAATTCTTAATTTAGTTTTCTGCTGTTTGACAAATATTCAAAAGGAATAACAGCAATAGTAAAAATAGAATTATAAAATTAATCGAGGTTATCGATGGCTAAAGTACAAGGCGAAGTAATAATCGATTTAGAGAAATGCAAAGGCTGTGAGCTTTGCATTATTGCATGCCCGGAGGAAACTCTAGCAATTGCAAATATCATCAACAAAAAAGGTTACCGTTATGCTATTAAAGCACAGGATAACTGTACCGGTTGCGCTAATTGTGCGCTGGTTTGTCCTGATGCAGTAATTACTGTTTACAGAAAAGTGGAAAAAGCCCCAAAACAGGCTGTATAATTTGAAATTCACAAAAGGAAAATTTGGGAGACAAAATGGGTGATGTAAAATTCATGAAGGGTAATGAAGCACTCTCCGAAGCTATGATTAGAGCCGGATGTGATGCTTATTTTGGCTATCCTATTACCCCTCAGTCAGAGGTTCTGGAATATCTGGCTAGAGAAGCTACAAAAAGAACTGGTATGGTAGTATTACAAGCTGAAAGCGAAGTATCTGCTATTAATATGATTTATGGTGCTGCAGGTTGCGGCAAAAGAGTTATGACAACATCTTCCAGCCCTGGCATAAGCCTTATGCAGGAAGGTCTTTCTTATATTGCTAGTGCTGAACTACCTTGTCTGGTTGCTAATATCAACAGAGGTGGTCCAGGGTTGGGTACAATTCAGCCCGCTCAAGGCGACTATTTTCAATCTGTTAAAGGTGGAGGTCACGGAGATTATCATTTGGTAGTTCTCGCACCATGTAGTGTACAGGAAATGGTTGATTACGTTAAGCTTGGATTTGAATTGGCTGACAAGTATCGTACTCCAGTTATGATTCTTGCTGATGGAGCCATTGGCCAGATGATGGAGAAAGTCGAACTTTTCCCGCAAATGGAAAGAGTTGTAACTGATTATCCTTGGGCAACCACAGGCAGACCGGCAGGAAAAGATAGGAGATATATTACTTCTCTTCACATCCAGCCCGAAAAGATGGAGGAAATAAATCATACTCTTCAAGCTAAATATAAAGTAATGCAGGAAACCGAAGTCAGATATCAGGCTTTGCACCTTGATGATGCTGAATACCTGATGACTGGGTTTGGTTTAGCTGCTAGGATTTGCATCAAAGCTATGGAATTAGGCAGGGCTAAGGGATATAAAATTGGTATGATCAGACCCCAGACTTTATTTCCATTTCCTACTAAGATTTATGCTGAAGTTGCACCAAGAATTAAGGGTATTCTTGATGTTGAAATGAATGCCGGTCAAATGATCGAAGACGTCAGACTTTCCGTTGAAGGTAAAACCAGAGTCGAGTTTTTCGGCAGAATGGGTGGAATGATTCCATCACCTGACGAGATTCTTGAGAATTTTGAAAAATATTTTATCAAGGGGAGCTAAAAATGTCTGAATTAAATGAAATTATGAATCCTATAAAAGAAAATATATGCTTGCCGGAATTTTTGGTTTATGAAAGACCGGATACTTTAACCGAGCAAGAGTTCCACTATTGCCCGGGTTGCGGTCATTCCACTGTACATAAGTTGCTGATGGAAGTTGTAAGCGAAATGGGTATTGTTGGCGATACAATCGGTGTTGCTCCTGTTGGTTGTTCAGTTTTTGCTTATCATTATCTGGGTGTGGACATGCAGCAGGCTGCACACGGAAGAGCTTGCGCAGTTGCTACCGGAATTAAAAGAGTAATGCCTGAGAAAATTGTATTTACATATCAGGGTGATGGAGATTTAGCCGCCATCGGAACAGCAGAAACAGTGCATGCAGCGAATCGCGGAGAAAATCTACTCGTTATTTTTATTAATAACGGTATTTATGGAATGACCAGTGGTCAGATGGCTCCCACCAGTCTTGAAGGAATGGTTACAACAACATCTCCTTATGGTCGTGATGTTCTTACTCAGGGTTATCCTCTCAAAATAAGTGAATTACTCGCGCATCTGCCAGGTGTTTATTATGTAACTCGCCAGGCAGTTAATACTGCAGGTAATGTTAGAAAAACAAAAAAAGCTCTTCAAAGAGGTCTGGAATATCAAAAGAAAAATTTAGGTTTCTGCTTAGTTGAAGTCGTATCAAATTGTCCTTCGAACTTGAAGATGACACCTCTCGAGTCGAATGAGTTTGTTGCTAATCAGATGATTCCATTCTATCCATTAGGTGACATTAAAGTTCCGGAGGTAAAATAATATGTTACAAGAAGCAATTTTTTCTGGATTTGGCGGACAGGGCGTGCTCACAATGGGTATGCTTCTGGGTTATGCCGGCGTTATTGAAGATAAGGAAGTTACCTGGATGCCGTCTTATGGTCCCGAAATGCGCGGTGGTACTGCTAACTGTATAGCTATCGTTTCCGACAGTTTAATCAGTTCACCAATCATTTCTACATTTGATAGTGCTGTAACTTTGAACCAGCCTTCAATCGAAAAATTTGAATATAAAGTCAAAGTTGGCGGAAATATTTTCTATGATAGTTCTAATACAATCAATCCTCCCACACGTGAGGATATAAATATTTATGCTTGTCCCGTCAGTGAAGAAGCGATTAAATTAAGAAATTCAAAAGTTTTGAATATGATAATGCTAGGTGCATTCATTGAAGTTACTAAAGTAGTAAAGATGGAAACATTATTAAAAGCATTAGAGCAGGTTCTTCCCGAACGCTATCACAAACTAATTCCTCTGAACAAGCAAGCAATTGAAATTGGAATGGGATTGGTCAGGAAGTAAATAATAGATTTATTTTGAAGTTAAAAGAGGGTTGCATCTGATGCAACCCTCTTTTGTTATTTATTCTGAAAGCAGTGAAGTATCCTTTTGTTGTTCCCAATTGAACTATTTATTAAGAATCAACTTCTGAACAAATTGATTAATACCGTTATTAACAATCAGCTGATATGTTCCGCTTGGATAACTAGATAAATCAACTGTCTCAATTTTTTGATTCTCCGATTGAATATTATCTATAATTGTTCTGCCAAGATTATCAATAACACGATAAGTTATCAAAGAATTACTTGATTCATTGAATACCAGATTGAAAATCCCTGTCGATGGATTAGGATAAATACTGACAAATTGAGTTCTAATCACAGTTGGTTCTTCAACTGGACTAGCAAAATCAAACCCATCCGAAAGCGGAGAAATGCACCATGGAGCAGTTATTACTTTTAAAGTGTAAGTTCCTGCAATTTTAGAAGTATAGTATTTATTGTCATTCGCACCATTGATGTACTGATCTTCCCAAAGCCATTGGTTACCTGTTGGAGAACTCGAGTAAAGGGTATCATTTTTTTCTGTAATCCTTGGTTTTTCAGGGAATACATGTATTATTACATCAAAATCAACAGTATCCCTGTATGGTGCGCCTGTAACCCACTGAACTAACCTAATGTGGCCGGTTGCCGCAGTACCCCATTTGACCGGAATAACACGCTGATTATTGGCACCCTGAATGACGCCTCCAGTTACAGTCCATAAGTTGTTTGCACCCAAATTAGAAGCGGCAGAATAGTATTCTATTCGTTCTTCACAAACATCTCTATAACCTTCAGCATTTATACTCTGAAAGATTTTAACCATATAAGTATTTGAATCCTTACAACCAGTTGGCGATGTCTGTACCTGTATCACATACCCAAATCCATAGTTCTTCCACTTTATCTGGACATTTGACGAAGTGTCTGATCCAATGATTTCGCCATTAATTGAGTGCCATTTTTTTAGGATATTCGGTGGAGTGAGTGGTGTTGTATATGTGCTTGTAATATTTTGCTCACCATATAAAGAGCCATTAATTTTGGCAGTCGGAGCTGACAGAATATTAATTGTAATAGTAGTTGAATCAATACAGCCATCTGCTGTTACAGCTATTAGCTTCAAGCTTCCAACTCCTGGATTACCCCATTTTACCCAAGCTTTGTTGTGATCAGACAAGCTATAAATATTTCCTCCGGTTGCAAACCAGGTATATCTGATTGTTGGGTCGGACTTAGCTTCATATAGATACGAGTTGTCAGCACAGACACCAAGTTTCCCGGCTATTGATGTATTTGGATGATTTGAGATTTTAACATTATAATCTGTCGTATCCTTACATCCATTCCCATTTGTAAGTATCAGTCTTACTATTCCTGTTGTTTGGCTATTACTCCAATTCACAGTTATTGAATTCCCAACACTATCGACGTAGAAACTACCATTAATTAATCTCCAATCGTACTGCATCGATTCATCATCAGGAACTGAATAAGAAGTAATTGAATTAAAGCAGACTGAAGCCCGCCCCGAAACTGAAAGCTTAGGTAAACTATTGATCATAATAAAATCACTTGGGTTACTTGTGAATACAGGATTTGAAGATTTTATTCTGATTCTGTAAGTATTACTTTCAACTAAATTTTTGGGCAAAAATGCAATTATCGTAGAATTATTTCCTGAGCCAACATTAGATCCGATAGCCATTGGATTAGTACCAAATCCTCCCATTGTATCAGACAATTCAACTGTAAATCTGTTGTCGGTTGCAAACTTATATAAGGTTTGGATAGTTACGGGCATGTTTTTACCAGCGCAAATGTTTGTTGAGTATCCTGTGATGTATGTGCTAGGAAGAACATCAGGTTGCTGATGAACCAAAAGACCACAATTAGTAGAAATCCAGATATTATTTGCTAAGTCTGTTTTCAAACTATTAATATGATTATCAGATAAAGCCGAATTATCAACATTTAAGTTTGAGAATGTATTATCCGTATTTAAAACTGATATTCCATTTGTATATGTCCCAACCCAAATCTTTCCTGATAAATCAACCGCTATGCTCGTTACACGGTTCTGAGCTATAGCAGAATTTGAAATATTAAAAGTTGACCACTGAACTTCGTCGAAACGAGCCAAACCATCTCTGGTTCCAATCCATTTAATATCATTTGGATCAATGGCTATTGATGTAATGAAATTATCTGGTATTTCAGAATTATTCTGGTTGTAAGTTGTCCAACTGGATAAACCATCGAATAATCTTAATCCATTATTTGTACCAATCCAGATTTTGCTAGCTCCTTCAATAGCTAATGAGCTGATTGGTAGATCGGGAATTAGTGCATATGCAGGCTTCATAAAATCCCATTGAAAACCATTATAGCGAATCAATCCTGCTGCCGAACCAACCCATAAATTACCATTTCTATCGAAAGCCAGAGCCCGAATATCGTCTGTTGGTAAAACTTCAGATTCTGAATTATAAACAGTAACAGTAAAACCTGAGATTTTCACCACGCCTTTATCAGTAGCAAGCCAGGCATTGTTATCTTTGTCGAATATTGTTTGACGAACATCATAGTCCTTTGTCGCTATTATATAGAACCAGGTATTGCCATTGAATGTTGGCGCTCCATTTGCAGTAGAAATCCATGCAGTTCCAGTATTGGATATATTGACTGAATTTATCTCATTAGTTCTTAACTGTGTGATATTCACATTTCTTTTTGCCAATGTTGTTCCGAATTGTATATTCAGACTATCAGGAGTAGCTAGCCACTTACTATCATCCTTGTCGATCAGTAAATACTTGATGAAATTTGTAGATAGCGGGGCATTTGATTGATCTGTAACATCGAACTTGGATCCTCTTTGCTTGGCAAAACCATTCTCAGTTGATACCCAAAGAAAATTGTCTTTATCATATGCAAGAGATGTAACATTATCACCTGGAATCCCAGAATTAGAGGTATTAAAATTTCCCCAATTAAGACCAAAAAGAATGGACAGACCGCTTCTGGTACCTATTAATTTTGCACCAGAATTATTAAAAGTAATAAAATTAATATAATTACCGGCTATTCCTGAGTTTTCAGTATTGAAATTCTCCCACGTTACGCCATTGAATTTAACCAGACCATTGTCTGTACCAATCCATTTAGCCCCGGTATTTTCAACTCGGATATAGGTGATCTTATTAGAAGGTAATCCGGAATTAGCTGTTGTATAAACTGTCCATGTTCTACCTTGAAGAACGGCTAAACCACTGTCAGTTCCAATCCAACGACCACCAAAAACATCAACATCGATCGTATTGATCTTATTGTTTGGCAATCCTGAATTATAGGTTTTGTATGTTTTGAAATTTACTTTGTCATAGATAGTAAATCCATTATTAGTGCCTATGAAAAGAGTGTCTCCAACGACTCTAATGGCATTGATAAACATATCTGGCAATCCGTTTACTGATTTTGCAATATTACCCAGATACTGCTTAGACAGTTTTGAATAATAGAATAATCCTCCGCCATTTGTCCCAAGCCATACATTATCATTCTGCTCAGCCAATACATTGATGTTGTTGCCTGTGAAGTAGCTACGCCAGTCATTAGACTGACTTGAAGCCGTTGAAATGATTAAAAAGGACACAAGAACAATTATAATCGCTCTGGTTATTAGTTTTACTTTCATGTAGCACCATTCTTATATTAAGAAATTTCAATTTTGTGTTATTTTTTATTATAAAAATAATTAAAAATTCTTAATTAAATAAAGAAATAAAGCTATTCATGATTCTTTTGATTCTGCTCAATAAAGAATATTCAAATCAATGAACAACTTCTATTTCTGAAATCATTTTGATAAATGTTAAAAATCAATTAATATCTAGTTTTCAAATGGAAAAGTGTGACTATTGATTTGCATTTATGAGAAAAATTATTTAATTTTAACCCCAAAATAAATGACGATTGAAACCATTGCAAAAATCATTAAATCTTATAATATCTAATTCATTAAAAGAACTTGTCCCAATGTACAATCTGATCAAAGATTTTTGCTTTGAGAATCTATTGACTGATAATACAAGATATGATGTGAACTTGGTAATTGAAGAATTAGTTACCAATACCATTTCGTATGGTTACATTGACAACAATGTTCATGAGATAAAGATTGATTTAATCCTAAAAGGGGATGCTCTTTATGTTGATATTACTAATGATGCCGATGCCTTCAATCCACTTGATTATCCTGATCCCAATATAACAGCACCTGCCAATGAGAGACAACCTGGTGGACTTGGTATATTCTTTGCAAAAGTTTTAACTGATGAAATCAGTTATTATCGGAGAGATAATAGGAACTACATGTCATTTAAAAAAATAATAAGCCGAAATAATTCTATTTAGTTTGATTCAAATTATTATCGGGTTTTAATCGTGGAATCATATATGCAATCCATTTTGTCGAATTCATGTTTTTAGTATATCTAAACGGCTTCCAAATTGGTACATATCTATTTTTTCTTGCTGAAATAATAAACAGATCGCCTTCATTTAAATTGCTCAAGTCTATTTTGACCAAACCATTTTTATCACTTTCGTACTTTATCTCGAAATAATCAGTGCCTCTTTCATCAGGATTGAACCTGTTATATCCACGAATAATCTTTACCTCAACACTATCAAGAGGTGATACCTCAAAATTAACCTTAATTGTGTCTGGCCGTATATCAGGATGAGTCCAAGGCGGAGCAGTATTGCAACTAACAACATCTACTGTAAGTGTTTGAGTATTTATAGGCTTAAAACATACTATAAGTAAAAAAACAAAGAATATAAATCTTTTCATTTTTGTTTATATGGAAACTGAATAAATCTTATTATGTGACTATAAAACGAATAAAATATTATAAATAGAATGAGAGATAATTCTTATGATCAAACCATATTTCCAATTTTTAATGAAACTTGAAGACTAATTCGTCGTATTGAATAATAGCCAAGAATCGTTATTGTTTCATTAATTCATGGAGAATATAAAAATGAAAAAATTTCTTATTGTTTTGTTAATGCTGAGTACTGTTCACACTCTACAATTAGTTGCTCAAAAAGAAAAATCAAACAACGTGAGCGACTCTACTAAATCTTCGATTGAGAAAGATGACTTTGAAGAATGGAAAGATTTCAAGAATACTTTCATGGAAAAACCTACTTTACAGTTGATTTATTCTTGGAATCAGGGCGACTATAACAAAGATATTTTCACATCCGATTTTGCAAATATTAATGCGGCTGAAATCCGCCTTGGGTGGACAAAACAGAAATCTCTGTTTTCAACAAACAATGTTACAAAATTCAAGTATCCATATTTCTTCTTCAATTTTATGGAGAAAACTCTGAATTCTAAAGAAATCAGTGTAAATGATTTAAGAAATTATGTTACAAAAAATGTCCAATTCGGTTTTGCAGAAATGAAGGGATATGGCTATCAATTTACTCCTAACTCTGGTCTTTATCTTTATCACGGTACCGGAATATCGTGGAATTCTATCAATTTTGAAAGTAAAATTCCATTAGTTAGACCTACTGAACAAATGATAAAAAATGAACAAATGCTCGAAACATATACCGGTATTATGAGATTCGGACAGAATTTTGAATCCGGGTTGAAACTTCAGGTTTATGATCCTGTCTCCATAACTGCCTCATATAGTCGATCAATAATTTTCCCTAGACATTTATTTCTTCAGTGGGCAGTTAGCAATATGATCGAAGGAATAGGGCAGGGTATTGTCGATGAATTTAGTAAAGCTGTTATAAAATCATCGCCTTCATTTGGTCCGATTGTCAATTTTGTCCTGAAAACCGGTGTATCTTATGGCTTCTATGAACTCAGAAAAACAAAAATGAACTGGCCCTTCAATTCAGTCAGTCCTCTCATGTACGATAGCTGGAAGGTTGGTATGTCTTTTGAATTCTAAATAAATATTTCTTAAATGGGGCCATTCAAAAAGCCCCTTTTTTTTTGCCATAAAAGTTTATTATATTGTTAATCTTAATTTTTAATGTTGGTGGAAAAAGTGCACAATCCTAATTTGGCAGTACAAGCAATTGATTTATCAAAATCGTATTATGCTAGGAAAGAAGTCCAGACACAAGTACTGAAAAATTTAAATGTTAATATTCACAAAGGTAAGATCACAGCATTAATGGGACCTTCAGGTGTAGGTAAAAGCACATTACTTCATCTACTTGGTTCTCTTGATACTCCTGATTCCGGTGAGATTAAAATGTTTGACGGAACTGATGAAATCAATTATTCATCCATCAAATCCGACGATCTTGCTAAAGTCCGCAATCAGAAAATTGGCTTTATTTTCCAGTTTTCTCACTTGTTACCAGAGTTCACTGCAATCGAAAACGTAATGATGCCAGCACTTATAGCAGGAATATCAAACGCAGAAGCCAAGCAAAAGGCGAATGAACTACTTGAACTTGTAGATGTGATTCACAGAAAAGACCACAAACCTATGGAACTATCCGGTGGGGAACAGCAGAGAGTCGCTATCGCCAGAGCCATTATCAATAATCCAATTATTGTTTTTGCTGACGAACCGACCGGCAATCTTGATTCAAAGAATGCAGAATCAATTCTGAACTTGATCAAGGAATTAAAAGAGAAGTATGGTAATACATTCTTGATTGCTACTCACAGCAAGGATGTATCCGATATGGCTGATAGAATTTTATTGATGGGTGATGGGGTAATAAAAGAAGAAATTGTGAAGTAGATTACTCAAACATTCCGCTAGCAGCTCCTCTGTAGCCATTTATGAATTCTTTGAACGAAATTGCTTTCTTTCCTTCAGGTTGGAATTCCATTATCTGAATTGCTCCGTCGCTACATCCGGCAAAAAATCCACTTTTATTTATTAAAAAATGTCCTGACTCTACTAAGATTTCTTCATTTAATCTGACCCGATAAATCTTCAGTAATTGATTATTGAATCTCGTCCTAGCACCGGGAATTGGCGAGAAGCCATGGATCATCTGTATTACTTCCTGGGCAGGAAGCGTCCAATTAATTATACCATTCTCCGGAAAGATTTTTGGTGCAGGAGTAGCAATGCTGTCATCTTGCTTTAATGGAGTATAATCTCCTGATTTCAATAATTCAATGGTATTCATTCCAATCTCAACAGCTCTGGGCATCATGAAATCATGAAGATCACCAGCCGTAAATCCTTCAGGTATTTCGAACTCATCTCTAAGAAGGACATTTCCTGTATCAACCTTATCATCTATCAAAAAAGTAGTCAAGCCTGTTGTTTTCTCTCCTTTGATGATCGCCCAATTGATTGGTGCTGCACCTCTAAATTTTGGTAAGATACTTGAATGAATATTGAATGTTCCAATTTTTGCTGAAGTAAAAACCTCTCTGGGTAAGATTCGAAATGCCACAACAACAATTATATCTGGGTTCAAATCCTTTATAGTTTGAACGAAATCTTCATCCTTAAGTTTCTCCGGTTGTAATACCGGCAATCCCAGCTCTACAGCTTTTATCTTGACAGGAGATGGAATCTCATGTCTGCCTCTGCCTTGTGGCTTGTCAGGTACTGTAACAACTGCCAGAACATTGTAATTCGAATTTATGGACTCAAGAATGGGCACAGAGAACTCTGGTGTTCCCATGAATACTATGTTAAGTGGATCTTTCATAAGCAGATTATTATTTTGATATAGGGTTTTGATATCCTGTACTTCCAAAGCCACCCGAGCCTCTTGAAGATTCGGGTAAAGTATTGACTGATTCCCAACTTATATATTCATATTTGGCTATAACCAGCTGAGCTATCCTGCTACCACGATTAATCTCAAAAGGTTCTTTTCCAAAATTTGCAAGTATGATTTTTATCTCCCCGCGATAATCGCTGTCAACTGTTCCAGGAGCGTTTAGTGCAAATATTCCATTCTTTATTGCCAATCCGCTTCTCGAACGAACCTGACATTCATATCCTTGCTCAAGTGCTATAGACAAGTTTGTTGGTATCAGTGCTATTGCTCCGGGCTGAATATAAATAGGTTCTTCTACCGCTGCATATACATCCATTCCGGCTGAGCCTTCCGATGCATACTCCGGCAATGGTAAATCGTTAAATTTATCCTCTATACGGGAAATCTGAATAATCATATATTTATTTCATTTTTGAATTTAAACAAAGCTCTGTAGCGTAAACGTATTTAAGCTTCTAATTATTATTCAAACTAACAAATTGATTTAATTCAAATCCAAACCCCTGATATTTTTATCTAAGAAAAACTTTTAGTAAATTACTTGTTCTTTTTTTAATCCATTTGAGGTTAATTATGAAATATCTGAAAATACTACTTATTGCATTAGCTTCGTTGATTATAATTTTTGTTGCTGTTAACTTCTTTTTACCAGCTAAATATCATTTCTCAAAATCCATAGAAATTAGGACGGAGGCAGTTGAAGCTTTCAATCTTGTAAATACTATGAAGAATTGGGAAAAGTGGTCTCCATGGCAGGAGAAAGATCCTAAATCCGTAATTTCCTATGTAGGTTCTGAATCCGGAAAAGGTGCTTCATTCTCGTGGAAAAGCAATAACGATAAGGTTGGTAACGGAAAAATGACTATTACAGACAGCAAACCACTAAAATCAGTTACTCTTGATCTTGAATTTGAGCAAATGAAAGGTAGTATTATCGAAATTACTTTTGCTGAACAAAAAGGTAAGACCTCTGTAACATGGAATCTAAAAAATGATTTAAATTTCTTTATGCGCTGGGCTGGCTTCATTATGGATAAAATGCTTGCTCCGGATTTTGAAAAAGGCTTGAGCAACATAAAAAAAATTTGTGAATCTATTCCCGCATTAGATCTCAAAATCGTCGAAACTTTTGTTCCTGCTACGAATCTGATCTGTATTTCAGATTCGGTTACTTCTATGAATCACGATGAAATCAGAAATAAATTCGACCGAGCTTATCGTGAACTGGCAGATTTTGTAGGACAGAAGAAAATATCCATAATTGGTCCGCCAATAGCAATTAACATTGAATACAAAACTAAATATATATTTGATGCATGTTTTCCGGTGCAGGAGGATAGAATAAAGGATGAAGGCAGAGTAAAATTTGTGATTATGCCCGAAACAAAAGCTGTTATGGGATTTTATAGAGGCAGCTATGAATCAATAGAGAAAGCTTATGTTAAGTTAATGGAATATATTCAGCGGAAAAATCTTACAATTAATGGTTATTCTTGGGAAAAATATCTTAATGATCCCAAAAGTGTTCCTAAGGATAAGCTTGAAACCATCATATATTTTCCAATTAAATAAACTTTAATCAATGCCAGTTTTTCTCCAAAATATTGATCTTTTACTTTTTCAGTTGTTCAACTTGACACTGGCTAATCCTCTGTTCGATAAGCTTATGCCGTTTGTAACCCAGCAACAAAACTGGAACTTGGTCTATATCATTCTTTTGGTATGGCTGTTGTGGAAGGGTGGCCGGAATGGTAGAGTTGCATTTGTTCTGTTGATCGTTACGATTATTTGCGCCGATCAGCTTAGCAGTAATTTCATTAAATCATTGGTCGCCAGACCAAGACCATGTCACAATCTTACTATGATAAGGTTACTGGTGGATTGTGGCTCAGGGTTTTCGTTCCCATCATCTCATGCAGTTAATAATTTTGCCGCTGCTGCGATTCTATCATATTTTTATAAAGAATTTAAAGTTGTACTCTTTTCTATAGCATCTGTTGTCGCATTTTCAAGGGTTTATGTCGGAGTTCATTATCCCGTCGATATAATTGCAGGTGCCATTATTGGTTTCTTCGTTGCAAATGTATTATTATTCGCTTATGAAAAGTTAGCAATCAAATACAGCTCTAATGCTCCTAATGAAAAGATTGGATCAAAATGAGATATTCGGTAATAATTATATTCATTCTTTTTTCGGTCTTTTCAGCTAGTGCTCAGGTATTAGAAGGTAATCTTGTCGATAATGATCTTCCTTGTGATCTGGCACGAAATTTTGATATTTTGGATTTGGATAGTATCAAAAACTCTACACTGACCTGGATTAACGGTAATTCTGAATGTGTCTATAGTTTATTGGATAAAATGACAGATTTATACATAAGAAATAATAGTTTTGATTCTTTTTCCACTCTTAATGCCGTTTGTAACAATGCAACAGGCAAAGTCTATGACTATATGATCGATATTAATGGTTCTATATTCTATTCAAATTTCAGCTCTTATTTTAAGTATTTATTTTATTATAAATCTAATTACGGGGAAGAATATTGTTTGGTGAAGCACCTTATCTTAGCCTTGAGTCTTCAGGTTGCATCTTCCAAAGATTCAGAAAAAGAAAGAAAAATCATCACCGATTATATCAAATCAGAATCAAAAAAATCTAAATTCACAGTTGATGAGATCAATTACGTAATGTCGGTTTATAATAGAATAGACACAGAGCTTTGGAACAAAAAATAAAAAAAATATTTTATCAATAAATAAATAATCAAATATGAAAAAAATTGGAGTATTTACAAGTGGGGGAGATTCCCCCGGCATGAATGCCAACGTAAGGGCTGTTGCCAGATATTGTATCGAGATGGGCATTGAAGTTGTCGGTATTGAAGATGGCTTTACAGGAATGATTGAAGGTAGAATCATTCCTATCAACCGTGCTTGGACTGCTCAGATTATTTCGCAGGGCGGAACAGTTCTTAAAACCAGCAGATGCAAGGAATTTATGCATATTGGTGGGCGGTCGGCTGCCGCTGCAAAACTAAAAGAGGCTGGTGTACAGGGACTTGTGGCTTGCGGAGGCGATGGTACATTCCATGGTGCCCATGCTTTGTGGGTTGAGCATCAAATTCCTGTCGTCGGCACTCCTGGTACAATAGACAATGACCTCTACGGAACTGATTATACAATTGGGTACGACACTGCAATCAATACGGCTGCTGAAGCCATCGATAAGATTCGTGATACAGCGGCTTCCCATGGTAGAATTTTCATCATCGAAGTTATGGGCAGACACGCCGGTTTTATAGCAATGGACGTCGGGATAGCAAGCGGTGCCGAATACGTTGCAGTCCCCGAAACTATTACAAATCTTGATATATTATATCAAAAAATTCTGGAGCAGGGTAAAAATAAAAGAACAATCGTAATTGTTGGTGAAGGTGATGAAGTCGGCGGTGCTACTATTTTCAAACAACTTTTGAAAGAACAATATGATGTTGATGCACACATAGCCATTCTTGGGCATATTCAGCGGGGTGGCAGCCCAACCGTGCGAGATAGAGTCTTGGCTACCCGTCTGGGCGTTGCCGCCGTTGATGCCCTTCTGGAAGGCAAAACGGATGTAATGGTAGGCGAAATCAACGGCGATATTTCTTATACTTCGTTTGAAGATACTTGGACCAAACGTAAACCACTGCATGATTATCTGATTCGATTATCAGACATTTTGGCATAAATACTATGCTAAGAGTATCCAAGTAGCTTGTCATTTTTTGCACATAAAGAAATCTTTTAAGCCTGTCATTCCGAACGCAGTGAGGAATCGACATATTTGGGGCGGGGTTCTAAACCTGCCCTTCTCATTTCACCAGTCAGGACAAGGCTTGCTGTGACCGATATGGTCAGATTATATTATCCGTAGGGGGAATTTATGAATAGCCCTACAAATCGATGTGTCTATTCTGTCTATTAGAAAGTATTTAGTAAGAGTGGGAGATAAAGTAAGTAAATATGTGAAGATATAAATTAGAAAGTATTTTCTAAACTATGATTTATATGATCCACTTGATTAAATGTATGATTTCAAGTGTATTCGTCATGGTTTTCATCCTAAAAATCCCAAAAATCCCAGTTCAGACTATTGATTTAAAATATATATAATAAAAACCGTTTTCTTGAAATCTCACCATCTATTTCACAAATTGCACCCGGCTTTTTTCTATTTTTGAAAACCTTATTTTTTGCTGTTAACCTTAGTAACCGGTATTACACCACAAATAATTTACCTTATTACCTTATTCGAATAAGGTCAAAACTCAACGTGGAATGGATTGCTACTAAGGTTAACAATCAAATACAAATAAGGTGTATGAAAATCAAAAAACACAATCCAATTGATACAATTGATTTTCTCTGTGGTTCTATCAACGATATTTAAAAAATTACACAGAGTTGCACAGAGGAATACAAGAGTTACACAGAGAAATGCAAAACTCCGTGGGAACAGTGTAATTACATTTTTTAGTTAAAAAATTTAAAAATGAAAAAACCAGATGCATTAATGCAAAAGATGCAATCAGATAGGTGAGATTATTGAAAAATAAGGAGATTAGTCGAATTATACATAAATAAACATAATGCAAAAGATGCAAATCGATGCAAAATGAAAATTATGTTAGAATTGTAAAAATAGCGAAAAATGATGAGACATTCTGTCATTTGAAGCGAATTCATAAGCTATGCTATAATCAAAATGCATAGCAAATGGAAGTCCCTGTATTGTCGGTCTTAACGATATTCCTGCACCCCAGATATTGAATGGAAGAAATTCTAATTTACCCATATTATCACCAACGATATTCGTTCCTGCTCGGATAGCAAAGAATTCATGAGGTACTATCTCAGCACCTAATATCAAATTCGGTTGTTCCTGGAGTTGATTATATCCGACATCCAAACTGAGCAGCATATATCTTGTACTGGGTTCATAAATTGTATCTAATTCAGCCAGAGATGTTGTTCTGGTCGTTATTGTCGGGGTATTGAAAGGAAATTCCATTCCAAATCCGGCACGTATTGTATATGGTATATTCGCTTTGTCATTAGTCGTTGTGTTCCAGTTGATATTTCCGGCTATGTTCTGCATGGCAAGTCCAAATGTAAACAGTCCTGCTATATCGAACTTTGCTCCCAAATCAATACCATATCCCGATCCTAAAGTGTTTTCATAATTTAATGAATTATTTAAATATTTAAAAGAAGCACCAAAACTCGCAAATTCCATAGTATAAGCCAATCCTGCGGTCAGAGAATATTGGACGTCATTAAGTGTGCCAAGTGGGTTTCCACGAACATCACGAGCGGTAAATGAGCTTGTATTAAAGTTATTGAATGAGATACCGACTCCCAATTTATCGAATCTTTGTCCCCAGCTGGCATAGTTTTGTAATCTGCCGTTTCCTATAGGTGACACATAAGTAAGTATCATAGCTCGATCACTCAATGAAGATAATCCTGCCGGATTAAAAAACAGGGTAGAGGGGTCATTCGCTACTGCTGTATAAGCTCCAGCCATTCCGATAGCTCTGCAGCCTACATTGCGGAACAAATATGATTCAGCATATCCACCGCCGCTCACCTGAGCAAGAATACTTAGGTTTGATACAATTGTGATCACAACAGCGATCGCTGCCAATTTGAATTTTTGAGTCATCATTATCAAAACACGATTAATTAACGTTTAGATATGACGAATTTTTCCCGGAGTTTAAAATTGGATCCTACTACCATGCAAAGATATACACCATTTGGAAGAAGAGATACATCCATCTCATAGTAGTCTCCTGCTTCCTTTGCCTTGCCGTCATAAGTATCAAGAACCTTTTTGCCCAACATATTGAATACCTGAACCGAAACTCTCTGTTTATAATCGAGTAGCTCAATGTATAGATAGAATTTAGTCTGATCTAGATTCTCTCTAAGGCTTTCAATACGGTTATCCTTTCTGTTGGTATCCTGCTCAATTCGAGTTCTGTAACTCTTTTCCTGAGCTGATTCGTCCCTATTCTTTTGAGCAAATTTTGTGCCATAACTGCTATCATTGATATTGAAGATCATTTCAATAAATGATTTTGGCTGTTCTGCCTGAGGAATTGATATATAGCGGTTATAATTAGACTGTGCATTGAGAATAGCATTAGAGGCTGTTAAGAATATGAATATACCTAACAGAATAAGCAAATATCCTGAAGAAATTTTAGTTTTGTAATTTTGTATTAAGTATTTATTTATCATCAAGTGCTTCTAATATATCTTTGCAAATACCTTGATTAATGAGTATTGACAAGTATTACGTAATTTTATTTTTTTTGTTTCAGATAAAAAAAAACCGGAATTGCATCCGGTTTATATTTCATTTTGTTTAGCCACGCTATTTATAGCTAAACTTTTCTGATAATTTGGCTAATTTTTCCTTGTCATTTTCGATTATGAATAAATTTGCCTTCACTTCAATTCCTGCTTTTTCAATACCATGAGTCCTTGCTTTCTCGAGAATTACTTTTTTGTCTGAGAATTTTGTGCTCAAATTGATTTTGTCCAACTCTCTTAATTTACGATTAGTCTCGTGATCTTTAAGTTTTAAAGCTAAATCATATTTTCCGTCATTGATTTTATTCAATTTATCTTCGTTTATGCTCTTTTGCTTTGATAATGCTTTCTCTAGATCATAATTGTCTGTCAAATAAGTAATATTTTCAATTATGTCTTTGATCTTGTCTTCCTTGTTCTCATTTATTGAACCGCTAACAGTCTCAAAATCAGGAGTCTGGATTTTTGTAGGCATTATCATTATCTCATTAGCTGTTACTTCATCCTGTTTATTCTTTAAAATTTCCTGAGCAAGATCAATAATGTTCTGATGATTCAATTCCTGTTTGGTTTTAGGTATACTTAATTTCGATAAATTATATGTATCATTGGTCGGTACGCTTTTGTTTTCATCTTCAGAATCACTAACTACTTTATCTATCAGCTTTCCCACTTCAGGTTTGGGTTCATATTTGTTCGTTGCTGATTTAAGATCTGCTGTGAACTTCTTAGCTTTCTCACGTCTTTCCATTTCCGATTTCTTATTGTTTTTCCATTTGAAGTAAGCAATGATCACAATCACTAAGCTTATGCAAATAAATATAAAGCCATACATCAGATATTTAATAAAATCAATTTGACTTTGTTCCTGAGTATTTATGAATTTTTTATTGAATTCTTCGTTCTGTTTTGCTAATTCCGGATCTGGTGGAGTTATTGATCTTGACGCTGTATCGTTAACAGTTGAATTAACTGGTGCAATAACAGGTACAGCTAATGAATCGCCGAAAATATTTAAGATGGAATCATTATCAAGTGCAAGTGAATCGCCACCAAAGACTTTTAGTTCACTTAAAATCGAAATTTCCTTTATATCTGTCTTTGTTGTGAATAATTTTTTATAATAGTTTTCCTTGCTGGTGTTGTTCAATTTCTTGTATGCTTGAGCAAAAGCAGCATAGAGATCGTTAATTGTTATCTCCTTTTTTTCAGCAATCTGGAAATTCTTAATAGCTTTATCGTAATCTCCATTTCGAAGATACAGAATCCCAAGTTGATACGAAGAATAAGGATTACCAAGTTTTATTGAATTTTCAAAGAATTTACCAGCCAATTTGTAATTTTGTGATTCAAGTGCGAGTAGTCCCATTCGATAATCTTCATCTGCTCTTGATAAGCCATTCCAATCAAATACATCAATTAAAATTGCTTTTGTAAAGGGGAGAGGAATAATGCTGTATCCTCGTTTGTCAGTCAGATCTAGCGTAACTATCAGCTCTTTCTTTGCAATCGATAAAGTAATATTTTTAATAATACCGGAACCGTTGATCTGATTTATTTTTTCAGGGAAATTTACGCCGCCTAATCTTAAAGTAATGGACTTCTTGTCAGTTGAAATTGTTGATTTAATGTCTTTAGGTAATTCCGATAAGTACATTATTCCTCTGTTGAGAGGGTTAATCTCGATTTTATTGAGAATTACTGCACCATATAGATTTGTTGCTGCTAAAAGTACTATTACCGGGAGAAGAATCTTTATCGTATATCTCATTAAAATCTCTTGAATTATTAATATTCAAAAATCTATAATGAAATTTAAATGCCAAAAAAATTAAATCGTGAATCTATTTGTAAGTACATTAAAATAAACAAGATAAATAATTCAATAGATTGGCTGTGACTGTGGATTTTTAAAAATAAAATAAAAATGGTTAAAATAAGGCGCAAAATATATGTCTGGTTAATATTGAGCAGTGAATTGAGAATTGATTATCTATTGATCATCGTAGTGTTTCAATTTGACTTTGAGGTCTTCAATAACTTGACTATGGATCTGACAAACGCGACTTTCGGAAACATTTATAACTTTTCCAATGTCCTTGAATGTTAGGTTTTCATAATAATAAAGAGTCATTACTAAGCGTTTTCTTTCAGAAAGTTTTTTTAGAAATGTAGTCAGAAATGTAATTCTCTCGGTATTTTCGAGTTGCGAAAGAATATTTATATCTTCAGTATCTGGGATTTCTTCTATGCTGTCCTTATCTTCATCATCTAGCACCATTGTCTTTGAAGTTTCGTTAATCGATAATGAAGCTCTTGCTGCTGCTGCAGCTTGAAGATAAGAACTGTATATTTCTGGTGTGACGTCAAGTTTCTGCCTGATCTCTTCCGATGTCACTTCTCTTCCTTCTTGCCTTCTCAGTTCATCACCAGCCTGCATAAAATCATGAGCTTTTTTGCGGGTTGTTCTCGATAGCCAGTCAAGACGGCGTAATTCGTCCTGAATAATACCACGGATTCTTGGAATCGCATAAGACTCAAATTTTACTCCTCTGTCCAGCTGAAATCTTTCTATAGCTTCGTGGAGCCCCAAAATTCCTATACTAAGAAAATCATCTTCATTCAGTATTGATCCTGATGGCAGGTTCATGGACTGAAGTACATAACGCACCAGCCAGATATAATGCATGACAAGTTTGTTCTTAATCTCGAGAGTCTGCAGGTCTCGAAAATTAATCCAAACTTCTGTTATGTCTATGTCCAGTGTTTGTGCTGTACGTTTCATGAAATAACAAAAAAAAATAATTACATTAATAGTTATAGCGAATATACAATATTATTTTTTATTATCAAACTAAAGGTAGTAACTACCTAGCCTGAAGGGGTGAACTTTCAAAGTTTGAACTCGATCCAAAGTTATTTGGAAGATTAATTGAATTAAAATCATTATTAGGATTATTGTTTAGATTAAAAAAATCGTCTGATTTATTCTCATTTCCTGATCGATCTTGCCTCCTTCTAATTTCAGCTGATCTCAGTTCATCATCAATTCTCTGTCTTTCACCAGATTTCTTAACCTCATCTTCATGTTTCTTTTCCAATTTAGCTTGCTTTTGTTTAATAATCTGGTTCTTTTTGTGCTCAGCAGCTAATACTACTCCAGTAAACATGATTACTGTTGCAATTGCAGTAATTGCAGCGTACACGATAAATGAACTATAAACACTAAAAATCAGTGATGTCTGCTCACCAATGTAATAAAACAAAAAAGCTACAAAAAAAACGATCAAAGTAGCTCTGAATAATGTTTTAGATGGATAAGAGGTTACCCTTTTGACTCTTTTCTTCTCAGCTTTTAGTCTGCTCTGATGTTGCTTATCCCTGATTTTTTTTAGTTTTTCCCTATCGTCAATTTCTTTTTTAAGTGCTTTTTTGGATTCTGAACCTTCATCAGATTTATTTGTGTCTTTTGCCATGGTTGATCCTGAATAAGTTGTTTAACATCCTGTTAATAAAATAATAAAACTTACAATACAAAAATAATAAAAATAATTAATTTAACTTAAAACCGCCAAGTATTTTTTCAGAAAGGCTAAGTAATGCTTTGGCTGCCTCTGTATGAGGATATATTTTCACAAAAGGTTCTTGTTTCATGATCGAATATCTGATGTTTCTATCGTAATTTATATAATCAAGAACATTTATCTGTTGCTTAAGAAATTTCTGTGTAGCTAAATTGAATTTCTTAGAAATTTCTTTCACATCGTCAAAGTCAACCATGTTATTTGCCACTAAAAATATCTTCTTAAGATCCATCTTATTACTAAGCACTTTTATTAATGCAAAAGCATCAAGCAACGATGTGGGTTCATCTGACACTACAATATTTACTAAGTCAGCAATAAGGCAACTTTGAATATTTTCTGCCGATAACCCGGATCCTGTATCAATCAATATGATTTCATATAAATTTTCTTTAATAATCGCTTCTAAAGTTGAGAATATTATCATATCACCCTCTCGCTTTTCATAGCCAATTGCAGGTTGTCCTGCCGCTAGTGATAGATTGTCATTTAATCTATAGAAATACTTTTTTAAATCTCTCTTTTTTGAATAATAATCATTCATTCTAAACGGTGGCTCTACACCAAACATTATATGCTGATTAGGGAAGTCAATATCAGCATCCCATATCAAAGTTTTAAATTTTGATGATATTATGTATCCAATATTCGCTGTGATAAAACTCTTGCCGACTCCGCCTTTCCCGCTTGAAAATGTTACAACTATTGGTTTCTTGGTCATATTGACATATCCGTTAATATTAAATTTCCGAGTAATTCAGCTGTTGCCGGTTCAATGTCGTCTGGTATTTCCTGGCCTACCGAGAAATAGGAAACAGGAAAGAAATATTTTCTCAGTACCTCAAGCAATTCTCCGCTTATTGATAATTCATCAATCTTTGTTACTATTATTGATCCTGGATTCAATTTTGAAAACTGTTTGATTGTCTCATTCAAATTATTCTTAGAAGCTGTGGCACTCAGTACCAAATAAAGATGACTGCAATTCGAAGCTCTTATATAGTCTGATAACTCTGAAATATGGTCAGCATTTTTGTGACTTCTTCCTGTTGTATCAATAAATATAAAATCTCTTTCTTGCTCTTCGGATACAATTTTTGCAATATCATTTGCATTATATGCCGACCTGAATGGTATGCCGGCTATTGAAGCAAATGTCTGTAATTGATCCGAACCTCCTACTTTATGTGTATCTGCTGATATCAGCAAAGTGTTAGCAGAATATATCAGTTTTGATAGTATTGCAAGTTTCGCGAGTGTCGTCGTCTTTCCAGAACCGGTTGGACCAACAAATACAAAGACATTCCTTTGCTCTGCTTTCTGAAACGGTTGACTAAACTTTATCTCCTTGAGTAGCAAATCTTTTGCAAATGTTTTTAATTCACTTAATGTATTATTAAAATACAATGAGGAAAGTTTCCCGGTTATTTCCAGTGAGTATTCTTCACTGAATCCTGCCTTAATGATTGATTTATATAATTCGCCAAATTTGTCTCCCAATGAGCCACTATATTTGTATTTTAGTAAATCATATATCTCATCAATCTTTGTTGACATTGACCCTGCATATCCTGATGTCATATTCTCAGGATGATACGAATTATTCTCATCTTTATCAGAATAATCCTGAATTTTAGATTTGAATTTCTTTTCGGGAATATCAACAGAAACATCATCTATGGTATGATCCGCAGAAGCAGTAATCTCTATTGATTCTTTACCGCCAAGTGTTGGATTACTAAAAGATCTGGTTGAGATTATCACTGCATCTTCACCCATTTCTCTGGATATGATTCTCTTTCCTTCGCTTAGACTCGAAACGATAAATTTTCTAACATTCATCTTGCTTTAATACCTAATTGATAAAATTCAAAATCAATATATCAAATATCATACCCTATTTTTAAACTTTTTTTTAAGTATTAGATCAAAGAGTTTTTAATGACAACAAAAATGTCGTATTTTTGAATTATGCGGAGTTTAACATTAATAGCAAATACTTGTCAGGTCATAAAAGGAACAATCCGTGGAGGTTCCTTTCTGTCGTGCATTGCTTGCAAATCATCTCTTATTAAATCTCTGCATAATTCCACCTATCAATCCTTCTAGCTTATTCTTAAGCCATTATTGTTTCCAGTTGTTCAATCGTAATTTAAATAAAACAAAATATAGGATATTAAAATGTCACTCGTAAACAGTTTGATGGTTGATTATCAACCAAAGTATAATGTTGAGGCTAAAGATGTTCATGGAGAACTTTCTAAACGCATGTTAGCCGATGGATTTGATTTTGTTCTCGATCTGAACCAAAGTAATGGTTCTCATTTTATTGACAAAGTTAGTGGTAAAAACTATCTCGATTTTTTCTCATTTTTTGCGGCAATGCCTATTGGCATCAACCATCCTAAGATGAATAATGAATCATTTATCAATTATCTTGGTAAAATTGCTCTGAACAAACCATCCAATTCTGATGTTTATACAGAACAGATGGCTGCTTTTGTTAAAACTTTTTTCAAAGTTGCAGTTCCTGATTACTTCAAATACATATTCATGATTGATGGTGGTGCACTAGCCGTTGAGAATGCACTCAAAACTGCATTCGACTGGAAAGTAAGAAAGAATTTCAAAAAAGGATATACTTCTGAGCGTGGGCACCAAATTATTCATTTTCATCAGGCATTCCATGGCAGAAGCGGCTATACTATGTCTATGACTAACACCGATCCTGCTAAGATCCAGCTTTATCCTAAATTTGACTGGCCCAGAATTACCAATCCAAAACTCGAGTTCCCATTGAATGAAGAGAGAATCAATAATACAATTGCTCTCGAGAAACAAGCCATAGAGGAGATTAAATCTGCATTCATGAATAACAAAGATGACATTGCCGCTATTATCATTGAACCAATTCAATGCGAAGGCGGAGACAGTCATTTCAGAACTGAGTTTCTACAGGAACTGAGAAATTTTGCAGATAATAATGAAGCTCTTCTAATATTCGATGAAGTTCAAACAGGCTTGGGAATGACCGGTAAAATGTGGTGCCATCAGCACCATGATGTCAAACCCGATATTCTTGTTTTTGGTAAGAAAGTACAGACTTGTGGTATTCTTGTCTCCGATCGTATTGATGACATTCCAGAAAATGTTTTCCATACTTCCAGCAGAATTAATTCTACCTGGGGCAGCAATCTTGTCGATATGGTTAGGTCAACAAAATATCTTGAGATAATCGAAGAAGATGATTTGGTAGGAAATGCTGAAAGAATGGGGGATTATCTAAAAGACAAAATAAATAGTCTTTTTGAGAAATATCCTAATCTCGTTGGTAATCCAAGAGGACGTGGATTATTAAGAGCATTTTCTATGCCTACTGCCGAACTAAGAAATCAATTCAGAAATGAATGTTATTCTCGTGGATTCATCATTCTGGGTTGCGGAGACAGAAGTATCAGGTTCAGACCTGCATTGGATGTAACTCCAGACACAATTGATTTAGGTATCAATTTAATTGAAGATATTTTTCAGGACATGAAGCAATAATACTATTTAATTAATTCAAATTTTAGAAACGGAATAAATACCGTTTCTTTGAAATTATTAAAATTATTTAGCAAATTACATTGCCTTTAGCTCTCCCTCTCCAATTGTTGGATAGGGTTGGGGTGATGACAATTATGTATTTATAACGATCTGATACATAAGAAATAGATTTAAGAACAAAGATTAACGATTGATGATTTTTGAGACGAAGCATGGTAATCCTGTGCTTACTACAGCAAAGCATTGCATTATATCAATTTTCAGATTCAATCAATTCTTATTCTCAACATAACACACTAATTATTGAATCTGTTTAATTTCTACTCTGCGGTTTTTAGCTGGATCTTTCGATATTTGTTCTGATTTTCCTTTACCAATTACAATTAGTTTGGTCTTGTCAAATCCGAGATTTGCTAATGTATTTGCTACTTCTTCAGCTCTTAGTCGTGACAAATTCAAATTGTATACTTCGCTACCCTGTTCATCCGTATAACCAATAATCTCCAGTTTTGATATTTTGGGAATGGGAATTGAATCTATAAATTTTATAATTTCGTGAACTGTGGTTTGTTTTACTTTAAATTTGTCGTAGTCAAAATAGATTGTTGCTAGCACGCTGGTTGTAGCTTTTTCTTTGCTAAGTGTTATGTCATGCTTCACAAGCTTAGGATATCTTTGATTCTTTGTACTGACCGATAGTCCAAATTCCTTAAAACCTACCCGTGTGACCAAAATCGATGAAAATGAATCATTGGGGACAACTATGCAGTATTCTCCTGTTTCAGGATCGCTCTCATAGTAATCAGCTTTGCTTCCATTATCAGTTGTTACTTTTATATCAACTGATCCGTAAGACTGATTTTCTCCATATACGTCTGCAAGTATAATTCTTCCAAATACTAAAGAATATCCTAATGGTAATAGTGAATCCGGAATACACACTTCATATATGCCTTCCCTTTTTGCAGTAGAGTCCCATGAAACAATAAATGCGGTGTCGGCAACTGATGTCATGCAAATGGAGCTTTCATCTTCAGTTGTGTTAATGTTCTTACCTAAATTAATCGGATCTGACCAGTTGGTCCATGAATCATCAAGTCTTCGTGTCATATATAAATCTTTTTTCCCAAACCCATTTCTTCCGTTAGAGGAAAAATAAATTGTTTTGTTGTCATAAGCTAAATAAGGCGAACCATCTATTCCAGTAGTATTCAACATGCCTAAATTTTTGGGTTGAGAAAAAGTACTAGTATTACTTTCCCTGAAACTAACATATAAATCCAGACCGCCTTTGCTATCGTTGCCTTCAAGTGCTAGAATTATGATTTGTCTATCTGCTGACATGCAAGCAAAGTAATTATCTGATTTATTAGAAAAATTACTAATTTTTATTTGCTGAGGTTCTGACCAGCCATTGAGAGCTTTGCGTGCAATGCAGAAACCTGGGATTTTACCAAAGCCAAAGAATAAGCCATAACCATCTGGAGTTATAGAGAATAAAACATTAGAAGACTTTGAATTTATTGACGAACCAAGATTTATTGGCTCTGTCCAAGCACCATTGATATCCTTTTCGGATTTCCAGATATCATCAATATCCTTGGTCCCATCCATATTGTCTGGGTGAAGTTTCCTGTCAAAGAATAGAGAATTACCTCTGAAGTTAATCACCGGTAGCAATGATGGCTGATAACTATTGATGGTCTCTGGCAGTCTGGTTTTACAACTCTTTTCGGTCTGAGCCTCCAAAGAATAAGTTAGTAATAAAATTAAGATTGATAACAAATTTAAACTGAATCTGAACATAGGGATTTACGTTTATAATATAAAATATTCCATTGCTTTAAACGGAAAAAAATAAGAAAGCTTTTAATTATCTCGAAAAAAGTGTGTTAAGGTTTGCTTGATAACGTGCCAATCGAATCCCTGACGCTGAAGAAAAGATGCTAATGTAGATTTTTGTTTGTCGATCGGCTTACGGCTAACCGACCTCATTTTTTTTTCTGCAGCTTGCAACGCTATCGTTAGATTGTCCTCTTCTGGAAAATACTCTTCGATCGATTCATGTATTATATCCTTAGGAACGCCACGTTTATACAACTCCAGAATAATTCTCTGCTTTCCAGATGGTTTTTTTTTGATATACATCGGAATAAAATCTCGAGCAAATCTGACATCGTCCAAAAGATTAAAATCTTTGAGAAAAGCAATAGCTAAATCAATTTCTTCAGGATTGAATTCTTTCAGCTTTAATTTTTCAATTGTCTGCTTTATAGTCCTTGGCTTATAGGATGCATAATTGTAGGCAGTCTGTTTAGCATCAATAATTCGCTGTTCAGCATTCAGCAGATTAAAAACTTTATCAGTAAAAGGTTGATTCTTTAATATGCTGTATTTCAGAATCAGATCAGTGGAGAAATCATAAAAATCCCCGGTGTCAAGTATTACTCTGCACCGGGGTTTATATTTAAGCTTTATTATTGAAACAACTATCAATTTATCTCAACTTTAAAGAACAACTTCTGCTTCTGGTTTTTTTAGATTTGATTTGAGTGTTTCTATAACCTTTTCTTCCAATTGTTTAAGAAGAGCGGGTGAATCCACAAGAATTTTACGCAATCCTTCTCTGCCCTGAACGCGTTCCCCATTGAATGAATACCATGATCCACTCTTGACAACAATACCAAATTCTGATCCAACATCAATCAAATCACCAATTTTGGAAATACCCTCGTTATACATGATATCGAATTCAACTTCCTTAAATGGTGGTGCAACCTTATTCTTTACAACTTTTATTCTTACGCGGTTACCAATTATTTCCTGCCCTTCCTTAATTACTTCTTTGCGGCGAATGTCTAAACGAACGGAAGCATAGAATTTAAGAGCATTACCACCTGTGGTTGTTTCAGGATTGCCATAAACCACTCCAATTTTGGAACGTAACTGATTAGTGAATACAACACAAGTATTTGATTTACCTATTGCAGCGTTAAGTTTACGCATTGCTTGCGACATTAATCGTGCATGTGATCCCATCTGAGCATCACCCATATCTCCTTCGATTTCAACACGAGGAGTTAGAGCTGCTACAGAGTCAATGACGATTACATCAATTGCACTGCTTCTTACAAGTGATTCTACAATTTCGAGAGCCTGCTCGCCGAATTCAGGTTGGGACAGAAGGAGGTTGTTCAGATCTACTCCAAGCCTTTGAGCATAGTTAATATCCAGAGCATGTTCGGTATCAATAAATGCGGCAAGACCGCCATTTTTCTGAGCTTCAGCCATAACATGAAGACAAACTGTTGTTTTACCGGATGATTCCGGACCAAATATTTCAGTAATTCTTCCACAAGGTAACCCTCCAACTCCAATCGCTGCATCTAGTGAAATACAACCGGTTGATATAGCATCAATAGCCACCACACTCGAATCGTTGAGTCTCATAATCGAACCTTTGCCATGCTGTTTTTCGATCTGGTCAATTGCTATTTTTAGTGCTTTGAGTTTTTCTTCTGATACAGTGTTTTTTACCTGTTCGATTTTCTGTTCTTTTGCCATGTTTTTATTTTTAATTAATTCAACAAATCTTATTTATCTTTTTAAAATATTAAGTAACAAATTACTAATTTCATATCTTTATTTTTCAACAATTATCTTAAAATATTAACCTTAGTTGTCATTATCTTATCGTTAAATTTTAGGACAAGCAAATACATTCCGTTTGATATTGATTCCGGAGACCATTGTATGCCAATTGCATCTGATGTCATTGAACCATTGAAGATTTCGGCAACTTTATTACCTAATAAATCAATCATTATCAGTTCTGCCTTCATTCCGGTTTGCAGATTAATCCTGATGCGGGCTGATTCCGTAACAACACTTGGATCAACGATCAGAATGTCTGATAAATTACCCTTATCCTCATAAACACCATTTGCTGGATTTGGATGGTTCGGACAGAAACTCCAGCTTAGTATCTGATGATTCTCTACTGCACAGCCTGTTGCCGAAGTAAAGCCAACAAATGCACGATAGCCCCGGTCAAGGTTCAGTAGCTTTTTAAAATCGATATGTTCTTCGATCTTTAGCACAAGTTTTGTTGGGTTTGGTACAGTATCGAGATAAACCAAAAATGTTCCATCCTCTAAAAATTCAATTTTTGAGTAGTAAATTGTACCATCAGATTTGATTGGAATGATATCTTTATTAATACCTCTCATCACTCCGGGTAAGTGCTTGGATGTATTCTCTAAAGTGCCATTGCTATTGACAGCAACATGATTACCGTTTGGATCAAAATAGTTCTCGATTTGTGTTGAATCATTTGAAAATGTATCGAACTCAACAGCCAGACTATTTCTTATTCCTTCGTAACCTATCCCGCCTCCGATATAACCTATTGCATTTGGTGATGCATTTTGAACTACGAATGCTATCCCATCAGCTCCGGGAAGAGATCCGTCAACGCATTGGAAGTTTTCGCCATTTGAAAATCTGAAAGCAAATTCTGTTGTGAATCCATCGAGTACCGGAACTGTTGTGTTATACCATACAGACCCAATCTGGTTCCTAACATTTTCTGTCATTCTCAAGTATTTTTGAACCTTTCGTGCTTGTCCATTGAAAATCAGTTTTGAGGCATCACTGAAATCTGCAAATGTGAATTCAGTTTCGTCGCAAGCAGATGAATTGATTTCAATAATTGCAATTTCGACAAGTCCGCAAGGAGTGTCGAGATACAGAGTATCTCTCTTTACTTTATTATTTTTATGAATGTATGTTATCGATAATTGTTTCTCCTGTCCGGGATTTATACCAAATGGGGTATTGCTGATTGTTCCTGCTGACTGATTCTTTAACCTCGCAATTACGGCACTCTTAGTAAATTTCCCGTAATTATGAATATCAACATTTATAGTTTGATCACTGAATATGTTATATTTTAATACCGGGACTGAATCTGATCCGCTTAAACCTTTCAATGCCAAGGTCAATCCAGGAATTTCAACTAATTTTGTTATGATTTTATTACTGCTGTCAGTCACTTCAATCTGAGACTTACCATCAAATCTGTTAGAAATCAGATTGATATAAATTATGGTTGAGTCCCCATCAAAATAGATATCCCACAATGTTTTGCAATTAATTAAAGAATCTTTATTGGAAACTACTAATTTGATATTACTGGTTGATAGATAAGCTGTAACTTTAAAGCAGGAATCAACTGTTGTGATCCTAGGTGGATCCTTGGTAATCTGCTTAAATCCCATTCCGCCAATATATCCGTATGAGTTTGCCCTTCCATAACCATAAATATAAACACCAATCTGATCTTCACATTCAATGTCGTGCACTCCATCTGTCACTTTCAAATGAGCATAAAAATATCCACTATTCTGTATCTGATAGAAACTGGAAACAGGGACATAAGCCCCATCAAGCTTTACTGTGTGTCTTGATCCTTCCGGTGCTATAATAGTTATATACTGCTCAATATATACTTTGCTGTAAGAGAAATTAAATTCATCATACTCCCAAGCCTGTATGTTAATCACCTTGCACTTCTTGATAAATTGTTCTTTTGGAGGAATCAGCATCATAAACGGATCACCCAATGCATATTGTCCTGAAGAATCCGAAGCAGTATATTTGAATATCGCAGCTAGTATTGGTTTGTCCGCAGAAATTTCCTTTGGAGAGTTCAAAGGTGCTTCGTAGAATCCTCCCTTATTTAAAGTGGTTACTAGAATTCCATTTACTGTTAAGGCTGTATTATCGTTAGCGGCTAAAATTCTGTAGAGTGAACCCTTCTTTGAATTAAAATCATTGCTTTCTTGAGGTGCGACCAGGAATGCGTTGAGACCCCATGTAGATACAGGTGGTAGTTGTTCTATCAGGCAATCTCGTGATGAGTTGCTACCTGTTCTTGTAACAGGAATTTTTGATCTCTGCTGCCCGCTGAAAACTGCAATAGGTTTATCAGACCGTATATAGCTACCTGTCATGTCAGGTGTCATTGGTGATGAATTTAGGAAAGATTGAACCAGATAAACTTCACCCTTGTTAAGCACTAATTTACGAGTGCCCACAGGATAAGAATAAGATATTGCTGTTGTTGTTATATCAATAGATGTATATTCTTGAGTTGCAACGATTGCGAATTGTGATGGAGTCCATGACTGATTGAGAGCGGATGTTGCATCGGCATTATAAGCCATTACATAATAAGATTGCCCAAGAACATCTGCAGGCAACACAAGAAACGCATCACTTGTTGTCACTGCCTGGCTGTGTGCATAAACAGTAACCTCCTGATCTGACGTTACGTGAAAAGATTGAAATGACTTTTTATCTGATTGAAATTGTGAAAAAATGCCACTATCATTGAATCCCGCTAACTCAAAATCAAAAAAGCTAACTTTGAAGACATACATTTGAGCCGGATCGGCGATATTAAAATTCTGATTATGTTCAACGCCAAACTTATCAAAATAGACTATCTTGCCAGAGGTTTTCTGTTCACTATTAATAAAAATATAGAGTGAATCTCCCAATTGTAGCTCAGGAACATCGGAATATCTGTTGTTATGATAATTGGGCAGGTAAGTAATCCAAAAATCTTTGCCTTTGCTGTCCAATTCATCAGCAAAGAGATTCTGCCCACAAAGTAGAAGAACAATTATTAGTGAAAATATCTGGATCAATAGTTTTGCTCTCATGACTTTGCTTTCAGAATTTTTATAAATTGAGTGAGATCTAATCCAAATTACTTCAAAATTTTTAATTTATCCAGTTTGATTTTCTCGCCGGTATCAATTGCGACTAAATAAAAACCGTTAAACAAATTACTAATATCAAATTTATAACTTAAGACTGATTCCAAATTAAATGATTTTATGACATTTGATGACACACAATAATAAATACTGATTGGCTTTGATTTTTAAGCAGTCCTAATGTTTTGAATTTAATCAAATATTGAAATTTATAGTATGATTTAAATGAACGTAATGATGAAAATTAATCTATCAAATGTCCTCTTCATAAGTGCTTTCGTATATATCTTATAAGAATATTCGATCATTTTCGTAATACATTTTTATTCGATGCGTCAAAATAATAATTATGTAACACAAATTATAATAAAAATGTTACAATTTCTGAAAAAATGGTTGGAGAAATAATGATAACTGGCATAGATGTAGCTGAAATTATTTATGAAGCGATTGATGAATTGAATGAAGAAATATCTGGTAGCAAAAAAATTTCAAAAGAACCCGATACAGTTTTATTTGGTCACGATAGTTTGTTAGATTCTTTGGGATTAGTCAACCTGATCATAACTGTTGAAGGATTGATCACTGATAAATTTGATCTGAACATTACAATTGTTAATGAAAAGGCAATGTCACAGAAGAATAGTCCATTCAAATCAGTTCAAACCTTAAGTGATTTCATCTTAACCTTGATCGAAAGCGAATCCAATGGAGAATAATGTAATGATAATTACTGGTTCTCGCAAGGGTATCGGTAAGTACTTGGTTGAATATTATATTCAGCAGGGATATTTTGTTTATGGATGTAGCCGTCAGGATGTTGATTTTTCGTTTCCAAATTATCATCATACAATTATGGATGTTTTTGATGAGAGTGCGATTAAAAAGCTAATGTCAACTATCAGAGCTTCTCATGGGAGACTAGATGTACTAATCAATAATGCAGGTATAGCATCAATGAATCATGCTCTTTTGACCCCAATCGAAACCATGCAGAAAGCTTTTAATACAAATGTATTTGGAGCCTTTTTATTTATGCGCGAATCTGCTAAATTGATGAAAAAAAATCATTATGGTCGTATTGTAAATTTTGTTACAATCGCCACTCCACTGAATCTTGAGGGTGAAGCCTCTTATGCCTCTTCAAAAGGTGCATTGGAGTCTTTGACTAAAGTAATGGCAAAAGATTTCGCCGATTTTGGAATAACTATCAATGCACTTGGTCCTACACCTGTTGATACTGACTTACTTCGAAATGTTCCTCAGGACAAGATCGATAAATTAGTTTCATTTCAGGCAATAAAAAGATATGCTAAAATGGAAGATATTTCAAATGCCATTAATTTCTTCATTCAACCTGAGAGTGAGTTTATAACCGGGCAGATCATTTATCTTGGTGGAATCAGTTGATGATTAACATGTCCAATATTCAGTTTTTGTTTGATGTTTTTGAAAAGAATCGCAGTGAAACCTCTGTCATCTGGAAAGATATCAGCTATACCTACGATTGGCTGCTCGGCTCTATTTCTGCGTGGAAACAGTTCCTTTCTGACCATAAAGTAACTTCTGGTGATGTAGTTTCGCTCAAAGGAGACTTTTCACCTCAAAGCATCGCTTGTATGCTGGCTCTTATGGATAATTCAAATATCATCGTTCCTTTCACTCATTCTGTTGAACTATCATCAAATAGGAAATATGAAATCGCAGGGGTTGAGAAACAGATTCTTATCGACGAGAATGATAATTCAACTTTCGAAGTATTTGAACGTAAAGCTGATCATGAATATTATAAATATTTGAGGGACTCCAAAGCTCCCGGACTTGTTTTATTCACTTCCGGCACTTCCGGTGAACCAAAAGCCGCTGTTCACAACTTCAATCTGTTACTTGAGAAGTTTAAAACACATAGGAAGGCTCTCCGCACAGTCAACTTCCTGCTTTTTGATCATTGGGGCGGTCTCAATACTCTGTTGCATACTCTGTCCAATGCCGGCACCGTATTAGCCCTAAAAGACAGATCTCCTGATTCTGTTTGTGCTTTCATCGAAAAGCATAAGATTGAACTGCTTCCTGCTTCGCCAACTTTCTTAAATCTTCTCCTGATCAGCGAAGCATATAAAAGACATGATTTGTCTTCGCTTACTCTTATTACTTACGGCACCGAACCAATGCCTTTAAGTCTGCTCGAGAGACTTCAAAAGCACTTCCCAGACATTAAACTCCAGCAGACTTACGGTTTGATTGAATTGGGTGTTTTACGCTCCAAATCACGTGAGGATGGTTCATTATGGGTGAAAATCGGCGGTGAAGGTTTCAACTGGCGTGTAATTGAGAATATGCTTCAAATCAAGGCTGATTCAGCTATGTTGGGCTATATCAATGCTCCAAGTCCATTCACAGATGATGGCTGGTTCATGACCGGAGATCAGGTTGAAGTCGATGGCGAATGGCTGAAAATTCTCGGCAGAAAGTCCGAAATAATTAATGTAGGTGGTGATAAAGTCTATCCGGCAGAAGTCGAGGGCATTATTCTAGAAGTTGAGAATGTATCGGATGTTACAGTCTATGGTGAAAAAAATCCTATAATGGGGAACATCGTTTGCGCAAAAGTAACTCCAATCCACATCCCCGAGAATGAAAAAGAATTTATAGCTAGTATAAAAAAATTCTGCAAATCGAAACTGCAGTCTTTCAAGGTTCCCGTTAGGATTAAAATTATCGATACCAATCAATATAATGAACGTTTCAAAAAAGATAGAACAAATGTTGCACAGAATGATTAATAAACAAATTCGGAGTATATACATTGCAGGAATTTCTAAAAAGAATAACTCCTGATTATCTCAAAAAGTATATCAGAACTTACAGAGCAAATCAAAAAAAAAAATATACAGAATCTCTTCCTAAGTTAACGCAGGATGAGGTCTATTCTATTCTGAAGGATAAAGCTGAATTGAAGAAAGGCGACGTTGCCTTCATTCACAGTTCTGTTGACCATCTGAATATTGATTTCCCATTTTATAATATCATTCCGATGTTGATTGATATCGTCGGAGAAGAAGGAACCATCCTATTTCCGACTTATCCCAAGCTTACATCTTACAAATTTCTCAAAAGCGGACAAATATTCGATGTCCGCCGTACACCTACATTTACCGGTTTAATAAATGAATTTGCACGCAGATACAAAGGGGCTGTCAGAAGTTTACACCCAACCAAATCATGTGTGGCAATTGGTAAATATGCTGAAGATCTTACTAACACTCATCAGAACTCTCCCTATCCTTATAGCGATCAGAGTCCTTATTTCAAGATCACACATTATAATGGCAAAATTATTGGTATAGGTGTTGATCGTACTTTTATTTCATTTGTTCATTGCATTGATGATGCTCTCAAAGAGAAATTCCCTGTCAAAGTTTATCATGATGAACTGTTCACAGCTAATTGCAAGGATTACTCCGGTAATATTGTCGAAGTTCAAACTTTTGCTCACAATATGGAAATGATGTATTTCGATTTACCTGCATTCATCAACAAGTATATTTCTAACGAGATAGTAAAAGATATTAATATTAATGGGAATAAATTCTATCGTGCCTTTTCAAAGCCCTTATTCGATGAAATGTTCAGACTCGCCAGTGAAGAGAACATAACCTTTTACCCAAAGAAATTCTACAGGAAGAACCAATGAAACTAGGCCTGGTACTAACAAATGATTGGGAACTCTTTGGCGATGGTTCAGGTGATTACTTCGAATGTCAGCATAACCCTTTGAACGATCTTCTGGATCTGATATCTGCACATAATGCTAAAATCACAATCATGGCTGAACTCGGTCAACAGTTTGCTCATAAGGAGAATATAAATAATTATCCGGAATTTGAGAAAATATGCAAATCTTGGGATGAAATATTGCAAAAAGCTATTAAGACAGGTAATGATGTACAGCTTCATTATCATTCTCAGTGGCTGGGTGCTGAATATCAGAATGGAGAATGGCTGCTCAATATGGACAGATGGTCTTTGCCGTCACTTTCCCCCGAAGAAATTGAACTGAATCTCTCAAAAGGAAAAAAATATCTCGATGATTTATTAAAACCAATAAATTTTAATTATTCTTGTGATATCTTCAGGGCAGGTGCTTTGTGTATTCAACCCTCAGAAAAGCCTATCGAAATACTAACCAAAATCGGATTAAAATCTGACTCATCAGTAACTAAGGGAGAGTTTAGTCCGGGATTTTATGATTTCCGTAACGCTTATTCCAACATTATGCCCTGGTACACGAGCAAGGATATAACTCAGCTTGGGGAAAGGGGAGAGGGAATTCTGGAGATTCCGATTTACACTTTCTCTGGTTTAGATTCCTCGGCAATGAAAAAGTATTTTCCAGGTATTTATTATTCAATAAAATTTGGGAAATCAGTCAGTGCAGAATCCCTTCAATGGCAGGATGAACGTGAACGTGTCAAAGAAGCCAGGTACCCAAGAAGCAAACGATTTTACAAGAAGAATCAGAAAAAGAATTTAAATTTCTACATGAAAGCAATGTTGAGTAAATCACATTTTCATCTGGATTATGATTTTCTCCCTCCTGAGGTTTTTGTGAAAATCTTAAAAAACATTCTAAATGAAAATTCAAAAAGATTCAACTATGACATAATTCTGCCTGTTGTTGCACTCGGACATATTAAAGATATACACAACACAAAGAATATTGAAATGATTCTGAAATTAATCAAAAATGAACTTGCCGACCAAGTCATCTTCTGGACAATGAGTGATGCCGTAAATTATTGGCAGGAAAAAGCACATACAAAAGAAAGGAAATTATCTTGATAGTATTATTAATCGGAAGCGGTGGTCGGGAACATGCTTTGGCTTTATCATTAACAAAATCCCCGGACTTAACAAAAATGTATTGCTCCCCAGGTAATCCCGGAATAAATAAAATTGCTGAAAAAGTAAGTTTGACATTAAATGATCATCAATCTGTTATTGAATTTTGTAAAAATAAAGCTGTTGATTTAGTAGTGATTGGTCCTGAACAACCTCTGGCAGACGGACTGTCTGATTCATTGAGATTAGCGGGAATTCATGCTTTTGGTCCATCCAAAGCGGCAGCACAGCTTGAATCATCAAAGGGATTCGCAAAAGAGTTTATGTTGAGATATAATATTCCGACTGCTGCTTTCCATACATTCATTTCCGGGGATGAGCACAATGCTTTAAATTATGCTGATTCAATGGGATATCCTGTTGTAATTAAAGCCGATGGGTTGGCAGCTGGCAAAGGTGTCGTCATTGCTCTTAATCATGAAGAAGCTGAAAATGCAATAAACAGTATGATGGGTGGGCTGTACGATAGTGCAGGTAAAAGTCTCGTGATTGAGGAATTCATGCAGGGAGAAGAGGCATCAATTTTTGCTATAACCGATGGAACAGATTTTATAACATTAGCTCCTGCACAGGATCATAAAAGAATTTACGATGGTGATAAGGGACCAAATACCGGAGGTATGGGTGCTTATGCACCTGCACCAATTGTAACCGAAGATGTAATGACCAAAGTAAAGGAATCTATAATAATCCCAGTCCTCAGGGAAATGGCTAGTGAAGGTAATCCTTTTATTGGTTGCCTTTACGTTGGCGTAATGATAAAGGATGGTGAACCCAAAGTAGTAGAGTTCAATTGCCGTTTTGGTGATCCTGAAACTCAGGTTGTTATGCCTCTGGTTGATGGGGATGTTCTGAAATTATTCTACAGTGCGGCAATCGGTAAGTTAGATCAATCATCTATCAAAACATCAGTATCCGGTCATGCATGTTGTGTTGTCTTGGCTTCAAAAGGATATCCCGGCGATTACGAGAAAAATTTCCCGATCAACGGAATAGAAATTGCTGAAGAAAATGGAGCATTTGTATATCATGCCGGAACTTCTGAAACTGATGGAGTCTTATGTTCTTCAGGTGGACGAGTCCTTGGCGTTACAGCAGTTGCAGATAATCTGAAAGATGCAGTCAGTAAAACCTACGAATCAGTAAACATGATATATTTCAATAATGCCTTTTTCAGAAAAGACATAGCTTACAAAGCCTTATGAAAAAAAACTATTAATATAGACAATAGGCAGTAGAAACATAGACAAAAAAAGCTGTAAAGTAAGTATACGAGCCGGAAATATGATATTCTTTGTAGCGCATACGGGAATCGAACCCGTGTTACCGACGTGAGAGGCCAGCGTCCTAACCGCTAGACGAATGCGCCATGTTCCGTTGCAAAAATAAGAAATTTTTCCCTTTAAAAAAATTTTGCTAAATTTGTTTCTCGAATTCTCCGTATTGTTCTTGATAAAATTTTATCAATTAACCTAGAGTGCCTTGAATATGAAACAATTACTTTATATAGGACTTTGGATATTCTTTCAGTTTTCTGTCTCGTCTCAGGCAGAAGACAAAATCACTCTGAGCAGAGAGTTCAATCTCTTTACTTCGAAGAATCTTGAGGGATATCTAAAACCCTTGTTCACTTCCATTGGAGAGAGTATTAATTCAAATGTCTTTACCACTGGTAATTACAAAGATGACTGGTCAATCGGAATTGATATCTCTGTTAGTGGAATGTTCATTCCTAACGGACAGACAACCTACGATGCAGAAAGACCGGATGCATTTGGTGATACAACTATTGTCAAGACAGCTGAATTAAGAAATGGTAAAATTTATCGAAATGTTGTCGGCAACAATTCGCAACCTACAATTTTTGGCGGGCAGTCTAATGGAATCTATGCTGCTCCTCAAAACCATAGGTATCCTGATACATCCTATAAATCAGTTGCTTATGTTGAAGGAAACGACATCAGTTTTATGTCTGGAATTCCAACAATTCAATTTATTTTTGGGTTTCCAACCAGAACACAAATTCGTTTCAGAATCATTGCTGTGCCGATGGGGGATAATTCAGTTACATATTGGGGCTTAACCGCCTCACAAAATGTCGACAGGTTCTTCAATTTGTTTAAACCTGAAGAAAAAATGGGTCTCTCAGCTCATTTTGCTTATTCTGCAATTAATGGTGGCCCCAGTATCAGTCTGAGTACTTGGAATTTTGGAGTTCATTTCAGTAAATCATGGAATAACAGCCTGTCTCTTTATGCCGGATTTCAGTTTGAAGGGTTGAAAGGAAAATTTGAAGCCGTCAGAGATACAATGAATATGGATAACTACGTTGATAATCCATTCAAAGAAATTCGTGATGGTGCTCCGCTTACAGTTAACTTGGCCTCATTCACAGCCTTCAGAATATTAGGAGGTGTCTCTTATAAAATTGGCCCAATGGAAATCCATGGCGATGCGGCCTGGGCAAGCCAACCAATCCTTACATTCGGAATTACATTCACTTTCGGTCATTTCGGCAGAAGCAAGGATGATGAATGGGATGAGCAATGGGAAAAGGATAGATTGAGATTAAAAGAAAATTGATTTAATAATTAACTAGAGCTCAAAATGAAAAAGTCCATTATATATATTTTATTAATAGCCACAATGCTTTTTGTTGATGGATGTTACACCAGTACTGTTGATTCACTGTCATCGTTCAGGTTTCAACTGCCATTAATTTTTTATTCAAATTATAAAAATAAATCAGTTCCTGATACAGCTATAGATTTTGTGAATTTATCAAAATATGAAGAATATAATAAAAATAAAGATAAAATCGGAAAAGCTGAAATTTTGTCCTTCAATTATTGGATAGACTCATTGGTGATAGATAACAATAAACCATTCGACCCAAAAGTTGATGATGTTGAATTCGAGTTTGTAAGCTTTGCACTTCATTTTGCCAAGTTAAAAGCTAATCCACCTAATCCTGCAGACATTAACAGTGTGATCAATTGGGAAGATGATCCATTAACACCTGATTACATCCTCGGTCAGTTCTCCAATGTCAGTGTAAAGGAATATTATAGAAACCCTGATCATATCCTAGATGTAAATGATGAAATTGCTCAGGTTTTGTCTTCTGCTGTTAAATATAAGCCACAATTTTTTATCAAATCGCTTTACAGCAAATCTAAAGGCCAGATAACTCCTCGTAGAGTTTTTCCATTAGTTAATGCACGATTTGATATGATAATCCGGTTCCAAGTGGATCTTTAGTGAAAAAAATTAAAAGAAAAATATCCAAAAGCAGTCTAACACTAATTAGACTGCTTTATTTTTGGAAATATGTAATGATTTATACCCAAAAAACATCCTTTTATCAATCCGAAATAATTATAGAATCCAGAGTTTTTTCGAATTTGAGATTTCTTGATATAATTTGTAGAACAAAAAATGTCAGTTTTGTAACAATCAGTTTATTACTTGGAACTTCAAAATGATAAATTTAAAAAAAATTCCTATTGTTCTATTCATTTCAGCTGTTGCTTTTTCATTTACTAATGCCCAACTTTTAGCACCGTCTGATTCAACCAACCTGCTAAGAATAAAGGATACAGTCTGTATTAAATATAAATTTGATAAAGGGGACACTCTGATTTATAATGTAACATCTTTCGATAGTGTCGTAATAAATTTTGATAAACCTCTTCTAAAAAACCGCCAGGAAAGACTAATGGTTGTTTGCGAAGATATTAATAAATACGGAAGTTTTCAGCTATCACTAACTTTAATATCTTATAAATCAAAAGAAAGCTACAAAGAAGATAAAAATCTTGAAGTCTTTGACTCGCCTTGGCTTAACCGTAAAATAAGAATTACAATAGATAGTGTAGGGCAGAGAATGGCGCAACTGTCTGATGATACAAATACTTATGCGCTTTCTCCCGGTGGAGCCTTTCAGCCTTACTTATTCTTTCCTTTTGTAAGATCATGCAAAGCAATTAATGAAACTTGGGTTGTAAATTCAGGTGAAGATCTTGTTGAAAATGGAGTACCAATACCTAAGATCAAACAGTTCTCATTGTTTAGAATTAATCCCCGAATTGATACTCTGAATGAACATTGTGCTAATATCGAATTCGTAAAATCTGCTCAGGGTAGTGTTTTGGGAACAACAGCCGGAATCAACCTAAATGTAACTAGTGTAATCAATGGTTTCGGAAATATGTACCTAAGCTTGGATAAGTATATTCCTATTTATTTCTATGCAACTGTTGAACAGAAATTGAGTATTTACATCCCTAACGAAGAGCCAAAACCAGGTTGGCATTATATTGCAAGCACTTTCATACTCGAAAAATATTCAAAAGCTAAAATAGTGCCAATGAAAGAAAATAGGAAAAAAGCCAAAACCTGGAATATAAAAAAGAGGAAATAAAATTAAATTAGCAATAATTATTACCCGTAAAATTATCTTCATATACTAATCAAATACCTGGGTGTAACCAATGTGTTGTGCCAAGAAAAAATATTTGTAACCCAGATGTTGCCTTATTTATTATATTAAATATTAAAAAATTCATATATTTGTAACATG
>CAIOZA010000120.1 GCA_903862655.1 uncultured Ignavibacteria bacterium
AATGCCTAAAAAAACTCAAAATTTTATGCAATATTGCTGGCTATATTTATTTATTTGTTTTGTTCTTTTAATTATTTAATTTAATCAATCTATCTAAGTTCTTTTTATATATTTTGTCCAATTAATTTTGAAGACATACAGGTGATACGATTATTCTAACTGCAATTCCTACCGGTGTTTCATATAAATATCTATGGTCATCAGGAGAAACAACTCCGATAATAAATATTTCAAAATCGGGCATATACAGCGTAATTGTTTCTTTGAATGGACAATGTTCGGATACTGCTGAAATTTCAGTCAAATCAAATCCAAAACCAAATATAAAAATATTACCTCAAAGCTCTCAGGTCTTTTGTGAAGGTGATAGTGTAATCTTAAAGACTGAAATATCCGGTATGTATGATAAAATCTTATGGTCAACAGGAGATACTTCAACAACACTTACAGTAAACAAATCAGATACCTACACAGTAGTAGTTGAAAATCAATATGGATGCAAGGACAGTGCTTCAATCGATATTACTGTTATTCCGACATTCAAAGCTACAATTCAAGGCAAAACATCTATCTGTTTGGGTGATAGTACAGAATTATTCGCAGAACCAATAGGATTAGGATATACATATCATTGGTCAACCGGCGATACAACCCAATCGATTATTGTAAATAAAAGTGGTTTCTATTCTGTAACAATTGCAATGAATCATAAATGTTTCGATAGCACGGTTCATGAAGTTAAGTTAAATCAGATACCACAATTTTCCATCACAGGGGATCATTTTATATGCCCAGGAGATTATACAAAATTAACAATAGATAAAGATTTTCAGTCATATCTCTGGAATACTGAAGATATGACAAACGAAATCAATGTCTCAATACCCGGTACCTATTCCGTATCAGTTACAGATACTAACGGCTGCATCGGATCAGAAACATTTGAAGTAAAACTTTATGATATAAAGCTAACCGGATTGAGTGATCTGGACTTTGGATCAAGACAAACAGGAGGTTCATATCTGTTAAATTTAACTCTAAAAAGCGAATCGAATGCACCAATTCAGATTAAAAGTATAACAGCAAAAAATTTATCGGGTATTTTCAATATTACTACAAATCCAAGCCTTCAAAATCCTTTGGATGTTGGTTCATCAATAGATGTTACAGTAACTTTCATTCCTGACTTAAATAAATCCTATTCTGACAGCCTGATTGTTATTATTGATAGTCCATGTTCTACCACTTATAAATCAGCATTATCCGGAACCAGTAAAGCTTTGACAACAATCTTTATTCCTGACCTTACAGCACTAGTAGGCACACCTGATTTCTGCATACCTTTAATGGCAAAAAAAGATGACAATATGCAAATAAATGATAGTTTAAGCTTCACCGCTGAGATTAGATACGATGCAACTGCGTTAGTTCCAAATGATAATTTTCCAGTTGAATCGGGAGACAGAGTAATTACTTTGTCTGGAAATAATATAAAATTCATCAACAATGAGATAGAATTAGGTAATTTCTGCGGAGATGTTTTGCTGGCAAACAAAGATGTTACACCTCTTAGAATCACACATTTCAAATGGAATAATCCAAATATTGATACAATCATACAAAATGGCAGTTTGACAATACAAGGACTGTGTCAAAGAGGAATTGCTAGAATCGAGATGTTATTACCAATAAAAATGGAAATTCACCCTAATCCTATTAATCAAGATGCCATTATCAATTATCATATCCCGAATGATGGAAATGTAAAATTAAGTTTATTCAACCAACTTGGACAGGAAGTA
>CAIOZA010000121.1 GCA_903862655.1 uncultured Ignavibacteria bacterium
ATATTAGAAATAAAAAATTTCGGAGATTAAAATGTCCTTAAGAGTTTGTATGTTTTGTGTTTCATTTTTCTTATTCGCATCAGTTATGGGATTGGATGCACTGCCTAATCCGGATTTTGCCAAAAGTTCAAAATCATCTACATATAATTCAAAAGTCGCTTATACGATTAATATTCCCGGAACATCGCTTGGTAACGGTAATTTTACTCCAGCAAAAATAATCAATATTCAGAGAGTGAAGCGAGAAGATTATTTGCCCAACTCAGTTCATTTAAAAACAAAAGCTAGAGTTGCGATAGATAATAAGTCAAATCTGCTCTACTCATCGACTCTTATGTCTGATTTATCGCCATTGGGCATTAAGTCGGCACGACTACCATTCGTGTTTACAGAGGGGAATATCCCCCTTGCCGCAGATCCATACGGTACTGATAGAATAATTGAAATTAATTATACCGAACAGGTTGATCCTTATGATGTCTGCGAACAGCTGATGAAGAATCCCGAAGTAGAGTATGCAGTTCCTGTTTTTGTATATCATACCGATGTCACTCCAAATGATCCGCAAATCGGTTCTCAATGGTGGGTTTCAAATTTGGAACTTCCTCAAGCCTGGGACGTGACCAAAGGCAGTAAAGATGTAATAATTGCTATTGTTGATTCAGGTACAGACTGGCTTCACGAAGATTTAAAAGATAATATTTATACAAATCCAAAGGAAATAGCTGGCAATGGTATTGATGACGATAAAAACGGAAAGATTGATGATGTTCATGGCTGGGACTTGGTCGGTAATATCAATGCAACTCAAATCTCTGCTCAGGCATGGAAAGAAGATAATGATCCCAAAAATACAGGCATAAGTGACGACAATAAACATGGCACTCACGTTGCCGGTTGTGCTTCTGCTTCCACTAATAACGGAATTGGTGTTGCAGGTACGGGATTCAATTGCTCAATACTTCCAGTTAAATGTGCAACAGATCAAACAGGAATAAGGGGCATTTATCGTGGTTATGAGGGTATTGCTTATGCCTCATTGATGAATGCTGACATAATTAATTGCAGTTGGGGTGGACCCGGATATACTCCTGTCGGACAGGATATTATCAATTCTGCTATAGCTAAAGGGGCTGTTGTTGTTGTCGCCGCCGGTAATAGTAATCAGAATATAGATAACGGCGAACAGTATCCTGCTTGTTATGACAATGTTGTTTGCGTTGGAGCCTCTACTTCCTCCAATAAAGTAGCATCCTTTTCTAATACCGGATTGGCGGTAACTGTCTATACACCCGGAGCATCAATTCTTGCGACTCTGCCTAATAATATGTATGGGAGCCTCGATGGTACATCTATGGCAAGTCCAATCACAGCAGGTTTGGCAGGACTGATTAAATCAATCCATAAAGACTGGACTCCAAGACAAATATATCATCAGCTACGTTCAACTTGTGACAATGTTTTGACAACTGATCCGAACAGCAGACCTCTTTATTACGGCAGATCAAATGCGAATAAAGCAGTAACATATAATAACTTTGGCGGTCAAGGGATCCCCGGAGTTGAGGTATCGAAGGTTATTATGACATCCGGTGATGCTTTGACAGATTATGATCCCAAAGTCATACGGCTCGAATTAACGAATTATCTGGCGACTGTTTCCAATATGACAATGAAAATTGCACCTCAGGGAAACTTACTAAGCGTCTCTACCCAAACGATTTCAGTTGGGAATATAGCCGGAGGAACGACGAAAAATATTGATATCACAGTTCAGATGTTACCGGCAAATCCTTGGTACCAGGGAACAGCAAATCTGTTTGTTACATTCGAAAGCACAGGTTATACAAATTATCAGCTTGTCAAAATACCTGTCAAAATTAATACTAATAATAAATATTCATCGCTGGGAACTTTTCAGGAGAATGATGTTCCCGACTGGAGCGGAGCTTACGTTCCAAATGAAAAGACACTCTGGGCAGTTGGGCTGGGTGGTATGTTCGGCAATGCCGGCGGATATTACAGAATCTTCAATGGACAGACTTCAGCGAATGCCGTTTCGAATGAATATCTTTACTGCATCTGGGCGAAAGATGAAACCACTGCATTGGCAGGGTCAAGCAGTCAGGCAAATACATCAGCTTCAATTTTTAAAACAATTAATGGCGGTTCAACTTGGACCAGTAGCTCAGTTACAAGCATATCAACATTTGTGAACGCTGTTAATATGTTTGACGCTAACTTTGGTGTTTTCCTGGGGGATCCCAAAGGGACTGTGTGGGGAGTTGGCAAAACATCGGATGCAGGTAAAACCTGGTCGGCTGTTACGGGAGTTCCTGCAGCACAAGCAAGTGAATCCGGATATGTGGGCTCAAATTACTTTCTGGGTAACAATGCATGGTTCGGCACTACGAAAGGGCGCGTCTATCGGTCATTTGATAAAGGACTGTCCTGGGCTGTCTCAACGATAACAGGTGCCGGACAAATATCCAAGATTGCGTTTATGGACAAGAATAATGGACTTGCAGTTTACAATGAAACTGGTAAGAGTAATTCGGTTATCGCCTCTACAACCAATGGCGGTCAAACCTGGACATCAAATAAATATAATCTCACAAATTACCAGCTCACTCCTATTTATTTTTATACATCCACAGATGCCGGAAAGATTTTTATGCTTTGTTCCGGTGGACAGGTGTTCAGCACAAAAACCAATGGAGCTACATGGGAAGGAGTTTTATCGGCTTATCATGGTAATGCAACTATCGGAGCTTGTGGGCAGCTATCTACAAGCAAGCTGAGAATGTGGGATATAGGCGAATCGATAGGACATCTCGATTTTAGCTATATTCCTGCTATTATCAATAATTCAGTTATTATGACAACTGCAAACGCTATGAACTTTGATTCAGTCGATATTGGAAGCTGGAAAGTTCTTACTTCTACCTTCAGAAATACAGGCAATGTAGTAGCCCACATAACGCCAGTAGTAGAAGCAAATTCGGGAATAGGAAGTGATGGATTCAAACTTTATGCTTTCAGTGCAGATTCAATTCAGCCAGGAGCAGATCTTAACGTAAAAATCAGATATAGTCCAACAATCGAAGGTGCTAATAGTGCAGTTCTTAAGGTTGCAACAGGAACAGCCACAGAATTTCAGGTTCAGCTAAGCGGCTTCGCTGTGAAGCCAGTAAGCGTTGGAGACAATCCTATTATAAATTATGTATTTTTCATACAACCCAATCCTGCAACGGATTTCATAGAAATATCCGTAGGGGCGAACGGTCCTTCGCCCTTACAAAACGATGTTAGGATATATAATGTATTCGGACAAACTGTATTGTCTGTAGGGGCAATTCATGAATTGCCCCTACGTGTAGACATTTCCGGTTTGGCTCTGGGAATGTATTTTGTGAGGATTGGGGATATAATTAGTAAATTTGTAAAGCTGTAGATTTTAATAAAATAGATGAAGTATAAATAACCACTGGAAGGAATTTTGTATGAAGATTATTATTTTCGGTTTCTTAATCGCATTTGCTTTTATTTCATGCTATTCAATAGAAGTCGAATCAACTGAAATTGGTGGGAATTGGAACGACACTCAAACTTGGATTAGTGGAACTATACCAACTCAAAATGATGATGTAATTATCAGAGGAAATGTTAAGATTAACACAAGTATAAGTTGTAAATCAATAAATATAGCCAATGTTGGTAATCTTGAATTTATGAAGCAGGAAAAGAAGACTATATCGAGCGTTTCAGAAAATATTTATATTTTTGGACTGCTAATAATCAGCGAGAATTGTGAAGTTAATGTAAAAAATAGAATTTTTCGAGATGAAAATAACAAACCAAATCTTATGAATTTTGGGGTGATCGTTGTCGGGACGTAGCAGCGAAAATGTTACAGACTAACCACCAGGCATGTATTTTGTGAGGATTGGGGATAAGGTTGGGAAGTTTGTAAAGTTATAATGCGGAAACTCCCTTAATACCACTTGGAACAAGGGGGAGACAAAACAATAAATTGCAACGCCTGTATTAGCGCCCTTTTCCCAAGGGGGTTGGGGGTTTCTCAAGGTTAGAATTCCATTTGAAAAAGACATATAGGAAATTATGAGAAAATCACTTTTACTTATTTGTTTAATATTAGGTTTATCAAATATTGCATCCGCAAAGTGGGAGCCATGTAATAATGGCTTGAACGGGAAAAGAATAAACACAATGACGGTGTATAACGATACCTTATATATCGGTTCTGCCGGACAAGGGGTATTTATTTCGGTTGACAATGGCAATTCATGGCAAGCAAGAAATAATGGTATGGATACTCTAATGGTCAGGTCAATAGTAGTTAATGAGAGTTTAATCTTCGCATCAACTAACTACTTTGGCATTTTTATGTCAACCGACAGAGGACTTAGCTGGGTAAAGAAAAATAATGGATTATTGGATTCGACAATTTCTACAGTGATTATCAAAGACAAGGAACTGATTTGTGCCACAAGTTATTATGGTGTTTTCACCTCGTCGGATAATGGAGATAATTGGGTTCAGAAGACAAAAGGTCTTGCTAATGAAGGTATGATGTATGTAAATCCATTGGTCTTAATCAATGATACAATATTCACAGGAGTGCAGTCCAGATATTCAGATCCTATTCAAGGAGGATTGTTTCTGTCAAATGATAATTGCGAAACATGGATTGACAGGACTGGAAATAATCTCAGTGATTTCATGAATATCAAGCGTATTATTATCAAAGATAATATCTGGTATATTGGAACCCTATTTGGTGGAGTTTACACAACAACAGATAAGGGATCAACTTGGACTCTGCCCGACACGACAGGATTGAATATTCCACTTGGCAATCCAAGAGTTTCAGCAATGGGAATGAAAGATGATTTTCTTATTATTGGCTCAGGTTACAATGGATTATTTGCAAAATTCGAAAATAAATGGGTAAATAAAAGTTATGGGACAAAATTCAGGAATCCCGGCAGCATTACATTCTACAAAGAATTTGTGTATGTAACTTCCGATAGTGGAGTACACAGATCAGTTTATAATCAATTACTCGATGTTAAAGAATTTGCATCTAATTTTGATAGTGTTTCTATCTCCCCCAATCCTACTTCCGATTTCATAGAAATATCCGTAGGGGCGATCGGCCGTTCGCCCTTACAAAGTGCTATAAAAATATATAATATCTTCGGGCAAAACTGCGACCCCACCCCAGCCCTCCCCGCAAGCAGGGAGGGAGCTAGAATCGATGTTTCCGGTTTGGTTCCGGGGATGTATTTTGTGAGGATTGGAGATAGAGTCGGGAAGTTTGTGAAGATATAAATCTGCTTGTTGAATAGATACTTGTTTGCACGGGAATAAAAAAAAAGTCCTTCACCTCTTGGATGAAGGACTTCTCATTTATGCAATCAGTTGGATTTATTTGCTGATTTTTACTATTTTCATTTCTACTTTCTCAACTGGTGCATCGCCATTTCTTGGTACACTGCAGACTGCATCAATTACTTCAAGTCCTTTAACAACTTTACCATAAGCTGTGTACTGGCCATCCAAGTGTGGAGAAGCTGCATGCATTAGGAAGAATTGGGAAGTTGCACTGTTTGGATCGTTTGTACGTGCAGCAGAGATAACTCCTCTTTCATGCTTCATGCTATTGAATTCAGCTGGAACTTTGGTCTGTGACGGATCGCCCATACCCCATGTACCCTTAGGTTTATCCTTTGAGTTGGGATCGCCACCCTGGATCATAAATCCTGGAATAACTCTGTGGAATGCACATCCATCATAGAATTTAGCAGCTACTAAACTGTCGAAATTGTGAACATGTTTCGGTGCAATATTGGGAAAAAGTTCTATTTCGATTTCGCCCAAAGATTTACCATTCTGTGTAATCGTGATCAAAAAATGCGGGTTATCTGTTTTAACCTCAACGGCTTTAACTGTTTCCATATTAGTTTTGTTTCCTTCCTTTGTTGGTGTGCAATTTGTTGTGATAATGATAGCGCCTAACAATAAAATTGATAGACTTAAGAATGCTTTTTTCATAGTTTTTACTCCTGAATGATTAGAAAAATAATAGTAACTGATAATTATGAATTATATTTTTTAATTACGATAGAATATATTTTTATTGGCTCTTCGGGGATACCATCGTTGGCTTCAAATGGCCCCGGGACAATTTTAACTAGATTTATCTTCTCTACCACACTCATTCCGTCAGTGACTTTTCCAAATATTGACCAGCGTTTATCAAGTTCTATTGCTTCATCAAGACAGATGAAGAACTGGCTTGTGTTCTTGTTCTGAGCACGGTTAGCCATAGCAAGTGTTCCCTTGAAGTAACCATTCTTGTAGGATGGTTTGTCTGGGAAAAGCTCATCTTCAAATGGCTTACCGTAGTAACTCTGGCCGCCTTTGCCCCATTCGGCTTTCTTCAATTTGGAGATCGTGTTCCTGTCCCCTGTCTGAATCAGGAAGTTTTTTGCCACCCGGTGAATCAGGATGCCATTATAATATCCCTTTTTAGTTAACCCAATGAAGTTCTTCACAGTCTTCGGAGCATCATTTCCGAAAAGTCCGACAGTAATTTTGCCAAGTGAAGTAGTTATTATTGCAATATCGGTAATATCTGCAGAATCCTGTTGAATCGATAGCTTAATCTTTGGTTTCCTGTTTGCAGTTCCAGCTGACGTTGAATCTTCGGTTAAATCAATCTTATGATTGGATGCTGGTTTTGCTGTCTGTTTCTTTTGACATGATATCATTAGAAATGCAGACAGAAGGAAAAAAAATAATATTTTAGAATAATATTTCAATTATTACACGATTCCTCTGTAAATCATGAATATGAGAGCTAATCCGATCACAATGCGATAGATAATGAAGACCAGGTTCGTTCTGGTTTTTAGGTAATTTATCATAAATGCTATTGCATAATATCCACTCACGGCTGCGAAAGCAGTAGCAATAATCAAAGCGAGCGAATCAGCACCCGACAAATGTTTGTAGCTTTTTGCAAGTTGGTACAACCCACTGACCAATACTGCAGGAATGCTGAGAAGAAATGAGTATCTGGCTGCAGTTTCACGATTTAATCCCACGAATAATCCAGCTGTGATTGTTGTCCCTGAGCGCGATGAACCTGGAATTAATGCAAGACACTGAACTAATCCGATGATTATACTATCCTTGATTGTCATTGCGTCAGTATTTTTCTTTAAAGAAGAGACTTTTTCTGCTATATATAAAACTACAGCAAGAAGAATCAAACTTCCGGCAATGATTGGTAATTCCTTTGTAAGCGATCCTTCGATAATTTTCTTTAACGCAAATCCTATCGTAAAAATCGGAATTGAGCCGATTGCTATCAAATACCCCAGCCTTGAGTCGGCAGACTGAGCTGCAAAAGGCTTTCTTGATGAATTAAAATTCTCTTTGAAAAATGCGATAGGAACAGTTTTCAATTCCTTTGAAAAATAAAAAAGAACAGCGGCTAATGTACCAAGCTGAATAACAGCCATGAAAGCTGTCCATTGTTCGGGATGTGTATTGTCAATTAATCCCATCAGTTTACCTGCAATGGTCAAATGTGCTGTGCTGCTAATTGGAATAAACTCTGTCAGACCTTGAATTATCCCGAGAATTATTGCTTGAAAAATATTCATTTTAAGAAATTATCTTTTGTTTATGCAATATTTATTATTAATTTCGAATCGGTGTTTTATATTAAATTTGTTTATACAAATTAATACAATTAGCAAATCTAAGAAAAAATTTCAATAATCGTATATTAACGTGCTCGATTAAAAGTAATTTCAGAAAATTTTAACATTTGTAAAATCTGCTTTTTTAAAAATAAGAAAAGAAATACTACACAAACAATTAATAATCCATTGGAGGAAATGCACTATGAAACAATATTTTCTACGTCTTTTTCTTTTAGCTAGCTCATTTATATTCCTTTTGCCGCAACCAAACTTGAATGCCCAGATTACTTCTGCCGGTAAGGATTTTTGGTTTGGCTTTATGTCTAATATTATTACTGACAACAGGACATATCAGCTAAAAGTGTTCATTAGCTCTGAAATAGGTGCTACAGGAACTATTTCGATTCCAGGGAAAGCCTGGTCGCAGAATTTTGTTATTCCAGCTAATTCGAGTACTGTCATAGACGTTCCGACTAATGTTGGACATGTTACAAGTTCTGAAGTAATCGAAGCGCAAGCAATTCATGTTGTTGCCGATAATGATGTAAACGTTTTTGAGTTAAACTACTCACCTCAAACTTCTGATGGAGGTTTAATTCTGCCTGTTAAAGCTCTTGGAAAGCAGTACTTTGTACTAAGTTATGTGCCTATCCAAAGTTCAGAATTTATGGTAGTTGCTGCCTATGACGGAACTACAGTCAGAATTACTCCTGTGGCGGCAACAGCTGGCGGTAAACCTGCTAATATTCCATTTGACATAAATTTGAACAAAGGAGATGTTTACCAAGTTCAATCCGCCACCGACTTAACAGGTTCATCCGTTGTATCGATCGGCTCACAATTCCCCGTTGCTGTATTTGGTGGTGCTGCCTGTGCTAATGTTCCGAATGATAAGATGGCATGTAATCATCTTTTCGAACAAATGTTCCCCAATAATACTCTTAGAAGAAGTTTTGTTACAATTCCTTATAAAACAAGATTAAATGGAGATACCTATAGAATTCTGGCTATCAAGGATGGAACTAATGTAACATTTGATGGTGGTGGTACAGTTAATCTTAATAAAGGTCAGTTTGTAGAAAAAATTATTACAAATCCAACATATATAAATTCTGATCTGCCAATAGCTGTTGCTCAGTACAGTAACGGAACATTATATGATGGCGTAATAGATGCTGATCCATTCTTCATTATGCTTAGCCCAGTAGAGCAGACAAGGGATGATATATCTTTTGAGGTTTTTAATTTTGCAACGATTAATGGTAATTATGTGAATATTGCTGTCGGCACAAGCTGCACGGGTGATGTACAGCTTGACGGTGCTCCTGTTGCTGGTTGGGTTCCGGTCGCAGGCAATCCCGCATATTCTGTTGTACAGCTGACTGTTCCTCAGGGAGCCCACAGACTTGTTTCCTCAAAGGATTGTGGATTTAATGCTTATGTTTATGGTTACGGAGCAGCTGATTCCTATGGTTATGCTGCAGGAGTAAGGCTGGACACACTGTCTATTGCTCTAACAGCTTTCACAGATTGTGCCGGTAAAGAAACCGAGTTTTTTGTTCAGTCCACACCGTATTCAATCAAAAAATATGACTGGAATTTTGGTGACGGAGGGTTATCCAGTCAGGCAAAACCAAAGCATATTTATTCAGCAGGTGGCACTTACACAGTCAAACTTATTGTGACTTATGTTACAGATGATGCTGATACAGTAATTACAACATTCACAATCGGTGAGCCTAAAGTCAACCTCGGTGCTGACGTTAAGACCTGCTTCAACGTGCCTATTCAAATCGGCGCAAACGGTACAGACGGCACTCCGCCTTATAAGTACCAATGGATTCCATCGACCGGATTGAGTGCTGCCAATACTCCTTTTGTAACGGCTAACCCAACTAATACAACTGATTATGTGCTTATGGTAACAGATCAGAAAACCTGTGTTGCCTTGGACACAATCAGAGTTACTATTCTACCATTACCAAAACCAGTGGTCAATCCTGCCGGTCCTATCGAAATCTGCGACTGCGACTCAGTTACACTCGATGCCGGCAATCTCGGTTATGTCAGATATACATGGTCAACCGGTGCGACTACACAAAAAATAACAGTAAGACTGACTAATGATTATACCGTTACAGTAACCGATACAAACGGATGCGTAAATGCTTCACCACCTGTAAAGGTTCATGTAAAGTATCCATATGCTAACATCAACATGGGAGCACCGGCATACTCGGTTTATCCCGGCGGATATATAGATATTCCTTTTTATATAAGTAAATCAGAATATCTTAATGAATGTAATTCAAGAAATTGGATTGCCGAGATATCCTTTAATAAATTCATAATCGTTCCTGAGAGCGTCACTCCAAAGGGAGTATTCGACAATGACTTTAGGCGAATAAGTATTAGTGGCATACGAGGTTTATCAGACACACTTTTAACTCTTCATTTCATGGGTACTTTGGGTGATGTTACAACCAGTCCTATTACAATCGACAGCTTCAAGTGGACTGACTGCAATACTGCGGATACATTAACGAATTCGAAGGTTGATCTTACAGGCTTATGCAATGAAGGAGGAACCACCAGACTTTTCAAATCTCCAAAAACAGCATTCCAGCTAATAGTTTCTCCTAATCCAATACAGGACAGAGCAACCATAATTTCAAAAATCAATGAAGAAATTGCCGTTAAGATCACTATTAATGATTTGAACGGAAGGCTAAGCTCAGTAGTATTTGAGGGGTTGCAAAAGGAAGGAGAGAAGCTATTTATCAAAGATTTCAGCCAATATCCAAACGGGACTTATGTGATAACAATGATTACTCCGCTAGGAGTTGAAACTCAAATAGTGGAGGTACAGAAATGAGAAAGCTCACAATCCTCCTCGCACTAATGATTATATCTGTAAATGCATATTCACAGAGCAATCTCAGCATTTTCGAACACACTGCCTACGGAGCCTATGTTGACTATAATTTCAACAGCCATATTGCTGATTTTAAGAAAATAAATGGAATTCCGGACTGTTGCGTTCAGTACAAAGATGGCACAGGAAAGGGAATTGCATTCGGATTCCTATACTCAATTCCACTATCCCGTTTGCTTAATTTCGAAGTTAGATTAGGTTATTTCAATAGAAACGGATTGGTAAAATCTGTTGAAGACACAGTGATTAATTTAAATGGCGATGCTGCTCGTGGAAAATTTGAGCATAGTATTGATTTTGGTCTTGGGTCGATTTCTATAGAACCCAGATTGAATCTAAAGATATATTATGGTTTGATGCTTACCGGTGGCTTTCATGCAGGTTTTATGATAGCTAAAACAGCAGATGCCGTTGAAAAGATACTCGAGCCATCTGTCGGCACTTACGAGAATGGTTTGAGAGAACGCTTAAAGTCCAGTGGAGATATTCCCGGTGCTAAATCACTCGAAATGTCAGCACTTATAGGGCTTAGCTACAACATTCCTCTCGACGGAGCTGGAAAGTACTTCCTTGCACCCGAAGTAAACTACCATTTTGGATTAACTCAGGTGACCGATAACCTTGAACCTGTAATATCCGGTGGAACTTCCGACTGGCATGTCAACACTCTCAATTTTGGTCTTGCTTTCAGATATGTTCCCGGTGGCAATCTTATTGCCGGAACTAAACCAGACGGGACTAAAGAAGATGGCGTTGTTACTCAGCCCAAGGCAAATCTCCTTGAGGGCAGGATAAAAGCTTACGGCATCGATGCCGATAGTGTTGAACGCGAAGTTTTACGCTTCAAAGTGGAAGAATTCTTATCAACTAATATTAAACCAATGTTGACTTACATCTTCTTCGATGAAGGTCAATCTACATTGGCACCCAAATATGCCAGATTGTCAAAAGATGATGCGGCTAAGTTTACCGAGAAATCCACCATGGATCTCGGAATTTTGGAGACTTACTATCATGTGCTGAATATTATCGGCAGACGTATGATAGACAATCCAACAGCTAAGATTACAATCGAAGGATGCAACAACAACAAAGGCGTTGAAGCTGGCAATGAAGGTCTTTCCGTCAGCCGTGCCCGTACGGTCTTCAATTACCTTAGAGATACCTGGGGAATTGATACTGCTAGAATGATTGTCGCCCATAGGAATCTGCCTCAGGATCCTTCGAACAACAATGAAGCTGACGGACAGCAGGAGAACAGACGCGTTGAAATCACTGCAAATAAGTTCGAAATCATCGCTCCGGTTATTGTAGATGATACCTTACGTTCAGTTAATCCCCCTGTTGTAAGATTCTACCCCGAAGTGACGGCAGAAGCCGGAGTGAAGGACTGGAATCTCAACGCTCTTCAGAACAACACACTTATCAATCGCTTCGACGGTAAAGGTGATCCTCCGAAGTATGTAGAATGGAAATTCGATCATGATCAGGGAACAATTCCAAAGCAGGATGCAGATCTGGTTTATAATCTCGGTGTTACCGATATAAATGGACAGAAGAAAGAAACAGCAGATCAAATAATGCCTATCGAGCTCATCACTGTTCAGCAGAAGAAACGCGACAGAGTTGCTGATAAGTATATAGATCGTTATAGTCTTATTCTTTTTGGATTCGATTATGCTAAGCTGAGCTTCTACAACAAGAAACTGACCGATTTCATAAAGAGCAGAATAGCTCCTGATTCGAAGATATTTATTACTGGTCGTACCGATAGACTTGGTGACGATGCTTATAACCTGAAACTCTCGAAAGAAAGAGCTGCCGCCGTTGGAACTCAGTTCAACAAGGATCAGATAAAAGTTGCAGGTTACGGCGAAGTCGATCCGATTTATGACAACGATCTCCCTGAAGGCAGATTCTTCAGCCGTAAGGTCGATGTTGTAGTGGAAACACCGGTAAAATAGATTTTCATTATTAGTGAATATTAAGGGTGGATCGTGATGATCCACCCTTTTTTTTATCACTTAGTGATTCAATATTGGTAGAAATAGAATCCAGAAACATCATTTATCATGTAGCGATTAAATGTTAAAAAACGAAAAATTGAATATCTAATCTTTAGGAGATAATTTGTCATTTTGGACTAAATTTCCTACCAATATTCAATCCCTTTAGGGATAAATTCTACAGAGAAAACAGATTATGAAAAAAAATTCCGCTTATGATTAGCAAACAATTGATTCCCTAGTTTTATTCAATTTTACTTACCGAACATCCTCAGATTATAAGTGAATGTTAACATTATGTATCTTTGGAGAGCAGTGTTATATTGATACTCTGTGTAATAATCTGTGACATTTGTCTGTGTGCTTTTGCCCTGATTCAATAAATCATAGACGGAAAGCTTCAGTTCGCCATTATCATCACCCAAGAGCTTTTTCCCTATATGAAAATTCAGCATCGTATAATTCGCATTGGCGGCTGTATAACCGGTATAGAACTGGTTTCTGCCTTCTGCCTGTATGAATACCCCTTCCCAGAAAATCCATTTAAGATTGAATGTTGTCAGATAGTTGTTGTAGGAATAATTGTTGGATTTATCGAGTGAGTTGCGGGTTTGGTTCACATTTGCACGGAAAGATAAATTGAAATCAATATTCTCGCTTATGTTGCTTGTCAGCATTCCAAGTACATTTATGTTATATAAGTCAGAGATGTTGTCAGCATTGTTAACCAAGCTGGGTGTACGTGAATACATACCACCACCGCCGATTGTCATCTTCGATCCGATGAATGGGATAGGAAATCCAAAATTCATCATGCCGTTTATGTTCCAGAAACCGTCAAGATTAACCGGTTGAGCTATCTGACCTCCTGCGGGAACAATTATGTTATTGCCGATAACCGTATCCTTAGCCACAATTAAAGTTGAATTACCAATATAGTTCATTCTGTTGTTAATTCCGGCATAGAAGAAGAATACATTATTGAAGTCTGAACTAAACGTGTTATACCTAATCATTCCAAAATTTGACGTGCTCTGCTGGAGATTCGGATTACCCGTAGAAATCTGCAGAGGGTTTGTATTGTCAATAACATTCTGAAGCTGAGTTACTGATGGAGCACTTGTGCTGGTTCTGTAGTTAAGCATAAGGCTGGATCTCTGGTCGAACTTATAGTTAATCCTCATTGAGGGCAACCAATTTTTGTATTTATAATTAATATCATTTTGAGTTTGAGGAAATAGCTGATTGCTTTTCAACTGTGACATTTGATAATCAATCGCCGCTGTCAGCTGGAGTTTATCGGCTTTGTATCTGTAGGCAATTCCGGGACTCTGATATAGATAATCATTGTCGAACTGATTTGATAGTACGGAATCAAGCACTGAATAGTTATTTGTAAGCGAATCAAGGAAAAATGTTCTTTTGTCTGCCTGATTGTTATTAAAAGTCATATTATATTTTAGCAATAGCTGACCATCCTTATGTATTGGTTCGGTGTAATTAGCCGTAACATTATAATTATAACCTTTTGTCGGGGCAATACTTTGCTGATCGAGTATATTAATAGTTGAATCTGAACCGCGGTAATAAATGTTATTGCTTAATAATGTTGAAGCTCCGCTCTTGTCATTCAATCCGGTATTCACATCAATTGAAATTGTTCTACCTACCACGCCAAATCTATATTTGAAAAGGAACTCATTGGAGAAATTATATCCTGTGTAACCCGATGTATTGATGTTATCAGAAGCATTGAGAAGAGTCTTATTCATCCCATTCTGGTTAAAATTCTGATTATAAGAATTACTGTTGGGGTTAGTAGCCTGAACAGTCATTACAGGTCTTAACATGATTGATGTATTAGTGTCAATTTGATAATTGAATTTAAAATTAAACTTATGATTAATGTTTTTCTGGAATGAGTTGGTATTTTGGATATAAGATTGGGCTGTATCCATGTTTAAATTATACAGACGATCAGTAATTTGATTATTCTTGGTAGTAGTGTAGTTATAGAAATAAGATCCAGTAACATCCATACCTTCCGACCATGTGTCGGAATAGTTACCGCCAAGAGCATGAGTAGTGCTGATGCCATCAGTCTGACCAACGAAGAAATTCTGCCCGCCACCGAATCCGCCACCGCCACCACCACCTCCGCCGGGTCCGCGACCGCCGCCCATTCCGCCAAGAGCATTGAGACCACCTCTTCCGACAAATGAACGAAACATCTGAGATTGTGGCGAGGAAGTTCCAACCATATCGAGTATGTCCATTACAGCAAAATTCTGTTGGTTGACATTGTTTGATAATCCAAGGATTGAAATTCTCTGGGCACCTTTGAATATATTTAAATTAAGGGATGCGTTGTACTTATCCTGATAACCATATCCGGCACCAAATTTACCGAATTGGCCGTTTCTTTTTAATGCTTTAGTAATGATGTTCATTGTCTTAGAGGTTTGCCCGTCATCAAACCCCGAAAACTCGGATTGATCGCTCATTTTATCATAGATCTGTACTTTATCTATTACTTCTGAAGGCAAATTTCTTAACGCTGCAGTAGGATCATCCCCAAAGAATGGCTTCCCATCTACCATTACCTTTTTTACTTCTTCACCCTGTGCTTTGACAGTACCGGACTGGTCAACTTCTACACCGGGCATCTTCTTTACCAGATCTTCTGCTGTTGCGTCTTTAGTGGTTTTAAAACTGCTGGCATTGAATATTGTAGTGTCTTCTTTCTGCTCACCAATCGGAGCTTTGGCATTGACAACAACTTCATCTGTCTTGATATCATCAGGTTTAATATCTATATTGCCTAAGTTTAGTACTGTTTCCTTTGAGAAAATTCTGATAGGTTTGTTATATGGTTTAAATCCAATATAAGAAATTTTAAGAGTATATGGACCAGGTTTTACACTTTCCATTTCAAAATTGCCTGATTTGTCAGTTATAGAATGATACTTCGAAACGCTGTCGCGGTCTAGTAATTGAACGCTGGCACTGATTAGTGGTTTTTTCGTATCAACATCCTGAGCTGTACCTTTTACTGTTAAACCCTGTGAAAAAGCTATGGCTGAACAAATAAAGAATAAGAGAATTGTCTTGTACATATTTTATATCTTAAAATTATTAAAATTGAAAATACATAGACTATAAAATCCACTAGAAAGTTTAATATTTAGTAAAGAATCATTCAAACAATAGGATGTTGATGAAAACATTACTTTTTAGCCTTATGTTATAGTTAGTTAGCATGTAAAAATAGTTTGAAAATAATACAATTTGTATTGTATTTCATTAAATAGTTTATTAAGTTTGGTCAACTTTTTAACCTATTTATTTTTAAAGGGAGTAATTAATTATGTTTAAGTCTACTCTGATCAGATTATTGCCGCTTTTGGCAGTGTTTTTCATCATTTCCTGTAATAAGGACAATGGTACAAATCCGGTTACTAATTCGCAAATATTGGAGCAGGGCTTCAATAATCAGTATATTGTCGTTTTCGCAGATTCTAAAATCAACGAAATTTCCGGTAGCGCAGGCATAGCCGCTAAGGTACAAAGTGTCCTTGCCGACCATCAGATTCCAACATCAGATTTACTTTTTGTTTATGATGCTGCAATTCATGGCTTTGCCGTAAAAGTTAGTCATGACAAAGCTTTAGATCTCGCAAAAGACCCAAGAGTTTCTTATGTCGAAGCCGACAAGGAAATTAGATTAGAGGAACCCATCGTAACATATTATAATTACAAGGACTATCAAATCCAGGCTCAGGGTCAAAATTGGGGTGTTAATTCTGTCGGAGCTAATATTAATACCGATTGCTCCGGTTCCAGCTACCATACAGCATGGATAATTGATACCGGTATCGATCCTAACTGGGCAACCTCCAGAGTACCTGAATTAAACATTCAAACTTCATTATGCAGAAATTATACAACTAAAACTTTAAGTGCCTGGGCAGATGGTAACGGACATGGAACTCACGTTTCAGGCATAATCGGCGCTAAAAATAACTCTATTGGAGTTGTTGGCGTTGCTCCCGGAGCCAAATTAGTCGCAGTAAGAGTTTTAAATTCAAATGGCTCTGGCACTTATGCTCAGGTTATTGCTGGCATTAACTATGTTGCCACTGCCGCTGCCACCGGTGATGTTGCGAATATGAGTCTTGGCGGCGGAGCATCTACAACTTTGGATAATGCCGTAATTGCTGCTTCTACTTACGGTGGTAAGGTAATCACATTTTGCTTAGCCGCCGGAAACAACGGAGCTGATGCAAGTAATTACTCACCTGCACGTGCAAATGGTGATTATATTAAGACTATTGCAGCTTTTAGCAGCAGCGGACAATTCGCATCCTGGTCAAATTATGGACAACCTCCAGTCGATCTGGCAGCCCCAGGGGTTGGCATCTTGTCCTTGGTGCTTTATAAGAGCAGAACTAATACAGCTACTTGGGATGGTACTTCAATGGCAACTCCATTTGCAACCGGAATTTTTGTTGCAAATCAAGGCACAATTAACACTAGCGGAACAGTTTCTCGTTCCGGCACTGATACTTATGACAAGGTACATTTTTAAGCAATTTTAATTACAATTTGAAAAAAGCTGCTTGAATTTTCAGGCAGCTTTTTTTTGTTTTAAATTTATTTCTTACTCTTTACTTGGTTTCTGGTTTCATCTGAGGGAAGAATAGAACGTCGCGTATTGATTTTCTTCCTGTTAGAAGCATTACAAGTCTGTCGATTCCAACACCTAATCCTGATGTAGGAGGCATACCGATTTCGAGAGCATTGAGGAAGTCTTCATCCAGAATCATAGCTTCGTCGTCGCCTGCTGCACGTTCGCGAGCCTGGTCTTCGAGTCTTTCTCTCTGATCGCGTGGATCATTCAGTTCTGAGAACGCATTAGCCACTTCGAATCCGCTGACGAAGAGTTCGAATCTTTCGACAAGACCTTCTTTGGTGCGGTGCTTCTTGGCTAAAGGCGACATTTCCAAAGGATAATCCATATTGAATGTAGGTTGAATCAAGTTTGGCTGAACCTTCACGCTGAAGATTTCATCGAGTACTTTCATAAAGCTGGATTTTGGATCGATTGGAACATCAATTTCTTTGCAAAGGCTGATTAGTTCATCTTTTGTTTTGCCCTGAAGATCATGTCCTGTGTATTCTTTTAGCAATTCATACATGCTGGCTCTGCGGAATGGCTTTTTGAAGCTTATCATCTGCCCGTCATACTCTACTTCGTCAGTGCCATTAACAGCGATGCAAAGCTTGGAGATTAGATCTTCGAGCATATTCATCATCCATTCGTAATCTTTGTAAGCCACGTAGATTTCCATCGATGTGAATTCGGGATTATGCATCTTGTCCATACCTTCGTTGCGAAAATTCTTGCTGATCTCGTAAACACCTTCAAATCCACCGACGATTAGTCTTTTCAGATACAATTCATCGGCGATACGGAGATAAAGATCAATATCGAGGGCATTGTGATGAGTAACAAACGGTCTGGCAGTAGCACCACCGTAAATGGGCTGCAGAACGGGAGTTTCTACTTCTATCCATCCTTGCTCATCGAAGTAGTTACGCATCGTGGCGATTATCTTTGAGCGTTTCTTGAAAGTATCCTTAACCTCGGGATTGACAATCAAATCTATATAGCGTTTGCGGTATCTCAATTCAACATCAGCAAAAGCATCATGAACAATTTTATTACCCTGCTCATCAACTTCTTCTTTGGCTACAGGCAGAGGTTTCAGAGATTTGCAGAGTATTACAATTTCTTTGGAATGAACTGAAACTTCGCCCATTCTGGTACGGAAGACAAATCCTTTTACGCCAATGATGTCGCCGATATCGAGCAATTTTGTCTTTTCGTAGAAATCAGGTAATTCATCCTGTTTCAGGTAGATCTGGATTTTTCCGGAATCATCCTGAATATGACAAAAACTCGCTTTGCCCATTCTGCGGATGCTCATTATACGACCTGCAACCGAAACTGAAGAGAGCACTTCCGGATTGGCATCGTCGAAATTGGTGAGTATATCTATACTGGAATGAGTCTTATCGTAAGAATATGGATATACATTGACGCCGGCTTCTTCAAGAAGGTTTAATTCTTCGAGGCGTCGCAATTCCTGGTCTGTTTTAATAATATCTGACATAACTCTTTGGGGATAAAATTGATACAAAGTTCAAAATTACAAAATATTTTGGGTTTTTTTACGAAATGCAAATAATTTGTTGTAAAATTCATTTAAAATGTAATATTTTTGTAAATTGAAATAAAAATTGAAGTAATCAGTTATAACTAAAGCGATATAATTGAATTAATTATTCACAAATAAAGGTAATCTTTGAAGAAAGTTATTAGCTCTAACTCAGCCGCTGGTTTAAGAGGCAGGGTTCCTGATTCTGCTTTACAAGCAGGAAAGAACAAAATCAACGAACAGATATCCACAAAAGAAGTCCGCGTTATTGATTCACTTGGCGTTATGCTTGGTATTATGCCAACCTCTCAGGCATTAGCTATGGCAGAAGAAAAAGAAATGGATTTGATAGAAATTTCTCCCAATGCCACTCCCCCTGTAGTTAAAATTATGGATAACGGTAAATATCAATATGAACTGCAGAAAAAAGAGAAGCACGCCAGAAAGCAGCAACAACAGCAACAAATGAAGGAAATACGCTTCAAGTGGAGAACTGCAACGCATGATTTTAATTTCAAGATGAGGCATGCCCGTGACTTCATTGCAGAAGGCAATAAGGTTAAGGCGACTGTTATGTTCCGTGGACGTGAAATCACTCATCAAGAAGTAGGACATGAGCTTTTAGTTAAATTTGTAGCCGCTTTAGAAGATATTGCTAAAGTTGATCAGCAGATTCATTCAGAGGGTAAGATGCTTTCAGTTGTAATGGCTCCCGATAAATTAAAGAAAACAAAATCCGATAAAGATCCCAAAGAAGCGGAATAATCTATATTTTAATATTTAATGACCAAGGGTTGCAACAACGCAACCCTTTTTTATTATTATATCTTCTGTGCTAAAAAGTAGCAAATAATTATTACTTTTTGCTTTTCTTCTCAGATCCTTTGAGCTACACCAGCCAATGAGAAATTAATATTGATAGCCATTAGACAGCTGGAATAGTTCATCAAATTATACATAGGTCCCAAACCAATGAGAATAGAATTCTTGTTGCTCGCTCCCAATGGAAGAAGTGCATTAGGGAGGGTAATCCGAGCATATAGCAGGCTTGAGATTCAATTAAGGATTAGACTTTGCTGCAGCCACATTGATGCGGACGTTACCGGAGAGCAAAAGTTCATCTATTGTCTCTGGGGCGACATGGTCAACACTGCCTCGAGAATGGGTAACAAAGGAGTTATTCGGCAAGATACATTGCACTGAACGATTTTAAGATGTCTTTCGTCAAAGGGATTATGGACATATGTCGGCTTTCCAAGAGCGCGGCGAAATCGAGATCAAGGGCAAAGGCATTATTAAAACATATATTTTAAATGAGAAATTGGAAATTAGGAGTTAGAAATGAAAAGATTTTTTATACCGGCTTTATTTTTTATACTATCGATTCTTTTGATTGGAGAGAATACAGGTTCAAAAAAGAGAACTGCGATGAAGGGTATCGAGCTTCTGAAAACACCTTTAGAATTAATAGATAGCTTGAAGGCAGAGTTGGCTGAAGCTATAGATGATACCACTAAAGTAAATATTATTAATGAGGTATCAATTCGAAATTCGGAATTTGATTTGGATTCGAGCGATTTATACGCAAAAGTTGCATTCGAACTCTCAAAAACTTTGAAATGGGATAAAGGGATTGCACAAGGATATCTCAATTTAGGCTTCAATAAATTCCTTAGATATGAAATTGATTCAGCAAAAATTTATTATGAAAAAGCAATACTATTAGCTCAAAATATTAAAAATGTTGAAATTTTAGGGAAATCACAAATTGGCGTTGCTAGTACTTTTTCAAAAAAGGGAAATTATGACTCAGCCAAACAATGGTTGAGCATATCAAGAAATACATATTTAAAAGCTAAGGATGATTATGGAATTAGTGATGTAGATTATAATTATGGACGAGTTTTAGCAAGAGAGAATAAATATGATTCTGCCGGGATATACTTTGAAAAGAAAATTAAATATCTGGAAGGTAAAAATGATTTGCTAGAATTATGTAGTACTATTTCAAATATTGGAATATTATTTCAGAGTTTATCAAACCAAACCAAAGCATTAGAGTACTTTGAAAGAGCATTAAATATCTCAAAAAAAATTGGAGATTCATATCAAATTTTCTCATCATTACTTAGTATAGGTAATACTTATTGTTACCAATCAAATTATAATAAAGGATTGGAGTATTTTGAAGAATGCCAGATATACGCTGAAGAAAAGGGTGAAAAATTAAATTTAGCATTAATCTATACAGCTATTGCGCAAGTACATCAAAAACTATCAAATTATTCAAAATCGCTAGAATATCTCGAAAAGTCAATCAAAATTTCAATCGAAATAGGGAATAAGCATAAGTTACTTAACGCTTATGTAAGCATGGGAGTTTTGAATTGGAGATTAAGAAATTATCAAAATGCTTTGGAATATTTTGAAAAATCAATGGCTTTAGCTGAAGAAAATGGAGATAAGCAATTGATTCTATATATTTATAATAATATGGCTGGTGTTTATGGTAATAGTAATAATGACCTAAAGGCATTAGAATATTCCAATAAAGCACTTAAAATAGCGGAGGAGCTTAATGATAATAGTAGCATCTCGGGTATTCTTGGTAGCATGGGAACGATTTATCAGCATCTTGGAAATTACCCAAAATCTTTAGAAAATTACAATAAGGCTTTAGAATTAGCAGAAAAACTGGGAAAAAAGGAAGGAAAATATCTGATTCAAGGGAACATAGGAATATTGTATCTAATTATGGCACAAGATAGTACTATTGAAGATCCAAAAATTGTTAAAGAACACATTACTAAATCAATTGAATATCAGAAAATGGCTGTAAATGGGTTTGAAAAAAGTGGTGGGAACGATCATGTTAGGAGCTTTTTGTCAAGGATCTCAACCGCTTATGAATTGCTTGGAGATTATTTTAATGCCTTTGAATATTTCAAAAAATATGTCACTGCGAAAGATTCAATTAACTCAAGTGATATTTTCAAAAAAATTGCCGAGCTCGAAGCCAAGAAAGACCTTGAAATAAAAGAAAAAGAGAATGAACTTCTGAAGCAAACAGCTGTACTTAAGGAAAGTGAACTTGCCCGCAGAAATCAGGAGCTTTCGAATCTTAGCAATAAACAAGAAATACAAAAGCTTGAACTGGACAAACGAAATCTTGATATATCAAGCAAGAATAATGAACTTACTTTACTTTCAAAAGATAAAGAATTACAGACGGTTACAATCAAACAAAAAGAAGCAGAGCAGGCAAAATCAGAGAAAGAAATTGATCTATTAAACAAAGATAAACAGTATCAGGGAGTAGTCAGGAATTCTCTCTTCGGTGGAGTAGGTTTGCTATCATCGCTTGCATTAGTCCTTTTTTTATTCTTCTGGCGGAAAAAACGAGACAACAAAAAGCTGGCAGAAAAAAATATTCAGATTACAGAACAGAAAGAAATTATCGAGCAAGAACAGGAGAAATCCGATAAACTATTATTGAATGTTCTGCCGGCAACAATAGCAATACGTCTAAAAAATGGAGAAACAGCTATAGCAGATCACTTCGATGAAGCAAGTGTTGTATTTATTGATATTGTAGATTTTACTAAAAGTTCAGTTGGGGTAGATCCCAAGCAAGTAGTCGAAGTTCTCAATGAATTATATACAAAACTTGATACAATTGGGCAAAAACACGGACTAGAAAAGATCAAGACCATAGGCGATTGCTATATGGCAGCGGCAGGAGTACCGCAACCAAACCAAGACCATGCAAAGATGGCAGCCAAGTTTGCTATAGAATCGATGAAGACGATACAGGATTATGACACAGGCGGAGGAAAACTGATAAACTTCAGATGTGGCATAGATTGCGGACCAATAGTAGCAGGAGTTATCGGCGAAAAAAAATTCATCTATGATATTTGGGGAGATGCAGTAAACACAGCATCGAGAATGGAAGAATACGGACAGCAGGGAAAGATACAGGTCACGGAAAGATTTAAGGAGAAATTGAAAATTGATAATGGAGAATTGAAAATTGAATTTGAAGAGCGCGGAGATATCGAGATCAAAGGCAAAGGCATGATGAAAACTTATTTTTTGGAGAAAGTTTAAAAAATATTAATATTCCTTACTAAAGTTTACTAAATATTCATTTTTTTGAAAAATAAATATTTTGTTGTTGTAATTTGCAGTCTTGAAAAGTTAGTCCTGTATTCCAGGTTTCCTTATAAATAATATTCCACTAAATATTTGGTATTGTTCTTGCTATACTATTTCTGAATAACGGAGTAAAATAAATGAAAATAAAAGAACTAAAGAAACCACTGAAGCTGAAGAACAACGGAGCATTAGAAATATTTTTTCTTGGCACCGGTACTGCATTTAGTAAACTCTACAATAATAATATTATTATTATAAAGGGCAATATATCTATTCTTGTTGATTTCGGTATCACCGGACCAAGAGCTCTTGGTGAGATTGCCGGTCTTACTTATAAAGATATTAATACATTACTCCCTACTCACAGTCATGCCGACCACATTGGTGGAATTGAGAATCTGGCTTTATACCACAGATATGTTCAAAATGGTACAAATTCGAGATTAAAAGTTATTATCAACGAAGAATATCAGAAAGTTCTTTGGGAGCGTTCACTCCGTGGTGGTATGGAATGGAATGAGTCCAATTATAAAGGGACTAAGCTTACTTTCGAAGACTATTTCGAAGCTGTCAGGCCGGATATCAAGACCAAAAATGGTGAAAAAAATTATTCGATAGACTACAACGGAATAAAGCTTGAATTTGTTCCAACTAACCATATTCCTGATAATGCAAAAACAGTCAAACAAGCCTTTATTTCATTCGGTCTGTTTATTGATGACAGGATTCTGTTCACAGGCGATACCAAATTTGATCCTGAAATAATTAACAAATTTTCAAAAAAGGCTGAAGTCATTTTTCATGATTGTTCATTTACTGACAATCCTGTCCATACACCATTGAGCAAACTCAGAACGTTACCTGATGAGCTCAAGAAGCGTATCTATCTGATGCACTACGAAGATAACTGGAAAGATATCGATGTAAAGGATTTTGCTGGTTTGGCTCAAGCTGGTGTTAGATATATATTCGATTAATTTAGTTTTTGTTTCTGATATTAATCTTGTTGATCAGATCTCCCGAGAAGATATCCTTTAGCGATTCATTCAGTTCGTGATTGTCGGCGATGAGTTTGGTAAGCTTATCCTTGCTCCAGGCAAACAATTTCATTTTTGATGCTGCTTTTACTGTTGCAGTAGCAGGTGTACCGGTCAAAAAACTCATTTCACCCAGGAACTGCCACTTCGTTACAAATGCCACAACTTTCTCGTTCACAACAATCTCTGCAGTACCGTCCAAAATCAAAAAAACAGAATTAGTCAGCTCATTTTCTTTGATAATCAAATCGTCATCAACAAAATCACGCCACTCCCCAGCACGCATTAATGTTGAAAAGCTAAACTTATCGAGCTTGGGGAAAAGATTATCCTTAATCTGTTTTATTTCATCAGTAAGGTGTTTTCCGAAATGATCTTTGATGAGTAAGTATATTTGAAAACTATTGGTTAAAATAAGGACAAAACACCAGATAATCATTGACCAGAGCGGATTGTTCTGGGAAAAGAAATCATAGACTAATTCCGCTGTAGCGGCTAGAATGAAAGTAACACGCATCCACAAGATCTTGCGAAAGCTTGATCCAATCACAAACAGTCCGTTGCTGATATGTATGAAGATATCTATTATTGAAAACATTGGAATTTGAGATGGAATTGATTATAAAGAACAAAAATAATCAACTCTTGTCTGATTTGCAAGTGCTACTGTTCAATAAAATACTATTCTGCCGGGGTTGAGCCCTACGAAGAAACTTCGGTACGGAAAGACTGGATCAGCTAAGTTGTAAATCAATATTTCCCCATCAATCTGATGATTGCGGGAATTGCCAACCCATAGGGAGTTTCCGTTTTGAGAATAAGCAAGTGAATACCATATATCTGTAAGCTTTGGATTAGTGATAATTGTTTTTGGACTTTCATTTTTTTGTAAATCGATTAAATCTACACCATTTCTGCTAAGGAAGAAAAGACTATCACCTGTTCCCGATAAACAGATGCTTCTGACCTGGCATCGCCAACGGTTAAGCTCTGTAAGTGTTAGCAAATCATATTCAATAATGCCGCCTAATGAATCAAGTTTGGAAGGGAGATTATAGTAAGCAACATACAATCTGCTTTTAACCGGATTGATAAGCACTTCAATAGGATTGATCCCGGTCGGTATATTCCTGTGTTCATTGCCTGAGTATGCATCAATAACTGATAATGTGCTAGCTTTGGGAACAGACTGAAGATAATCGCCATATCCTGAATTAACCACATAGAAGTTACTCCCGAAAGCCTGAATGCCCTCTGGTGCAGGTCCTGTGATTATATGCTCGCGAATGATCGTCAATGTAGAAGGATTGAACAGTGTTAGTGAATGATCATAGAGATCAGTAACGGCTGCGAGACTATCGGATAGAATCGCAACTTTTCGCGGAGCACGTCTGCCATCGAGAATCAAATGTCCTAACGATTTACCGGTTTTTGTGTCAATTGCTTCTATAGTTCGGGCAGTCGTAACAACGATGTAAGCAGTCTGATTCCAGATGACAATGTCATTGGCAAGATCTCCGAGCCGAAGCCCGGGGTTAGCATATTCATAGAAATTTGTAATTAAAGAATCATTATCGAAAGAATATCTGGAAAGTAGAGAATTATCCATGCCCCAGATACCTTCAGAAAGGATAAATGCACCATTTTTACCAGCAGTTGAATAGACTTGCAATGGTTCAGTCGGTTGTTTAATGCATGAAACCAGAAGTGTACATAATATGATTACTATACATACAGCTTTTGTCAATCTGAGGGAGCGAAGCGACCGTGAGAATCCAGTATTAATACGGACTAGGTTCGCTTCGCAAGGCCTTCGGCACCTCACTATATTCGGAATGACCACTAAATCAGACTTTTCACCTAGTCCAATGCTCAGGTATGACAATATTAATACAAAATTCATCATCATATTATTATCTTTTTTATTATGATTTCATTTCCTTTGAAAATTCTCAGAATGTAAACACCATGAAGCATCTGTAATGTTGAGATCTGCATATCACCATCAGATGAGCATTTACAAATTAATTCACCCACAACAGTGAATAGTTCCGCATATATAACATTGGTTGACTGCACTATGATGAAGCCATCTCTGCATACAGCGACTAGACTTAGATTAACATCGTTAATATCTGTGGTTTCAATGTGTTTCTTCAGATTCAGTCCGACAACTGCGTCGAGGTCAAATCCGGTGATAATAGGATCGTAAAAAGGAAGTTTGGGATTATTAAGCAGTAATCGGCATGTATCCCTAATCCTTATATATCTTACTTTGGTCAATCCAACATTTGCCAAATCGAATTTATCTCCACCGCTGACCGCCGGATTGAATGGATCTTCGTTCCCATGAGTCGGTGTTACCCCTGCGCACCCCTTCAGCGTAAGCGAATCAAATGGAAAAGCAATCCATAAAATTCCATCCTCAGAGACCAATATTTGAGCAGGTTCGACAAATATTCTGCTTGTAACTGGATTGAAGAAAGCGTTCTCGAATATTGTGAAGTCTGGTCCGGGACCATCGACTATGTCCATGCCTTTAAATCCGACAATTATTTCACCACCCAATCCTAGTGAGCAAATCTGATATGGATCTGCTGACTGAAAGTCCTCTCTGGCAGAAGTATCCGGTACACCAAAGATATTTTGAGGAAAATACTCTGTGGATTGACCGGAGTTTTGACCATCACCCCAGTGATAACTGATAACTGTATCTACAGTTCCATGCTGATACTGACTCTTCAGAGAAATTGATGATATAATAAAAAATATATATAACAGTGTTAATTTCATAAGTTTACACCTAAAGTCGCTCTCAACTGTCTGCCTGGCATTGGATAATTCATTATTACGCTGAAACGTTCATCGAAAAGATTAACGGCGTCCAGTCTTAAAGTACATGCAATACTGGATATTTGAAATTTTCTTGATAGGGTAACATTCGTTATCCAGTAAGAATGTATCATCGAATTATAGGCTTCATCGGGCAAAGCAAATGTAAATCCGGTATAAGAAGTATTTATTCTCAGAATAAAATCAAAAAGCTTTATAACAGCAGTCATACTCAGCATCTCTTTGGGAACATATGGCAGTTGCTTGCCATATGTTGGTGATCCTGACTGATTGTCGCTCGCAAGCTGAATAGTGTAGTTATATCTTAAACTAAGGAAATCATTGAATAGATTAATTCCCGATCCAAACTCTATACCACGACTAAGAACTTCAGCCATATTCCTCGCACTCATCAGAACTGGCGAAGTAGGAACTGACACAATCATATCCTTTGTAGAAATTGAGTATCCGGAAAGACTGAATCTAATTTTATCATACGGAATGTACTCAGCAGTAAGATTATATGATATGCTCTTCTCCGGTCGAAGATTCGCTGTGCCGTAGTTCAGATAATACATTTCGTTGAAGCTTGGTGCACGGAAATTTCCAGAAACCTGTGCTTTCAGTTGTAAAGGAATATCATGCAAACCAATCATAAGGTTCAGCATAGGTGAATAGTTTGGTTGAAGACCAGAATAAGCATCCATCCTGATTACTCCCAGACATCTTACGTCGAAAAGACTACTATTCAACAAATCGATACCCAACCTGCCCGCCAGTCCAAGATTGCTGCGCTTAACGAAGCGTCCGATATCCGGCTGGAGCATATCTCCCAACATATCTGTATATCCGGCTTCAAGATTCATTCCCCAATGCCAGTTAGTATTTTCATTGATATATCCAGTATTAAACTGAAAAGATCTATTATCATAATTCATTGTAGTATCACCTTTGAGAGCATACACAGATGCAGGATCGTTGTATTGTTCTTTACTTAACGCTGTTAATATCCCAAATGAAAAAGTAGAATTCTCACTTTCTGACCAATTAGATTTAAGAATCACATTCAGAGAATTGTTGGACAATCTGGCTCTGCTGTCAGCAATGTAGCCTTGCACAACGGCTCCCGGTAAGCCTCGATCGGATTTTCCATAAATTGCAATAGCTTTAAACTCCAAATCACTGCTTTCTGTATTGAATCTCAGGATTAGATTGTCATTATTCATGTCCCCGTTAGAGCGTGTATAGTTCTTAGAACTTCCATACTGATTAACATCAAAACTGTAATTCCCACTTCCGTTAATATGCTCATAATCCAAAGCTAATGAGGAATTTGAGAAGTGTATGGCTTCTGATGCACTAAAAGTAAACTCATCGAATGAGCCATAGGAAACCCTGCCTTTGGTGGTCTGATGCGGATCGTAGTCAATATTGAAATTCACAGCTCCGCCAATTGAATTACCACCAAACAAGCCCGATGCACCACCGCGAATAATGTCAACAGATTGGACAATCCCCGTAGGGAGTAAACTAAAATCAAAAGTATTGTTCTGAGCTGAGTTAATCTTCATTCCTTCAATCATTATAAGAGTTTGCTGGCTGCTTGTTCCTCTCATCGAAATCGTTTTAAGTCCACCAAGACCGCCATAATCCTTGATGAAAAGACCTGTTTCAACCGAAAGAACTTCAGTTATTTGTCTGGGATTAATCAATTCAATATCTGCCTTTGAGATTCGGCTATAAGCAGAGCCTGTCATATCTCTTTCAATCAGGACTTTATCTGCCATAACTTTAATCTCTGGAGATGAATAAACAGAAGTATCTCTCTTTATGTCATCGGCATTCGCCGATGTCATGCAAAGAGAAATCATGGTCATAAGGATAAATATATATAGATTTATTTTTAGCAAAATTTTTCTTTCTTGTTGGGACACGGTGTGCCGTGTCCTTTCTGAATACCATACTGATTCGATCTCTTTAAAATAATGTTGAATCAATAGCCACGAGCTTTAGCTTGTGGAAAATTTTCTAATTATTTTCATTGACTTTAGTCGAAATTACTCTTTTTGTGGGGATAAATCCCCAACTAAAATCATTTTTTTCTTTACACCACGAGCTAAAGCTCGTGGCTATTCATTGATTTACAAAGATGAATCAACACTATTACAAAATACATAGATCCGCTACGCCAGGCCTACGGCACCTCACTCCGTTCGGAATGGCACAACCTAAACATTATTTCACTTCATTATTCGGTGTTCAGTGTTCGATATTGAAATTTGGATTCTCACAGTCGCTGCGCTCCTTCAGAATGTCAGCCACTTTGTCATTCTGAACGAAGTGTTAAATCCATGTATTTTTATCATGTTCATACAAATACATGTAGATTCCTGCATGCGCAGGAATGACACACTAAATATACTCTATTTAATCACAAAAGGCAGCGTCATATTCTTCTTCCCATTCGATATTTTTACGAAATACGCTCCCGCACTCAATCCAAGATCTTTCAGTGATATATTCTTTGCCTCTGCCGATACTAGTAATTCAGTTATTTTCAATCCCATTGAATTGTAGAGAATTGCATTCTGCATATTATAATTCATTGGTGATTCGATGTTTATAGTCGTTTCTGCCGGATTCGGGTAAACATAATATCTCTCCTGTGCCGGGTTTTCGGTAACATCCATAGGTAAAGAGTAAATAGTTACATTTGAATCCAAAGTATATGCCGCATCAAGATAGGGAGTAGCGATAAAGAACATTCCACCAATTGCCATAAAGCCCTCTGGTTTTGCTTTCGAATCAAATTTACCCATCAGCTTTTTGCCCTGATGAATATACACATTGCCGTCATAAGCTGAAGTAAGCAGCATTCCATTCATAACGCCAGCTGTCTGATAAACCGATTCCCTTGGACCATCATAGGTTCCTAGCGTTAAAGAAAGCGAATCCATTGAGTAATCAGTAAGATTTATCTTTTTAACCCGATTGGAAGAGTTACATGTGATATATACTGAATTTTCCGATTCACTATAATCTATGTGAGATGGCGTACCATCAATATCCATCTCTTTGATTATCGTATGTTTAGCTGCAGATACATCTATAACCTGGAACTTGCCGCCGCTTTTGCCGAAAGTACCTTCGCTGATGATTAATAACTGGCCATTTCCTTCAGGTATAGTCTGCTGAACAGAGATTCCGGCTGGAATCGTATCCGTATAAACTTTCTTAATCTTATCATAAACAAGAACATAACCCGGATCTGTATAAGATGGTCTTACGCTGATATAGAGAAAATCACCCGATGATGAAACAGCAGAAGCTGTTACATCAACGATCTTTTCAATATAAACGGAATCAAGATGAATAAAGCTAACTGCTGAAATGCTTTTTTCATTTGTAATATAGAGTTTTTGCACTTTTTCATCCCAAAAATTTCTGACAGGTAATACTGACAATTTAAACTCAAGGTCAGTTATCTTGTAAGTACTAACATGAACAGATTGAATTTCTGAAGAAATAAATTTTGTTAATCGCTTTAATCCTACCGCCCACAGTGATGGTGATACATCTCCTGTATCTTTAATTCCGTTATAATTTAAATCTCTGCCCGCACAATATACAACTGGACCAATATTTGTGTTATATACAGCGACAGGCTGAACACCGACCTCATACCTTCCTTCGAATAAATAACCATATTGAGCACTAGCTAGAACTGAAAGCAATAAGAATAGTACCAAAGATAGTAAAGTTAAGCGTTTCATAGTTCCCCCATGAATTTTGATGGCTTCAATTCAGTAATTTTATTATTGTATCAAAGTAATAACAAATAATAATATAACTGACTTTTCTGTATTTCACTTCATTATTCGGTGTTCAGTGTTCGATATTCGATATTATTCTGGATTCCTCTCTACGTTCGGAATGACAAGTGAATAATATTTGACTTATTCAAATAACAAAATGACAGCATTAAACCACCATGTAGAAAAAATATTAATTATAAAAAGGCTGAAAAATGGGGAAAGTCGGACTACCGTATAAGATACAGATACGGAGATAGTGAGACATTTCCTCATTGCATTCGTTTGCGCGAATGTACATAAGTGCTTGCTTATATAGCAAACACAGTCCAATGAGCATTGCGGGCAGGTCTTCTGACTTCGGGGTCATCCTTACTGTTCGCCTTCCCATCCTATGTTGAGGACAGTGGCTTGGTGGACAGCTTGTAACCCGTTACAGCGGCGCAACCGTGCAGGTTTTCCACCTGCTTCCCTATTAAGCTCCGAAGAGCACCGTCAATGATGCGATACTAAACTACGAAATATTTGGTTAAAATAAAATTGGCTTCAGAATGTTTTATCTTTTAATTCTTTTATTTATTTTTCTATTCGGTGTTTAATGAGATTTATACTTCTTACTATAGCAATTTTATCTTTTTTCTTATCTGATGGTATGGCTAAGGATCCCAAAAGGCATGTCGCAATCAATGTAATGAGCGAATATACTGAGGTTAAGCCCGGTGGAAACCTAAGGATTGCAATCGAATTTAAGATAGAAAAGGGCTGGAATATTTATTGGGTCAATCCCGGCGATGCAGGTATGGCAACTTCAATAGAATGGATACTGCCCGATATTATAGACAGTAAGCGAGTCTATACTCAATATCCTATTCCAAAACGAATGGTCTCCGGTGAAATAGGTGATTACATCTATGAGGATAGAGCCGTTATAGTTACAACTATTCCTATTCCCGCAAATGCACCGATCGGAACTGAACTGAATCTGAAAGGTAGGATCAGCTATCTTCAATGTAAGGACATCTGCATTCCGGGAAATGCCAATATTGATATTAAGGTCAATGTTGGAAGTGTGAGCAAGTTAATTAGCAAAAATAGTAAGGCAATTCAATCAGCCCTGAAGAATATGCCGTGTTTATCAGAAGGTTGGAAAATATCTTACAATTTTGTTGATAGCAATTTTGTATTATCCATCTCTCGGCCAGACGGAACACTTCCGAAATTCAATAAGCTTGAGTTTATGCCCATAACCGAAGGACAGATATGCAACTGGGGTAAACAAACACTTGCTGTTGTCGGGAATGAGTACCAGTTAAGTATTCCACTTGATAAAATGAGATCCGGCAGGCCTGACAGCCTTTTCGGTATCATCGTTGCCGATAAGCCATGGGACAAGAAAGGTACTAGAGCTTTGATTTTTGGATATGCAACTGTTTACACGGAATAGAGTAATTTCTGAATCACGGATTGCATGAATTTTATTAAAATTTTAAAAACTTGTGGGACAAGCATCCCTGCTTGTCAACTATTATGATTATTAAATATCATAAACACTGAGTTCCTTGCTTCGTTCAATTCATTTCTCAGACCTACAGCATCTGCATTAGTAGGAATCCGATATAAAAAAAAATGACGAAATATTGTTCGACAGCATATCAAGGATACAAAATAGTATTTACTTTTTTACCATTGTTAAATAAAAATATGAATTAGGCAGCAATTCATATTTTAACAAAGTCATTGTTTGCTCATAATGTTCTTTGGGATTGTTGGAGCGGGTATATATGGACTCATAACTAAATTGAGTTAAGTATTTAGATATCTCCTGATTGGTTATGTAAACTATCAGCGTGTCCGAATTTTCTGTAAAAGGAACTCCTTTGCAGGATATTTTCCATTTATCAAATGAATAAGAGCTGTTAACGACACTTTCGTTGCTTGTAAAAATTGAACTGAAATCCAAAACATGATTTGCTTTATCAATTGTTATACTTAGATGATCAATTCCTTGATACAAGTTTTTTATCAGGAAAATTGTACTATTAGAATTGTAATTTTCGGGCACATAGAACAAACTATAATTAAATGACCTGCCTGTAGAACCCTGAGCTATGGTATCAATTTTACTATAGCCTGATTGAGGCCAGGCATAATTGACATAATATTCAGAATGTTGAATTGTGAGATTAACATTTCCAAATCCAATTATCGGTTTATCATAGCCCTGATAATATTCTTTAGTCAGATCAATATTCTTCTGGTAAACATATAAGTTGTTTTTAACTTTAAAAATCCCCGATAATCCAGAATCATCCATTTTGGTTTTAATTTTGATCAGAGTATCTGTTCTACTCGTTAGCATACATTTATTGTTATCAAACCAGAATTCTGCATCTTTAAGATAATCTAAACCGAATCCCAAGACAGAAAGTTCAAATTCCGTTGTGCTGATGAATTTTGAGGTTGTAGAGTCAATCCTAAATATTTTAAAGGTCTTGTTTGATAGAATCAATGAATCAGGGAAAGTAAAAAGAATGGTGCCATTTTTTGCTCTTGAAGGAATAATCGTTTTAATTAGCTTATAATCTTTTTCATCGATTACTTGATAGGGAAATACTTCTATTAAATCTATAGCCAATCTAAATGAATCTAAAGATAATTCTGTTTTTTTTACCTTTATTTCAACACTATCGCCAGGTGTGGTTATCTCCTGGCTAATACTAATTACAAGATCATTTACTTCTTTAGTCTCAGTTGAATTCTCCTTGCAGGAATAAAACAATATTCCTGTCAAAATAAGCAGAATTGGTAGTAAATTTTTCAATTGTTTATTCTTCTTGTTTATATTACACTAAGACACATCTAAGGATAATAAAGTTACAAAATATTATAACAATTTATCAATTTATTTCAAAAAAAAAACAAGATAAAATCTATTTCCAGAGTACTGATAATTTTTCAATTGTATGTCTCAAAATAAAGACGTTGCAATTTTTTATTTTGTCTCCCCCTTGTTCCAAGGTGGATAAAGGGGTTTAAGCATTATAATTTCACAAACTTCCCGACACTATCCCCAAACCTGACGAAATACATCCCTGATGGGAGGGAGGAGACAACTAATCGTAGGGGTTCAAGATTTTGAACCCCTACAGACAATACAGTTTGTCCAAATATATTTAAGATCTTCACATCACTTAGTAAGAGCGAACGGCCGTTCGCCCCTACGAATATTTCTATGAAATCAGTTGCAGGATTGGGAGAAATAGAGAAATCAGACTGATTATATTCTACGGCATCCTCTTCAACTGGAGAATAAGAGAAAGTTAGATCCGAGCAAATTTCCCAATCAAGTATATCATTATTCTCATAGGATGTGCCAGTCGATGAAGTAAATCCTACAAAAGCTGATGTTCCGTTATTTAGTGAGAGAAGTTTCGATATATCGATTGAATCGATTTCCAGAATAGGCTTTTCGAATTTTCCGGTTGAATCGAGGAAAACAATTAATTTACTTGGATTAATGCTATACTTTATCTGTACATGATATATCGTGCTGTCGGCTCTTATCTGAATAATATCATTAGTTGTTTTGAGATTAGCCTTGGAATTATGATTACATGTGTTTGCCTTAATTCCATTCGAAAAGACAGCTACATGATTGCCATCTAAATCGAAATAGGGCTTATCTTCGTTCTTATAAGTATCGAATTCAATTGCCAGGCTGTTGGAAATGCCTTCATATCCAAGTCCTCCGCCTGAATTGCCGTATGATAGTGGATAGGCATTTTGTATAACGAAGGCAATACCATCGGCACCGGGCAAAGAACCATCATCGAAATCATTATATGGAGATGACATCCTGAATTTAAATTTTGCTGTGAAACCATTGCTCACATTTATAAGGTTCTTTGACCAAACAGCTCCAGACTGATTAGCTTTTGCCGGAGTCAACCTGAGTACAGAATAAACTTTCTCAGCAGATTTTACAAAATTCAAACTGCTAATAACTGAAAAATTTGGAAGAGTAAATGATGTATAATCACATCTCTTTGAATATTTTGCAAGGAAAATGTCGTAAAATCCATTTGACTTGATAATTTTTTTGTTTAATTCAATCGCTAGACGAAAATTGCCTGTTACAATGATATCCTGATTTTTGTCTTCTGTTATTTTGGTAGGAACTATATATGATCCTGAATCCTGATAACTAATTGAGTTGCTACCCTTAGCCGTTCCATTGCTATCAAACAAAACAAGAAATCCCTGAATAATATTTTTATGTGAATTATTAAGAATCTCATTTCCAAAGTTCAATCTCGAAGAGTAAGTCCAGCCACATGCTAATAAATTATTATTGTCTTTTAAGTAAAACGAAGTTAAACAATCATCACCGTTACCACCAAACGTCTTAACCCATTGTACATCACCATCAGAATCGCATTTAGCAATATAAATATCAGATTGTGTAGTGTCCATTATTTTTTTTAATTGAAATCCGGGAGCAAAATTTCCATCCTTAAAAAAATATCCGGTAATATAGAAGTTGCTGTAACTATCAAAAGCAATATCAGTAAGAGTTATTAAATCATTAAAAATATAGTCTGACTGACCTGCAAATATTTTAACCCATTTCAATAGGCCATCAATAGTATAATTGGCAACAAAGATATTTCTTGAATTGGGAGTATTAACACTTTTATCTACAAATTTTCCATCACCGAAATCAGTTGGGTCAAACATATAACCCGCAATAGTTAATGTATTATTTGGACTCCATCTGATTATGCAGTCAGCACCCCAAATATCAGTAATATCTTTTTGTATTAATCTTTTAGCCCACTGGCAATATCCATTGGAATTATATTTCGCGAAGAACGGCATTTGTCCATTGTTATTGTTTAATTTGACTCCGTTTCCAAAATCAATATTATTGCAATAACCACTGATGTAGATGTTGTTGTCGCTGTCCAGACATATATCCATTCCCTGTGAACCCTTTATAGAGCCTATTGTATCGCCGCTTATACAGTGAGCCCAGAGGCAATTGCCATCAGGGGAATATTTTACAAAAAATATATTGTTGAAATTATCACCACTAACCACAATTCCATTACCAAAACTAATTCTTTTGGCTACACCTCTGGTCTGACCTACAAAAAGGATATTACCTTCATAATCTAAGAGTGAATTTGTAATCTCAATTTCTTTGTAATAACCTCTGATTGGTCTGATCCATTGGCATACACCATTGGGATTCAACTTTGAAATTATTAAAGTATTCTGTGTACTATCTTTATTATTAAAGACTAGAATATTGCCAAAATCAACAGAATCGGATTCATAAGATCCGGCGAAATAAATATTCCCTACATTATCACAAGTAACAGAATTATTAAGATCAAACGAATCACCCCCAAAAGTCTTAAGCCACTCAAGGCTCTTGATTTCACCTGCATCGACCTGAAGAATGGAAATTAATATGCAAATACCAACTAGAGCTGATCTCATATTGACCTCTATGTGTTATGTTTAAATGTACTTCTTTTTAGAAACCCCCAACCCCCTTTGAAAAAGGTGGCTAATACATACATTGCAATTAATGTTTTTGTTTCCCCCTTGATCCAAGGGGGATTAAGGGGGTTTCTTCTTATAACTTTACAAACTTCCCAACACTATCCCCAATTCTCACAAAATACATCCCCGATGGAAGGGATGAAACATCGATTCTTACTCCCTCCCTGCTTGCGGGGAGGGTTGGGGAGGGGTTAACATCCTGCCCATAAACATTGAATATATCTACCCTAACACTTTCGGAAAGCTCCCAGCTTTGCGAAAGTTGAATCGTCAGCTCATCAATCACAGGATTCTCCATAATTTGGAATGAAGGATTGATTAACAGCGTTAATCGTGATATATTCGGCTGGCAAATACCGATTATTTTTAGAGAGCCGTCATGCTTTTCATTGCTAATGTTAGCCTTTGACCAACTAAAATTAGATATCTTCAATGGAACTGAACTATTATCTGGAAGAAATATCTTGCCGCAAAATTCATATATCTTTGTGTCTATCGCATAAAGTTGGATGTTGTCCGCACTTATGTTCAGCACTCTTTCGCCTGCGATGATTGTGCTATTGAGGTTATTCGGAAGCATAGCTGTGGCATTGAACCTGATTTCTGCAGTGAAGCTTAGAGGTTCGCTTATGGAAATATTTGCTTCTCTCCTTGCCATCAGCGGAATACAGAAGCCGGGATCTCCAATTTTAGCAGTTGTATCGGGTAGCCAAACCAATGTCATAGTCGATGTCGTGCCCTTCATCGCAATTTCTTTCGTGAAAGCACACGGTAAGTCAGACTCAACAATCAGTTGGTCTGCATAATCCATGTAATCATTCGGTCGGAAACTGACTGAAATTGTTAAACTGCTGTCGGGACTTAACAGCTTAGGCAAGTCAGGAAAAGTAGATACAAAGAACTCCTTAACGGCATTCTTTGCATATATTTTTGTGATATTTATTGCTGTGTTCGATTTATTTGTGTAGATCATGTCTTTCTTTATGTCTGCTCCGGCGGCAAGTGTACCATAATCCAGATCGACCAATCCCGCAGTATTGATTTTATATTCTGTCAATGTGTGTTCTGCGTTGTTTTGACAGCCGTTTGCGTCGGTCACAGTGAGTTTATAAGTTCCGCCCTTCGTAACTCTGATCTCTTTCGTCATTTCTCCGCTTTCCCACTGATATGACTCAAAATCGTTATCTGCACTAAGCTTAACGGTACTTCCCGAACAGAAAACCGAATCTCCGATTATGTTGAACGATGGTTTGTTGTTCTTCTCGACAGATATTTCAGCGGCTCCGGTACATCCGTTTGAATCCGTAACAATAACAGTATATTTGATTGGTGCTTCGACAGTAATAGACTTTGTGACATCTCCTGTTGACCACTGGTAATCACTATAATCGCCGTCAACAGACAGAGTTGTCATTTCACCCTGGCAAATCTTTGTTCGTCCGCTGATTGTAGGGGTAGGATTGGGATTAACTTTGATGAAGATAGAGGCTGTGTCGTAGCATCCGGCTTGATTCATCACTTCGACCTGATAATTGCCTGTTTTGCCGACAGTGATGGTCTGCAATGTTTCGCCAGTCGTCCAACTGTAAGTAACATTTGTATCTGGCTGAACGGTGTTCAGCCTTAACTTAAGATTGTCAATGCCCCAGGATTCATTTTGAAAATTCGAGGAAATATCGCGAAGTAATGCGTTCAATCCCAGCTGAAGAGTAGGGCAATTGTGTGCAAATCTGTAATTAAGCCTGTAAACAGTGGCACTAAAGCTCACCTGTTCATTGTTTATCATTAGTTTATCAATTGCGCCGGAATCCTTGGGATTATCTCCTCCCGGGTATCTATCAGGATAAGCCTGCCGTGCGCCATCCATTCTCGAAAAAGATGTTGTGCTGGAATACGATGTATTGCAGTTCAGATCCAGCACTCTGAACAGATCGGGACCGTTGGCAGTATTGACATTCCCGTCCCACGTTGCGACAACATACATATCGAATGACACATCGACAGAATCGTGCAACGGCAGATTACCAAGGGTCAGCTTAATCATTTGATTGCCGAAGAGACCCAAATAGCGACGAGTCGGAAATTCGTTCGAATCGGGTTTTATTGGATTCTGCCATTCGGGATCAGTGATCTTTGTTGACCATTCAGGAAATGACCTTCTTATTTCAAAATTCTCGCTGTAATAATCTCCTCCCCACTGATACTTATATCCAATCCCGGCTTTTGCCTGAAGCACAACACTGTCACCCTCACAGAATGAAGTTGCACCAAGAGCAGAAAGAGTAACTTTGGGTTTATCGGATTGGATGATAGTTCGTGCTGCTGTATCACAGCAACCGAACTCGTTTGTGATGACCACAGAATAATTTCCACCTTTGGATACGCTTATTTCATCTGTCGTTTCGCCGGTTGACCATTTCAGAGTATATTTTGTTGTATCGTCAGATTTGGCTTGAAGCATGACAGGATTCCCCCCGCAAATGATTGAATCGCCCTTAAAAGCTACATCAACTTTAGGCTTGGGATTGACCATAACATATACGCTATCGGTAGCAACCTCAGCATTCGAAGTTACAGTAAGTTTATAGTATCCGCTCATTGAAGGATCTGCATTGGGTATTACGGGATTACTTAAATCAGAAGTAAAGCCGTTAGGACCTGACCAGGAATAAACTGCAACAGGAGAATTATTTATTAGATTGGAGAATAAGTATAATGTTTCACCACTACAGATATTACCTGCAACAACTTTAATGCTCATTTTGAAAGGAATATTTACATAATTCGGCAAGCCAGCTGCAGTTTGGGCATTTGTGACAATTGAAAGTGGAACCGCATTATAGTTAAAGTCACATTTTTGTCCAATTAGATTTGGTCTATTTATAGAACTAAGTGATCTTCTTGCATAAAAGGACAAATATATTTTTTCATCAGGACCTAACTGAATAGCTCCAGCGTACAGACCACTTCCCGAACTATCTCTAAAGACAGTGTAAGCATGGTTCAAGATCGAATCAGCATTTGAATAATTTAAGTCAAATTGATAAACGACAGGATCATTTGGTGGAAAAGTACCAGATACAAAAAGTTTTTTATTATCTGGTGAAAATTCAATTCCATAAGGTCCTGTCAATATTGAAATATCTTGTATCGAAATACAATTTGAAATTATACCAGATTCATTATCAAAATCAAATATTTCTATATTACCATTATAATGGATTGCTAATGCAATTTTTTTGCCATCAGGCGAGAATTTCATATATCCTAATCCATTCAAATCATAATTCTCTTTTATCGTTCGATTTCGATTATGCTTAGATCCAATACTTTGAAATATCGGATCGGTTAGCTTACCTGATGAATCAAGTTTCAGGGTGATAAATCTGTCGGAATCAAATTCATGAGCTATGATCCATATTTCCTTATTATTTTTATGAATAAAAGATGTTTGTTTCTCAGTGGATGATTTATAAATCAATATATTTTTGGTTGAAATATCTCCTAGACCCTTGTCTAATCTCATATCTACAATTGAATATCTAAACCCATTATTATCAATTGAATCAAGATTTAGTACATCAACACCAGTATAATCAACAGTAAAAATATAATATATTGAAGGATCATGAGGTGATTTTAATATCATTGCTGATTGTGTTGATGTAACACTTCCCATCAATTCAATCCCATCAGGCATAAGTTTGTGTTTGTTATTCCATACATTTCTGCCATCAGTATAAAATAACAAAGAACCTTTTGCATCTGAAATTGAAGCACATCCCTCATTTTGCAGAATCGAACTTGCATGTAATGCAATTGGTTGGTTATAGGGTGTATTGAAAGTTATAGCTGCATGATTACCAAAAAACCAGTTATAATTTTCTTTCTGCCCGAACGCCAAACTGCTGACTGCAATGGCGATAACGAATAAAATTGTAATTCTCTGCTTCATAATCTATTCTCAGAAATAATGAGTATTCAACTTTTCAGATGACCAACACCTTTGAGGTGTAGGACATCTTATTTTTAGTTGTCATTCCTGTGCATGTGGCTGTGTGAAAACTACGATCATGTCATTCTGAGGGAGCGAAGCGACCGTGAGAGCCGTAGGCCTGCGAAGCACATCCAGTATTCATGCGGACTAGATTCCTCACTTCGTTCGGAATGATCTCTAAATCAGACTTTTCACACAGTCTCGCATACAGGAATCTTTTCTTATTTTATATGTTCACAAATTTACAAACTTTATACCCAATCCTCAAATATAAGTATCTTATGGAATAACAGATAAAGATTACTATGCTTATACATCACTTATTCATCGAATTAGTCTCAGCAAATCAATTCAACGTTCATAAATTTAGATATTTTTCAATATTGTTACCATATTCAATAACTAAACACATTTCAAGCTAAAAAGTTACACGTGGAAACAAAAATAAATCAAATACTGCCAACAAATCGAATATTCTCGATCATATTTCTTAAATTTGTAATCTATGAAAATATAATATTAGGAATACAAAATGCTCGATCTTAAATTTATCCGCGAAAACCCTGATGCAGTCAGGATTAACATAATTAATAAGAATGAATCTGCAGATATCAACGCAGTTCTTGCTGTTGACGAGAAACGCCGTAATATCATCCAGGAAGTAGAACAGCTCAAGAATCAGCGCAATACCGTTTCTGCCGAAATTGCTGTTCTGAAGAAGAACAAAGAGGATGCAACTGAGAAGATCGAAGCTATGAAGCTCGTTTCCGACCGCATAAAAGAGCTGGACGACGAACTCCGCGAGGCTGACGAGTCCCTTCGGGATCAGGTGTCACGCATACCGAACATGGTTCATTCATCAGTTCAAGTCGGCAAAACCGCAGAAGACAATGTAGAAGTCCGCCGTTGGGGCACAAACAAGATGGAGCAGACGAATAACCATATAGAAATTTCAAAAGCATTGGGAATTATTGATTTCGAACGCGGAACGAAGGTTTCTGGTTCGGGCTTTGCTTACTATGTTGGACAGGGAGCAGCTCTCGAGAGAGCATTAATCAATTTCATGCTCGAAAAGCAGACAACCGAGAACGGATATACAGAACTTATGACACCACTGATTGTCAATCCCGGTGCGATGTTCGGCACAGGACAATTGCCGAAGATGGTTGACGATATGTACTTCGCCGAGAAGGATAATCTCTACCTGATCCCTACAGCTGAAGTGCCAATCACAAATTTCTATGCGGGTGAGATGCTGAAAGTGGAAGAGCTGCCGATAAAATTCTGCGGATATACACCGTGCTTCCGTCGCGAAGCAGGCAGTTACGGCAAGGAGACAAGAGGATTCCTGCGCGTTCATCAGTTCAATAAAGTAGAGCTCGTAAAATTTGCTTTGCCGGAAACATCATACGATGAACTTGAATCACTCACCGGCAACGCTGAATCTATCCTGAAAGCATTGGAGATACCATATAGAGTAATCAAGCTATGTTCTGGCGATACAAGCTTTTCGAGTGCAATGACTTATGACATCGAAGTCTGGTCACCGGGTGAGCAGAAATGGCTGGAAGCATCGAGTTGTTCGAACTTTGAGGATTTCCAGGCTAGAAGAGCAAATATCAGATTCAAACGTACACCGACAGATAAGCCCGAGTTTGTTCATACACTGAATGGATCGGGTATGGCAACATCCAGACTGATAGTGGCATTGATCGAGAATTATTATCAGGAAGACGGCAGAATCAAGGTACCGGAAGTGCTGAGACCATACACGAAGTTTGATTATATAGGATAGAAATAAACTTGATAACTAAAAAATCTTACAATATTACTTTACCTGTTACATAGTTATGAACTAACTTTTGTATGAGTTCCTGATAATTCATTCCAAATTGTTTACTTTTATCTTGAATAATGTCAAAATCTTCTTTTGCAAGCCGTATATTGATAGTCTTTTCATTTTCTTTAATATTAGAGAAAAATGATCTTAGACTGTTTCTACGTTCTTCAATATTACCATTGCTCTCCCATTCTCCATTCTCTATGGATTCTAACATATCAACTTCTTCGTTCTGAAGTTTAGAATCTCTCCAGTCAATATTCTTATTTTCCATATTTTATTCTCCCAAATAAATTTTTGTAAATTTACGACTTGGATAAATTGTTTTCAAAAATATCTCCTCATCGGTTTCGGTGTATGGTACTAAATAAATATAATTATCAATTTCGATGACGAAAATCCTTTGATTAGAGTATTTTAAATTGTTTGGATGATAAATATCATCAATAATGTCACCATTTCTGATTTTCTCAGCTATAACGTCAAAAGTAATATTCCTACTTTTATTAAGAATACTATTTTTATCTTCACTCCAATTCAGCTTTTTTTCATCAGCTGTTCCAATATTGCCTGTCTAAACTACGATACTGAATGGCTTCGCTTATGTGTTCGGCTTTGATATTTTCATTACAGCTAAGATCGGCAATTGTTCTGGCTACTTTCTGGATTCTGTCATAACCACGGGCAGAGAAATTAAGCTTTGTCATAGCCATTTTTAATATCTCCTGTGAGGCTGTGTCGAGTGTACAGAACTTGCGGATATCCTTGCTGCCCATGTCGGCATTCTTGAATATCCCGGGCGATTTAGAGAATCGCTCCGCCTGCAATTTTCTTGCTTTTAGTACTCGTTCTCTTACTATCTCGGATGGTTCTCCAGTTCGCTGTGACGAAAGATCCTGATATTTCACGGACGGTACTTCGACATGCAGATCAATTCTGTCGAGCAGTGGTCCGGATATTTTCGATAAATACCTCTGAATCAACGCAGGTGTACAAGTGCATGGCTTCGATGGATTGCCGTAATTGCCGCATGGGCAGGGGTTCATCGAGCAGACAAGCATGAAATTTGCAGGATATTCGATTGTCATTTTTGTGCGGGAGATACAGATGCGCTTATCTTCGAGTGGTTGCCGCAATACTTCGAGCACATTACGAGCGAATTCAGGTAACTCATCGAGAAACAACACACCATGATGAGCCAGTGAAATCTCACCAGGTCTTATCATGTTCATTCCTCCGCCAACAAGTGCCGCATCCGAGATTGTATGATGAGGCGAGCGGAAAGGACGAATCGTAACAAGTGCTTCGTTTGATGGCAGAAGTCCCGACACAGAGTGTATCTTCGTTGTTTCGAGTGATTCTTCTAGTGAAAGTGGTGGCAAGATTCCCGGGATACGCTTGGCGAGCATCGTCTTGCCCGATCCCGGAGGACCAATCATCAGCATATTGTGCCCGCCGGCTGCCGATACTTCCAGGGCACGCTTAACGTTCTCCTGACCTTTTACATCAGCTAGATTGAGATGATAATTCTTCATATTCTGGTCGAAGAGAGCTTCTACATCAACAGTCTTGGGTTCAATTGTTTCTTGTCCGTTCAAATACTGAAACACCTGGAATAAAGAATTGACCGGAATTACTTTGAGAGTCCTAACCAAAGCAGCTTCATCGGCATTAGCCTCTGGAAGAATGATTTTAGATATTCCATTTTTTATCGATTCGAGAGCAATCGAAAGTACTCCATGAATAGGTCTCAGCTTACCTTCGAGGGAAAGTTCTCCAAGAACGACAGTATCAGCAAGTGCACCTTCAGGAATCATCTCAAGTGCCGATAATATTCCCAGAGCAATCGGCAGATCGAAAGCTGAACCTTCCTTGCGGACATCTGCCGGAGCAAGGTTAACAGTTATACGCTTTGATGGGAATTCCAGGTTAGAGTTCTTGATTGCAGCCGGGACTCTCTCGCGAGACTCTTTGATTGCAGAATCGGGAAGACCAACGATATTGAAGGATGGAACGGCATTATCGAGATGTGTTTCGATTTCTACGATAAAGGCATTAATACCGAAGACTGAAGCTGACTTAATCTGCGAATACATTGATTTGCTCTTTTTGGTAATCGTACAAACTTAAAGTAAATGAATTATTGCAAATATTCAAACAAATTTTTAATATTTCATTAATGATTGTAAAATTTTAGAATTTTTAGTTATATTAATCGTTTGTAAACATAGCAATAAATAAATAATTAACCTATTGATGTGAAAACACTTCGAGAAATAGCAATACGCCGATTAGCCGGTGACAAAAGCCTCATGGTGGCTGGTCACAGAGGATCCGCAGGAACGGCTCCTGAGAACACCTTGTCATCATTCCGTCATGCTGTCGAGGCTGGCGTTGATCTAATTGAAACCGATGTGCAGATTACATCGGATGGTTTCGTTGTGGTTTTCCATGACAAAAATATCAGCAGGACTACCAACGGAATCGGTCAGGTTAAGCAGACAGACCTATCCCACTTCAAAGATCTGGACGCAGGTAGCTGGTTCTCCGAACAATTCCGTGGAGAGCCTGTGCCATTGCTCAGCGACGTAATACATCTTATCAAAGGTAAATGCTTTCTCAATATCGAGGTTAAGAATATCGAAGGTGATTCTTTGGATGACAATATCCACAGAATTATTGATGTGATAATGAACGAAGGATACAAGGACTATACGCTTTTCTCATCATTTTACTACGGAACTCTTGCTCAGCTGAAGAAGGAATACCCATATCTTCCGACTGCAGCGATCCGTCTGCCAAAGGACAAGCGTCTGCCATCGCAGATTGCTTCCGAAATCGGCTGCGAAGGCTTTGTGTGCTGCGTTGAAGAAATGACCGATGAAGTAGCCGACGATATTGTTAAAAGTAATATCTTAACCGGTGTTTACTCAATCGACGATGAACCGACACTCCAAGAAATGGCTAAAAAGCCAATAACCGCAGTAGTTACTAACTTCCCCGCATTAATTATCGAAACTATGCACAAACTCAATATCCCTAAAGCAAAGTATATCTGACAGGATCAACTATGACAAACGAAGAACTACAGCAGAAAGTAGAGCAGGTAATAAACGATGACATTCGTCCCTTCATTCAGGCTGACGGCGGCAAGATCCGGCTTAAAAGCATTGTGGACGGCAAGGTCTTAGTCGAGCTTTCAGGAGCTTGTGCCGGATGTCCTGCCGTAGCAATGACGCTGAAGGGTGGAGTTGAACGCATACTCAAAAAGCAGATCCCGGAAATAGAGTCAGTTAATTTATATTGAAATAATTACGAATTTCAAATTACGAATTAGGAAAAAACATCATTTTCATTGATAATTTTAGTTTTTGGGGTTTGTTTGTAGCGTTAGAACCAAAGCAACGCTACAGACTATTTTCAAAATCCGTGAGACGTTTTGCGTTTTGATGTGTCTTAGTATATACGGGTGTGTCAATTTTTGGAAAAGTTATTATGAAAAAGATAATACTTTTGATTTTGCTTCTTTTTAGTTATAGTTCTTATTCATATTGGTGGGAACAATGCAATCTAGATCTAAAGGGAGACAAATTATATTGCATAAATGCTTTCGAGAGCAGAGTATTTGTTGGTTCAGATAGTGGAAGGGTATATCTTTCAGATAATAACGGCGATAACTGGAATGTTATTAACACAGGATTTCCCTTCGTCGAAATAACATCAATTGCAATTGCAAAAAATAAAATTTTTGCTGCTACAGATAGTATCGGGATATTAATTTCTTCAGATAATGGCGATAGCTGGAATAAATCTAGTCTTGAGGATTATGATATTAGAGTATTGAAAAGTAGAGATAGTACAATTTATGCAGGATCTCAAAGTGGAAAAATTTTAATTTCAAATGATCTGGGAGTTAATTGGAGAAAATCAGAATTAACCGATAAACCAATTACATGCATGGCTTTATCGGCTAATAATATTTGTGTCGGCACTCTCGGAAGAGGTGTCTTCTTATCATCAGATAATGGTGAAAATTGGATAATACGAAATAATGATAATTGGTATTTACTCTATATTTTCTCTATCGCCATACTCAATAATAATATTTACAAGGGTGGGGTTCCAGGATTTAGTGTTTCAACAGATTTGGGCTTATCGTGGGAAAGTAAAAAGATTCCAGGAACTGAAGTAAGTTCTGTTAACTCGATATTAATAATTGATAACAATCTAATTGCAGGAACATCACATCCCATGGAAAATCTTGGTGTTATTCAATCATCTGATAATGGCGATACATGGCATTATATTGGTTTGGATACGTTGGAAATTAATGACCTTGCTTTCAATAGCGAATATATTTTTGCTATTGATAATAAGGGAAAAATCTTCAGACGAAAATTAAATGAGATTATCAAAACTGATATAATAGAAGCTAATTTAAAATTCGAAAATCTAATTTCTCCTAATCCCGCCTCCGATTTCATAGAAATCACTTGTAGGGGCGAGGTTACCTCGCCCTTACAAAGCGATGTGAGGATATATAATGTCTATGGGCAGAATGTAATGTCTGTAGGGGTTCAAAATCTTGAACCCCTACGTATAGATGTTTCCGGTTTGGCTCGCGGGATGTATTTTGTGAGTATTGGGGATATAGTTGGGAAGTTTATAAAAATATAAATGAGAAACCCCATTAATCCCCCTTGGAACAATCGGGAGACAAATCAATAAATTGCAACGCCTGTATTTACCCCCTTTTTCAAAGTGGGTTTTGGGGTTTCTAAGCATTAATGAATAATTTGAACTGTATTTGATCATTCCTTTAATCACACTAATCTCACAAATCCAGGTTCAGACAAATACAAAAAGATACCTGCATGCGCAGGTATGACATAGCCAATAGTTGTAATGCGGAAACCTCCTTAATCTTGGAACAAGGGGGGCTGATTCGTTCTCTTTAAAGTATTATAGATTGACTTACAAAGAATAAACAACCTCTCCTCACATTAATGCGAAGAGGTTGTTATATATAGTCTGACTTAAATTAATTGGAAAATCTGAAGATTAATTAATTATTTATTCTTCTTTTTTTCCTGTTTTTCTTTTCTTTTTTCAATTAGTGTTTTGGTTGGCTTCTTTTTGGATTCTTTCTTTACGTCTTGATCTTTACCCATGTTATCACCCTTTATGAAAATAAAAATATATATTTATTAGAGATGGATGAATGGCTTAAACCATCTATCTTTGATTAACTTCAGTTCATCAAAAAGTTCCAGATAATTAACGATTCGCATCTTTTTAAATTTTAACCTGTCAAAATTATAAATTTCTACTGAAAAATGGAAACGGAATTTGCTAAATTAGAAATTTAAATATAAGACAGAATAGATAATTATGAAAAAGCCAAAAATCCTTCTAATTCTGATTATTCTTTTATCTTGTGCAAACGCACAGACACCTTCCATCAAGTGGTGGTTCGATACGAAAGATGCATCTTTCGGTCAATCAGCTGCAGGAGATATTGATGGTGACGGTAAGCTGGAGATAGTTTTTGGCTGCTACCGTAACGATAGTTGTGTTTATGCTCTTAATGCTGAAGACGGCAGTCTGTTGTGGAAGTACAACACAGGCGGATGCAACGATGTTGCTCCTATAATATATGATGTAGATGGAGACTCAAAGCCCGATATTGTTGTCCCTGCTTCGTGCAATCCAACTACTTTCTGTCTGGATGGACAAACCGGAACAGTGAAATGGCAAACTCCGACAAGAGGAAGCGATTCGCCCCCAACTATTGCAGATATTGACAATGATGGTAAAACTGAAATACTTCATGGTGAATTCGGTGGCTATGTAATCTGCATCAATGCCGAAAATGGATCGAAAAAGTGGGAAATCGCTGTGGATACCAATTCATGGATTCAGACTGCTCCAACGATAGTTGATCTTGATGGTGACGGAAAGCTTGATTATGTTGTCGGCACCTGGAATTTCGATAATCAGGATAAAATCTATGCTTATCATGGTGATGATCTTTCTCTTTTGTGGAGTTATACAATTAATGCCTATATGTATCATGGCACTGCTGTAGCCGATCTAGACAAAGACGGAAGACCGGAATTATTGGTAGGTGCTTACAATGATACTCTTTATTGCCTAAATGGTGAGAATGGAACTCTAAATTGGAAATATTTCGGATCAGGGGGATATATCGGAGCACCTGCAACAATAGGAGATATTGACAATGATGGTAGCTGCGATGTCGTGTTTGTAAGCGGATACAGAGTGATAGCACTTTCAGGCAATGGCATAAAAAAATGGGATTATTCGATTTCCGGTTATAGTGGAGCTTTCAGAGGTGTAGTTTTATCAGATATTAATAATGATCCTTATCCTGATGTAATTTTCGGCAATGATAGTGGTAAAGTTATAGCATTAAATGGTTATAGTGGAAAAGAGCTTTGGACAGTAGATTTAGCTCAACATTATGGCAAAAAAGCGTTTGCTTTAGATCATGCTCCTCTAATAGCTGATTTTGATGGGAATGATTCTCTTGAAGTGTTTATCGTTGGAGGTCATGGAGAATATCCTGCTATTGAAAATGGTTTTGGCCGAGCTTATATGGTGAGTGTTGGTAAAGGTAATGGACCAGACTGGCTGATGTTCCAACGGGATATCCGGCGGCAGTCATCACTTTGCGAATTTTCAACTGGCATTGAGGACACTCAGATAACTCCTATTAAGGAAACAGTAAAAGTATTTCCCAATCCGGTAACAAATTCTACTTCAATCCAATTCATTAATCCCAAAAATGAGAATTATACTCTTATGATTTATAATGAGGTTGGATCGCTAATCCAGAAGATTGACAATATCACAGGAAATGACTTAAATATAAATAACTGTGATTTCGAGTCAGGAGTTTACTTTTTCCAATTGCAAAGCATCAGTGGAGTTGAAGGAGATGGTGAATTTGTGCTAATGAAATAATATCCCAAATAAAAATATAAAACTAATAATTATCCATACGATTTATCATATAATTTCTTAAATTGATTTAATAAATAGATAATTATGCTATTTATTTTATAATTATAATACTAAATTTATATTAGA
>CAIOZA010000122.1 GCA_903862655.1 uncultured Ignavibacteria bacterium
TCCGTATTATCTTATAAAGCGTGCACAGCAGAGCGGTTTCGATCATCGTTTCCTGAAAATAGCCAGAGATATTAACAATTCAATGCCCGAATATACTGTTGAACAGATGATTTTTGCATTGAATCAATTCGAAAAACCTGTGAAGAATACTAAGATCGGATTACTTGGAATGTCCTACAAAGCCAATGTCGGAGATATACGCGAGAGTCCGTCGATTGACATCAGAGATAGTCTGCTTAAAAAAGGAGCTTCGCTAGAAATATTCGATCCATATTTTCCGGATTACAGCACCTGCACATCGCTGGAGGAGATTCTAGATAAGTCATTCGCGATTCTGATCGCAACAGACCATAGAGAATTTAAGCAGATTAATTCGGAAATATTAAAAAAGTTTGATGTCAAAATAGTGATTGACGGCAAGAATTGCCTTGATAAAGAAGAAATTATTAATGCCGGAATATACTATAAAGGCATTGGAAGATAAATATTACATTGATTTAAAAGGAGTTTATTTTGAATTTTATTGATTTAAAGCGTCAGTACGGATTGATTAAGGATCAGGTTCAGAGCGGTATTAATGCTGTTCTCGATCATGGCATGTACATTATGGGTCCGGAGATAGCACAGCTCGAAAAACAGCTGGCTGAGTATGTTGGAGTTAAGCATTGCATTGTTTGTTCATCAGGAACAGATGCACTCTTTATGCCAATGATGGCATGGGGAATCGGTCCCGGCGATGCTGTATTCACAACACCCTTTACATTCATCGCAACTGCTGAGGTAATCAGCCTCGTTGGAGCAACACCTGTTTTCGTAGATGTGGACGATAAAACCTACAACATCGATCCTTCAAAACTCGAAGAAGCAATTGTAAAAGTGAAAGCCGAAGGAAAACTGAATCCAAAAGCTATTATACCTGTAGATTTGTTCGGACTTCCGGCTGATTATGATTCAATTGAAGCAATCGCTAAAAAGCACAATTTATTGGTTCTCGAGGATGGGGCACAGGGCTTCGGAGGATCGAAGAATGGTCGCAAAGCCTGCTCATGGGGCGATGTTGCCGCTACTTCATTCTTCCCTGCAAAACCACTCGGATGCTATGGCGACGGTGGTGCAATCTTCACAAATGATGACGAAATGAAGAAGCTTCTACTATCTATCAGAGTTCACGGTCAGGGCGACGATAGATATGACAACGTAAGAATCGGCATCAACGGCAGACTTGATTCAATTCAAGCTGCGATTCTTATTGCCAAGATGAGCATATTCGAAGAAGAAATCAAACAGAGAAATGTTGTCGCTAAGAAGTATATTAAGGCTCTCAGCAGCAAAGTTGTTACACCGTTCGTACCCGAAGGATATGAATCATGCTGGGCACAGTTCTGCGTTTTGGCAAAGGACACAGCACACAGAACAGAGCTTCAGGCAAAGCTGAAAGACAAGGGAGTTCCGACAGCAGTTTATTATCCAAAGCCGCTTCATCGTCAGGATGCATTCAGCGGATTGGGACACAAGTTCGGAGATTTTCCTGTAACAGATGCACTTTCGGAGAGAATATTCGCTCTGCCGATGCATCCATACTTGACTGACGAAGAGATTGAATTGATTGCAAGTGTGATAGAATAAATTAAAAAAAATGATGCCTCAAAACGTCATTCTGATGGAGCGTAGCGACCGTGAGAATCCAGTATTAATGCGGACTGGATTCCTCACTACGTTCGGAATGACAAGCCAGTATTATTGCGCTTTTGATGTAGCTTATTATAAGCCAAAATAATATTCGATTAGCATTCATAATAATTACTTCTTTAAATTAATAATTTCCATTCATTATGTTATTTAATAAATTCATGTAAATTTGCTTCCAGTTGTTATACGGAACAACAGTTTGAGCTGACCATACATTATTAATGTCAAATATATTCCCATTTTCAATTCTAAGAGCATTTAATGAGCATCTTCCCTCTAAATCCAAATCAAAAAAATCATTCTGAAAATCATATTTTGGATTATTAAAACGAATAAAAACTATTGCTTCTTGATTATTATGCATACCAAATGAATTACCTATTATAAAAGCTGTATCTGGTCTGGAATATAAAGGTTCTTGCCCTACGACATTAAACATTCCATAATTTAATGGTGAATATTGAAAATTAAAAAAGCAATCTATTACAGAAGTAATCTTATTGTTTACTAACATATCAGGACATTTAATTGGTATTTTATTCCCTTTTAAAGTATCAAGAACAATAGATGTGGCTTTATATCTATAATAATCCAATGAAGAGTTTTTGTTTAACATTGAATGAATAGAGATTATTCTTACTCTTAAAATATAATCGGCATAAAGCATTGAATAATATGCCATTTTGTTGCTACCTGTGTAAACTTCCCTGAACTTCTCACAGGCATCATCTTTTAATCTAGACAAGGATAAAGTATATCTTCCTGAGGTAGGTGGTAATGTGTCGCTATTATCTCCTATTATTTTGAGTTCTCTTTTTCCTCTTTTTTGATAGAATCTAACTTCATTTGCATATTGATTAAAAAACATAGGATTATAACTATTAATAATATACATATATTTCAAAACCCCTTTAAGTGTATCATTTAAAGCATACCAACTTTTAAAAAGCGAATCCAAAGTTGGTTTATTTCCAAATCTTAAAAGGCTGTCCAAATAAACATACCCAATTAAAACATTATATGGCATACTCGCATTTAATGGAGGGATGCTCCTGATGATTGGAAAACCCTCCTGGAATACATGAGTTGTCGAGTCCAGCCAAATATGCTGCATTTGGAATCTTTCCTTATTCAAATATCTCGTACCATTTTCATTTTGTGCGAAAAGAACAATCGAACAATTAATTAGAGGGAAGAAGAAAAACATGGCAACTAATGCAAGAAATAAATATCGTTTCATAATAGCTATCCTAGTAATTTATTATGATTGTTATTTTCGTATATCTAATTTATTCTTTTGAGCTAAGTAATAAATCCTGATAAGTAAAGATATTAAAAATATTTATAAAAAATAATATTAGTTTTGCAACCAATCTTTTGTTATTTATTTTGTCAATACTTTATATGATCGTTTATTAAGAAAAGAAAATATGGTAACATACTAAATTTAATATGGGATTTTGAATCATGGTTATGGAAAAAAAACATGAAAAAGAAAATCTATTGGTGAAATATGATGCATAAATATGAGACAATAATATATTGGAGTAACGATGATGAATGCTTCGTAGCTGAGGTTCCTGAATTGTCAGGTTGTATGGCTCACGGCAATTCAGATGAAGAAGCGATCTCCAACGTAAAACAAGCAATCGATCTTTGGATAGAAACAGCTTACGAGTTTGGTGATCCTATACCCGTTCCTGAAGGAAGAAGACTCAATTGCGCTTAAGATATTAATGAACAGACAAAAGTATTCATCCGATGACAGTGAGTCAACGGATGAATTTTCAATAAAAAAGTAAATAATGAAGAAATTTCTTGATACTGTTTCAGAGTGCATTCCAGCGGTGCAGAAAGAATTTGACGAATACCAGAAGGAACATTTTCCTGTTCGTTCGGGTGAATTCTTCTGTCTGGAGCTGAATGGTGAAGCCGGTGAACTTGCCAATCTCGAGAAAAAACTGTGGAAAGGAAAGGATATCGCTCATGAAGACCTTGCCGACGAAGCTGCTGATGTACTGATCGCCTTAATGAATTACTCAAATGTCCGAGGGATAAACCTAGGCGAAGCTGTCAGACTCAAACTCGAAAAGATAGACCAAAAGATGAGAGAGCTGAAGGAAAAAGGAGAAGAATACTAAATTCTATTTTCAATCCTCATCTCTGAAGCCACGATTAAAACTTCAATTTTAATAATAACTTGAAAAAAGTAAAATTTAGTGAATTGAGGGGGAAATTAAGATTCGCTTGGATATACCTTCGGTATCTGATTATTCTGGGTTGAGAGGCTGATTAACTCCGTTAGGAGTAAAATCTTAATAGAAAATAGAATCAAGAGTATTAAGAACCCCGTTAGGGGTGAAATATAATCACATTAAATATGTCGCTCCTACGGAGCTTTGGTTGGTTTTGGATTTTTTTTCTATTAATATTATTCCCCTATGGGGAAGATTGGCTTTGATAGAATAATGCAGGAACTGTAAAGTACAAAACAATGTTAATAATAGATGTCCAACACTTTGAAAGTGTTGGACATCTGACTGAATATGCTTACATAAATGGTGTTTTGACCACTTCTGCCGTGAAGAATTTTCCACGGGCTTCGATCTCAACGACTGATCCTATTGCTGCGTGAGACATTGGAACATAACCCAAACCTACTGGTTTGTTCAGTGTCGGGCACATGTTGCCGCTTGTAACGATTCCTGCTTCCTTACCATCGATGAATATCTTGTATCCGTGGCGTGGAATGAATTTATCTGTAGTTGGATTCAGTCCTACTAATTTTCTTGTTAATCCATTCTCTTTGACTTTGGCAATCGCATCGCTACCGTTGAATGTTCCTTTTGCAAGCTTGGTTATCCATCCTAAGCCTGCTTCGAGTGGATTGGTTGTTTCGTCGATGTCGTTACCATAGAGCATATAGCATTTTTCTAAACGTAGAGAATCACGGCAACCTAGTCCTACGGGCTCGATATCGAATTCTTCGCCAGCTGTGAACAAACCGTTCCATACTGCTTCTGCTTCTTTAATTCCACCACGGAAGTAAAGCTCAAAGCCGAGTTCGCCTGTATAACCTGTGCGGGAGAGAATCATATCGACTCCGGCAAATTTACCCATCTCGAATGCATAGTATTCTATTTTTGACAAATCAGTATCTGTAAGCTTCTGAATTGTCTTCATTGAGTTTGGTCCCTGGACTGCAAGAAGATGAATCTGGTCGCTGTGGTCTTCGAGTGTGATGTCGAATCCAACATTGTTCTCAACGCACCAGCCCCAGTCTTTATCAACGTTTGCGCCATTGACGACGAGCATAAAATGATCCTCGCTGATACGATAGACAAGAAGATCGTCAACGATGAATCCAGACGGACGGCACATTGCAGAGTACTGAACTTTGCCGTCAAACAGCTTAGATGCATCATTGATAGTAATTTTCTGAACGAAAGCAAGAGCATCTTTGCCTTTAACGTCGAATTCGCCCATGTGAGTCACGTCGAAAATACCGACTTTTTCGCGTACGAGTTTGTGCTCGTAAATTATTCCTTTGGGGTACTGAATTGGCAGTTCGAAACCTGCAAATTCAACCATTTTGGCATTTAATTTCTTGTGCATTTCGTTGAAAATCGTCTTTTTCATATCATCCTCACATAATCTAAAAATTGTCCAAATATAGATTTGCAATATCTGAAATATTTATTTAATCTCAATATAATCTTTAATATTTCCGAACTTTTTAGCACCAATCCCTTTTATATTCATAAGATCTTCAATTTTTCTGAAGGGGTGAGAAGCTCGATATTGGATAATTAAATCGGCAGTTTTCTCGCCAACACCGGGGAGTTTCATCAGCTGTACGCGAGAAGCTGTGGTTAGGTTAATCTTTTCTTTTGGAAGTAATTTAGCAGGCTTATCAGGATATCTACTGGCAGATTTAATAATTGTATCGCCCTTAGCCAGTGCAGAATCGACATTGCCTTGCATATCTGTACCAATGAAAGTGGTTTTGTTGGCTTCGGCAAGAGAATCGAGAATGCGGTAAATTTCCAGAGAACGTCTTTCGTTATCGATGCCTGATGGCTTATAGTTAAATAATTTGAGACCGACACCCAAAAGTAAACCACACAAAAGAATGATGGCAAAAATTATTTCGCTTTTTGTTACTCCCAAAAAGCTCTGAAGAGACGCTATGATTTTGTCAGATTTCAAATTACCTCAAAACAATAGTCCTCAAAATTAAATAATCTTTTGAATAAATTCGAGAAATATTGCAAAATAATCTGGAATTCATGTGATTAGAAATAGAGATTATGTGAATAAATAAGATATATGTTTCCGGCATAGTAAGCGAGGATTAAGTTTGTGAAGATGTAAAGTAGAAATAGTCTGAACTGGGTTTCTTTTGATTTTTATGATTGAAGCCATGATTAACTTAAAAGCTTTTCATGACTTTAATATTATTCATTCTACAAATGTCAGTTCGGACAAAGAAATGAAAAGATTCGCTTCGTTAGGCCTTAGGCACCTGCATACGCAGGAATGACAAAGTTTTTAAGCCTCTTTTTTCAAAGCAGGTTTGGGGGTTTGTCTGGATCTTATTCAGGTCTAAGATTATAAAACCTTTACTAATCAGTATTGGAACAAGGGGAGGGGCTAGTTCCTTTTACGTTAGAACGTATCCGTACAATTCTCTGCAAAAACAGCCGGAATTCTATTGATATAACTCAAAGTAACGGCAAAATTCTTTTCCAATATCAAAATCCAAAATATTTCCGTAAATTACTTTTTTTATGAATTGAAATTAATCAATCAAAAAATGAACGGTATCAGATTATTTATTACTCTTCTTGCTTTATCGGCAATTGTCGCTTTAAACTCTTGCAGCGAGCCAGCCGGACCGAAGAAATATCCTGCTCCGGTTACTTATCTGCTTGCTACTTCGATTGATAGTAATTCAATCATGATTCAATGGCAGCCTTCAGCTACTGAAGTAGATCCTGCTTTCGACAGATATATAGTCAAAATCAATGGAACTGATGGTTATTCCAGATCGGATACAATTCTGAGGGTGAGTAATCCACATAAAATATCGGGATTGAATCAGGATTACGTCTATGGCATCGACATCTACACGATGATTAAAGGTGGCGAACTGAGCGAGAAGACATCTGTTGTATGGGCTCCTGCTTTCCGATTTACTGAAGAATCTTCAGGTGAGCCAATAAGAGTCTATGAGCAAGCTTCTTTGAATGGATGTGGTCTTGATTTATACGATACCGAGAGTAACCGTGCGAGAGTGCTTACACTGGACAGTTCACATTTCTGGAATCTGGGATTGTCCGTAGGCAATAATGTACAATTTGGCACACCAAGCCTTCTAAATTTTAATTACAAGGACAATCCTCCTTGTTACACCGAAATAAGTGATTTTTACTACGACACACCTACTTTAGATATTGTTTATACCACAGACCCATTGAGCATAGGAGTCTTTTCTCAAAAGTTAATAAATCTGACAGAAATAGAAACACAGATTAAAAGCCATCTGATAGTTATTGTACGAACCAAAGAGCCCGGACAGTCATTATCCAATTATGCAAAGATATTAATAAAGAAAATTGACGGAAAATTCCTTCAGGGAACGGCTAACAACAGATATATAGAATGTGAAATTTCCTACCAGAAGTCATTAAGTGTTCCTTATGCTAAGAAACCGATACATTAATTCCAGAATGCTACTTCGTAGCTGAATAAAATTGCATTATTTGTACCGAAGATGCTGAATTTGAATAACCGCGGGTGAAACCCGTGGAGGAGGTAGAATCGCGACCACCCCGTCTCGACTGCGTCGAGCCACCCTCCTTGAAAATGAGGGGGAAAATACAATCTGCATCTTTTGCATTGTGATTTTGGCACTTTTGGCACTATTTTAATGAACGAAAAGGCATATAATATATCCGTAACCTGCTTATATTACAATCATCTTACTTTTGGGTTGGCACTTTGGCATCAATTGCATCGTGATTTTTGATTTATATCCCGATAGGGATTATATATTGGTAGAAAATCGTACACCCAAAAATAATTATTACCTCGTAGAGGTTAAATATTTAATCGCTACGCGATTAATTCTTTCTGGGGGACATTGTGCTACCAATCGAGTAGGAGGTATGGGATTAATTCCCATACCGTCCTCTCACACCACCGTACGTGCCGTTCGGCATACGGCGGTTCGTTTAACATATCTCTTTCGAGATGGTTCGCCTTTTGCGGTTGCAGGTTGTTGCTCAGCTACTCTCAATATATATTCTTGGCTTCCAGCCTACCTTCAATCAAGTAGTTCCTCTCTTTATGAGGATTTTATGCTTTCCACAACTACACTAAACTTAGCTATTCTTGAACCGTTTAACGTTCAGCCCTTCCTCCGTTTTATCGAAGTACTATGACCTCTGCTGACTTCTGACAGTTTAATTGCATATCTCTATGCAGGTTGCTTCTTGCAGTTCGCTCGCTTTTCTCAGCTTCCTGTCAGACCTCCCTGGGTAAGCTCAATAACTTTCATCTCATATATCTGTCGGATTTACCTACGTAAGTTTCGGATAGTTTTGGGCTTCGTTTTGATATGCAAACTCACCCACTTACGCCTGCCTATATCCGCTTCCTGTTCGTCAGACCGAGATTTTGCCGCCGACTTCTTTCAGATTCCGTCTCGCGATGGACACCCTTGTCTTAAGCTAACGATTCCCACTATCAAGGCTCGTTCGGGACTTACACCCTATAGTTAATGAACATGCCAGGCACACATATGTAATCGCTACGCGATACTCTGTCCTTTCCCAAGCCACCGAATGCAATATGCGAAAAGGAATGTGTTATTCCAAAGAAACGGTTTTAAAAGGAAATATATAGAATATAAGATAGAGAGACATTAATTATTGAACGTTAGATATTAATCAACCACTTTTTAAAATTCGTAATTTGGGGCTGGCAGAGATCTTTTTTAAAAAAAACCTGATTCTTACAAACCAGGCTTTCAGCAAATCGATAAAATCAATCATTTGAGAATAACTATATCGTTAGAATGTAAGCTCAGTAAAATTCTATTTCCTATCCCTTTTTTGCTTAGTATTTTTGCATCTCTTAGTTTAATCTCTTCATATTTTTTAGTATTCTTGTTTGCTAAAACCAGTATTAGTTGTTTGCCTTCGTCCTGATTGCTTATCAAAGATTCAATCTGTTTTGAAGCTTTTGAATCTCTTATATAATCAATTTGAAATAACCCCTCTTTTTCAACTAAGCAGAAATCCTGTAGATTGATTTCAATTCCTTTATCTCCAGTCCTTGCATCGTGCTTGTGTATCCACCCTAGATTAATCCCATTATTTTTAATAGCTGGTGCGGTTTCCGGCGGTCCGGGGTTAAAAGTTAACCCCTTCCGCTGAATCGAAACTCTGCCACCATATTCTTTTGTTGTCTGCAGAATCACATAAAATAATTTCTGCTTCTTTTGATTCATATCCGATACGCTTCCATAAACAGGAAGCTCCGTTACCCAATTCGTATTGTTGCCAATCTTGGCAAGATAGAAATCAACTGCTTCTGCATTGACAACATGAGCATTGTAAATTGATACCTTCTCATGCTGTGTACTGCTGATTTCAATTTCTATATTCAAGCTATCGATCTTTTTGTTTTGATTCTTATAATCTTTAAATACAGAGGATAACAGGTCTTTTTCATCAATATAAAAAGAGAATTTATCGCCTTTATTATTATCTGATGAATAATTCAGGAATGTTGTTGTAATATTATTACCACTCAATCCACTTACAGTGGCTTTATAATCATTTGTCGCATGATCTGAAACAAGAGCAATTTCCTTATTGCATGAGATTAGTAAAAACAATGAGAATAAAGTAGTAGAAATCTTGCTCATTTAAGCACCTTTGTGAGAATTAATAAAAGAGTTATAGTTAATAGAACTTGATTATCAGTTAAGAATTTATTAAGTAATTACTCAAATACAAATGTATGAAATTACTACAATATTTCCTAATTATTTTTTGTATTTTGCATCGGAGATGCTGAATATGAATAACCGCGGGTGAAGCCCGTGGAGGAGAAAAAAGGCAACCTCACCCCAGCCCTAACTGTATAATTATTGCAATATTGCTGATATTTCAATGGCTTACGGAAGTTTTTAATTTTTAACTTTCTTATTACATACACTTTAATATCCGAAAATGTTTCGCGGACATTCCCGAGGTGATCTTTGGATTTTATATGGTTTGATGTGCTTGTAATAATTGTTTGTTATTGATTCAAAATCTAAATTACTGAATTCAAATATGAATTCATAGAGAAATTTTGGTACTGGGATGTTTTTTTTGTTAAAATATGGTGTTGCAAAAGAATACAAGGACACGGCACGCCGTGTTCCTACAAGATCCAAATGAGAAGGGCGGGTTTAGAACCCGCCCCTACAGGAAATACAAAGATTCCTGCATTAGCTTCGGTTCTAATTCGTGGTCGCAGGAATGGCAAGCTAGAAGCAGAATTACAACAATTCTAGTTTGTTTTTAATGAATAATCTATCCTTATTCGATTGATGTTATTTTCTGGAACAATTTTAGGTCTGGATTTCTCAATTTTCATGTCATATTTGCTTAAACCCGGATTATGCAACAGAAACGGATTAAAATGTTGAAACCCTTCTCCCAGGCTGTTATTCCTGCGCATGCAGGAATCTTTTTTGGTAATAAAACCATAGATTCCCTTATTCACGGGAATGACAAAAATGATAAGTATTACCAGAGAATAGATAAAATCTAATGAAAAATCTGGGTTAAATATACCATAATTTTTTGCCTTTGGCTCAGAATTTGTTAAGTTATTCGTCAATAAAGTGTTTAAAATGAAATTCCGTATAACAAATAGATAGAGCGAATGCAGGAAAACAATGAAATTCGTGGTGAAAATGCCGTCCAATTCGATTCATTCAGAATTTTGGCAGAGATTATCCGATTTAAATATCTTATAATAATTTTTACAATCGTTGCTACAGCTGCGATGGGTTATTATATTTTCACCCAGCCCAACTGGTACTCTTCTACAATTAATCTGATACCACCCAAGAGCTCAGGTTCTGCTTTCGAAGGTATGCTGGGCAACTTATCCTCGACTTTGCGAAACATAGGATTGACCAAAATCGGACCAAAGACAGACGGTTCATACTCGATGAGTATTTTGCTCGATAACCGCACGGTAAAAGATAGTATAATCCGGAAATATCAAATCCGTAAATTATACGACATGCAAAAAGCAAAAGAGGACGAAGTACGACTGGCTTTTCAGGAGAATTTAAACGTTACTACTGAATTGGATGGTAATTACACAGTTACAATACTCGACACAGACCCTAATCGTGCCGCGGCTATGGCAACCGATTTTGTTGAAATTGCTAATGGACTGGCAAGGGAAGTATTTCAGGCTGAATCCAAGCTTAACAGGTCATACCTTGACTCAAGAATTCAATCGACAGATTCTGTTCTCTCCGCTACTTCGCGTCTTTTAGAAATATTTTCTAAAAAATATCAGGTATTTATGCCCGAAACTCAGGCTAAATCCATTAGTCAAGCTTTGATTGATATTAAATCCGACATCATCAAACAGGAAATTAATTTGCAACTCCTTACCAACAGATATGGTCCTGCTGATCCAATGACCTCAATGCAGAAGCAAGTTCTTGATCAGATGAAAGAAAAACTTTCCGATGCTGAGACTAAACCAGGATTTGGCGGCAATTTTGCTGTTAATGATGCTGCAGAGGTTGGAATACAATTTATGAGGCTTTATACTGAATTTGAAACTTTCACCAAGGTTAAAGCTTTTCTTTTGCCTATGCTCGAAGAGCAAAGAATAAACGAGAACAGAGAAACTCGTTCATTCATAGTTCTAGACAAAGCCTCTGTCCCAGATAAAAAATTCAAGCCAAAACGTTCACTTTATTTGCTCGGAGCATTTTTTGGTTCAATGGTGCTAAGTATCGTAATTGTTTTATTGATAATTGGTTTCAAGGATTTCAAAAAACGTTATAATCAGAATGTACAGAACATTAAGAATGAAAAAGCAAAATAATGCTGATGACTTCAAATAAAGGTGAATTGCTTAACGACAACAGACAGATAATCCTCGTTTCGACGGGGATTCTGATTATACTGGCATTAGTCGGGCTATGGCTAAGCGTTGAAGTAGGAGCCGGGACTTATGTTTTGGCAGGGATCTCAGGCCTGCTATTGATTGCATTGATTGTCAAGTACCCAAAACTCTGGCTATATACAATAGCGATTAGTTCATTCTCTTTCTTCCGATCTGGTGCCGAAGGAGTAAGCACTGCGGATGTTCTCTATGGCGGATACTTCATAGCAAGCACATTCATCTGGGTTTTCTGGAAAATGATTGTCCAAAGAGAGAGGATTGTTACTAATATAGCGGACTGGTCAATCCTGTTCTTCTTTGCATTTCTCCTGATTAATTCATTTTGGTCATTTAACCAGGATGTTAACTTATTCGACTGGTTCAGGGAGTATGCTCTATTCTTTACTGTACTTTTGTATTTCCCCATCAAATATTATTTCCGTGAAAAAAAAGATATCGTTACACTACTTATATTGTTCGGAATATCTGTGGCAATCTGTGCTGTCGATCAATTGAGGATGTACAAAGAGAATGCACTTTCTCAGGTAGTATATGCTTATCAGTTGGGGATATCGGTTAGAATAAATCAAACACTTTTCAGTGCAGGAATTCTTTACTCTGTAATGCTTAGCCTGATTGATATGAAAGTCTGGAAAAGAGTAACTGTTTTCATTTTTTTAGTTCTCAGCACATCTGCATTATTAGTATCGTTTTCAAGATCGTTCTGGTTGTTGATTATTTTCGGAATCATACTTTTGTTTTTTTATCTTAACAAGAAACAGAAGATAATGCTTTTAATAGGTTTCTTCATTATATCGATTATTGGCACTGTGATTTTTCTCAATGTTTTCAAAGAAAAATCGAAATTAATGACAACAATTATTGAAAAGAGAATATTATCCTCAACCGAAGGATCTAAGGACATATCGGTTCAATTAAGATTAGTAGAGTACGAGCAGGTATTTCGAGGAATAGCTGCAAGCCCTTGGTTTGGAAATGGATTAGGTAAAAGAGTCGAATTTTATGATCCAAATCTGCATTGGACATTTCGTGCATTTAATATCCATAATTCCTATTTTTTCATTGTCTATCGGGTAGGAATTCCTTTGGCTCTGTTTTTCTTTTTTCCTGTTATTTATAGAATTTTTTGGGGAGAGAGGTTAGCCAGACGAATTGACGATCAATTCTACAAGGCGTTACTTCTGGGAGCAACCTCAACTATTCTTTTGATAACAATAGCATCATTCGCAAGTGCTCAGTTTTTCAATAGGGATGGCACAGTTGTGCTTGCAATGTCTTATGCTTTGATTGATATAATCAGAAATAAGTATGACAATAAATTAATAGCTTGATTTTGAAAAACTTATTCCATAATTTTGCTTTTGCAGCATAACAAACACCCTTATAAATTAAGATAAAATTAGACTAAAATGGCACAGAAACCTCAACAATTCTTTACGAATCCTGAGTTTGCCTCTCTCACCCGTCAGAGGGTAATCAGAGTTATCATCATCCTGATAGCTTCAATATTCATTATCCGTCTTGGATTCCTACAAATAATCAAGGGAAGTGATTACCGAGTGGAGAGTGCGGCACAGGCAATTAAAGAAGATGTGGTCGAACCGTTCAGAGGTAATATGTATGATCGTAATGGTGAGCTTATGGTTCATAACGAGCCATCTTTTTCTGTGCATCTTACATTAAATGAATTTCATAGGGATAGACTTCCGCTTCTTGCCTCGATACTACATACAGACACAACAGATATATTAAAAATAGTAGATAGAAGCAAAAATTTTTCTCCGTTCAAAGGAATAAAAATCGAAAGCGATATTGATTTTGCTACTTTATCTCAGATTGAAGAGTATAGCGATATGCTCCCGGGTGTAGAAGTTGTAATTGAATCCAAGCGTTTATATAATTTTGACTGCAACATGTCACATTTTCTTGGCTATACACGCGAAATCACAATGGATCAACTCAAAAAGAGAGGTTACTTCAAGCAAGGTGAAATTGTAGGTCAGCAGGGTTTAGAGCTATCTTACGATGATTTTCTTAGAGGACAAAAAGGGATAAATTTCGTAGCGGTTACCCGTAACGGCGAGAAAATTGCAAGATTCAACAGCGGTATTAATGATATGCCTGTAAGCAACGGATTCGATCTTCATCTAAGTATCGACAAAAAGCTTCAGGAGAGTGCCGAAGAAATGCTCAAAGACAAAAGAGGGGCTGTCGTCGCAATAGATCCGAGTAATGGAGAAGTGTTGGCTCTTGCCAGCAAACCTGATTTTGACCCCCGCAAGTTTTCGGGGAAGGTGCCTTATGATATTTATGATGCTTTACAGAATGATCCGGGTAAACCGCTTTACAACAGAGCACTGCAGTCATATTATCCACCCGGTTCTACCTGGAAAATGCTTGTAGCTATTGCCGGATTATCGGAAGGTCTGATAACCGAGAGTTCCACTCTCGTTTGTAACGGAGCATTTCAATTCGGCAACAGAGCTTTTGGATGCCATGGTAAACATGGTGCTATTTCCGTTCGTCAGGCTATAACAGCGTCATGCAATGTTTTCTTCTATCAGTTAGGTCTCAAGCTTGGGCTGGAAAAACTTTCTTATTACGCAAAGATGTTCGGATTTGGCGAACAAACTCATATTGATCTTCCAAACGAAGGTTCAGGACTTATGCCTACAATCGCCTGGCTGGAAAAGAAATTTGGCGGTCCCGGCAGATATCCAAAAGGAGCAATTGTCAATTATGGTATCGGGCAGGGTGAAATTTCTGTTACTCCCTTGCAAATGGCTGTTTACTGTGCAACACTTGCCAACAAAGGCACAGTCAATCAACCTCACGTTGCCAGAGCAATCAACAATAATCAGGTGCATAAGATGCAAAGGGTTGATTATGCGATTAAGAAATTACCAATTGAGCCGCACTGGTTCGACGTTGTTCGCGAAGGTATGCTGAATGTAGTCGATTCTCCGAGTGGAACAGCATATTCTGCCAGAATTCCCGATATAAAAATGGCAGGCAAGACCGGAACTGCTCAGAATCCTCACGGGCAGGATCACTCCTGGTTTATTGCTTTCGCACCCTACGACAATCCCAAAATTGCAGTTGCATGTATCGTCGAGAATGCCGGCTTTGGTTCTAAAGTAGCAGCTCCAATAGTGAGAGATATAATTGCTCAGTATCTGGGAAAGGCTTCTGTAAAGAAAGATACAACACAAGTACAGCCTAAGCGATAGGAATTAAAATTATACTTCATGGTTTGCATCATTTGCATCGATTTGCATCATTTTAACGAATGATTGGTTATTTAAAATTCATCTAACCTCTTTATATTTCAATTACATCAACTTTTGGATTGCACTATTTGCATCATTTGCATCGAGTTTTTCGTATTTTTTATGTCGCACCTACGGAGCTTTGAAATATTATGTTGATTTATTTTCTATTAAGATTTCGCTACTACGTAGCTGAATACAAATTGCATTAATTGCATCGGGTTGTTTATTTTTTTTAATTATCCTCAAAAAGAATGCAATTACACAGAGAACCACAGAGAAATACAGAATTGTTCTCACCCTTACTCTCTCCCGACAATCGGAGAGGGAGCTAATACCACCAGCACCTCGTCTCGACTGCGTCGAGCCATCCCTCCTTAAAAAGGAGGGTAAAGAATACAGATGCAATTTGCGAAATGGGGGTTGATATATCAAAAAAATGGTTTTTATTTTATATTTATGAAAAGTCAATTTGTCTGAACTGTGATTTTGGTGATTTCTGTGATTCAGATGTCCAACACCTTTAAGGTGTTAGACATCTTCTCAACTCTAAAGCTTTATAAACTTTTGAACAGTCTCCCCAATCCGCACAAAATACAAACCCGGAGGCAAACTTGAGATATAGATTCTTACACCCTCCCTGCTCGCGGGGAGGTTTGGGGTGGGGTTAGGTGTGGCCTGTATTTCTCCCAGCACATTATATATCCTCACTTCGCTTTGTAAGGGCGAACGGCCGTTCGCCCCTACGAATATTTCTATGAAATCGGAAGCAGGATTGGGAGAAATGGTAAAGGTATTATTATCATATTCGCTGACATCAACTGAAGTTAAAAATGGATTCTTTATGTATCTGACAAATCCATCAGAACCATAAGTGAGAACTTCATTATCGGACATTAATTTAATTTTTTGTGGAACATTATTATTATCAATCCATAAGGCATCGAATGGTAATGGATTATATATTTTCCAATATTTAATTTCACCATCAGATGCAATGGTAACAAGTCTGTTTAATGAATTAAATGCCATAGAAGTGATGTAATTAGATTTCGTATATTCAAAGATGTATTTGATTTTCCAATCTGGTAAAGAAAAAATTGTTATTTTGTTATTGAAGTCACATACTGCACAATAATTATTATCGGTAGATATGCATATTTCCCTATCATTTACTGAATTTTGTAAGCTACTAATGAATTGAAATGTCGAGTTATATAGTTTTAATTGATCGCCATATTTAAAAATATAATAATTCCCATTGTCAGATTTAATGACCTTTGTAAAATACATAATAGGAAACGAATAATTAATTGCTCCAGTTAATAAATTCATATTAACAAATTGTCCTCCATAGTCGGTAAATTTCCATTGGCAAAATCCAGCTTCAACAAAGATAATTTCATTGTTCAGTGTTGCTGAGAAATTAAAAAATTCGGTATGCATACCACCTAAATAATTATCAATTTTAAAAAAGGACGAAGAACGTTGGCAGTTATCATTCTCCATATCGAATACATTTATTATATTACTGTGTTCTGCATATTCTCCAAGATATTTTTGGTCTTTAGATAATGTTAGATTCAAATTAATACACCATGTTGTATCAATTCCTCGCCTGTGAATGATTTTTTTTCTGTTCAAATTATTAAATTCAAAAAAGGTTATTGTAAAGTCATTATTGATAATTATTTCATTCTTGGATATATTAAATTCTAATAATTTAATTTCCGTTTCAGATGCTTTAAATTCTTTATAACCATTTTTATTTGACCATTGATATGGTATCAGTAAATCATGTTTTTGCAAAACAGATTTATAGATTCCATTTTCAAATGATCCACATAAAATTGTATCATTAAAAACCAATATTGATGTTAATAATAATTTATTTACATTTGTGTCTGAAATATTTATCCATTTTTCTCCAGAATTATTACTGAAATAAACTCCTTTCTCACTGGCTATTACTAATTTGAGAGAATCAATGGCAACAAGGTCTATAGCATTCACTGAACCGCATCCGTTAAGAATTCTTCTCCAAGTAAAACCAACATCTGTGCTTTTGATAAAAAAACCAAGATTAGACCTATAAATTCCATACTCACTTAACTTATATGATCCTTCAATCCCATAGATTACCAAATCATAACTTTTAGATGTAGTCATTATTTGAGTGCGAAAAAAATGTCTTTGAAGAGTGTCGAGAACTGGATCATAAATGGATACAATATTGTCGAGTGTACTGAGAAAAAATCTTTTACCATCGGTTGTAAAAGGTTCATTAAATCCAGTATTTTTTACTTCAACCCAATTTGAATCAATTAATTTGAATAGATTGTAATAATTATTCTTGGGGTTTTCTTTGTAAAATAAGCAATATACATCATCATTATCTAATTTTAATATTTTGGAATTGGTGGCATCTAAAATATTATAATTACATGATGAATAGATATTATATTTCTGATTAAATTGATAAACTCCTTTATTCACTGTAGAAAAGTAAACCTTATTTTTGGTTGTGACAATTATATTCTTAATAAACAAGTTATAATTATTAGTATCATTAATTAGTTCCCAATTTTCACCAAAATCTTTGGAAATATATTAACCACTTATCGTACCAGCATATAGAATATTGCTTGAATCTTTAGCTAGACAAGTAATACTCAGATTATTTGTTTGTAGTAATGAAGTCCATGTCTCTTGTGCAAAGAGTAGCATGGGAGATAGATACAAGAATAGAATAATAAACTTTTTCATTTTTTTTCATCTAATTGTTGATTGTGTTTTTAAAAAATATTTGAGAAACTATTTTTAATATTTGATGAACTAATTATTTAAATATGTTTCTCTTCTTACTCTGTAACACAATTTAACTCAAAAAGTTACAAAAGAGATAAAAATTTATTTGAAATTTTGCCACGAAGTGGCTAAATCTGAATAACCGCGGGTACAACCCGCGGAAAACCGATTGGCATATCAATTTCCAGCCCCGGAGGGGTTGAACTTCTCGGTTTTAATTCAACCCTTTCAGAGCTGATTATGCTCTTTCCTTCACTGTCCGTGGGCTTTTACACCCACGGTTATTGAAATTATACCACTTCGTGGCATCAGACGCGTTTGTGGGGGTTTACTTATTTCTACCAATCTGCTGTGCCTACGACACAGAAAGACAACGAATGCTAGTATACTCTGACTAAAAAATACTATTTATTTCGATTTCATCATATTCATATTTTTATCAGTTTAGCAATTTTCATATATTGCAGTTTACAATCAGGCAATTAACATCTTATAAATTACAGGTAATACAAATGTCAAAACCATTACCAAAGAAGACGGTAAAAAGAGATCATCCGTCGAAACCACCGCTAATACCTGAAAAATATCAGGATAGCGCATTCATTCTACTTTTACTTGTCTCGGTGTTTATCTTCCTTTTCTCAGCAATCAGCGGCGGCGGATTCAACGAATTCGATAACGTTGCATCTATGAGTTTCGGCCCATACATTCAGAAGGCAGCACACGACGGCAATTTCCCACTGTGGATACCATATATATTCGGTGGTATGCCGAGTTATCCTGCTCTGCTGATTACAGGAGAGAGATTGTGGGACATAGTGCCACAGATATTCTTCGGCTTTTCAGTATTCTTCCGTACTTTGTTCGGAAGCGATACAGCCAGAGTAGCAGTATATTATGCAATTTACGGTGCTGGTATATTTTTATTCATGCGATACAAGAAGCATGATCGTTTCATCTCGTTCATTTCGGCTTTTGCCGCTACTTTCTCGACATGGGTAATTACCTGGGTGATGATTGGGCATAACACAAAACCTGTCGTCTTCGCCATGTTCCCGTTTATATTCTTTTTCATGGAAAAATTAAGAGAGAAATTCTCTTTGATATATGCAGTTCTGCTGATATTTGCAATACACATAATGCTCGAAGGCGGGCATTTGCAGATGATATTTTACGGGGCTTGCGCTTTTGGCTTATATTTGCTGTTCGAATTCATCAGCAGATTAATATCAAAGGATCAACCATTGAAGGTGTTGATGGTAGCTGGTTTACTTGTAATCGGGTTTGGATCGGCTTATCTGATGTCGGCTGACAGATACATGGCAGTTCAGGACTACACTCCTTATTCTACACGCGGTTCTGCGCCTATTGCCAAGACAGCACAGCAGCATCAGGACGCCAGCGGTGGTAACGACTATCAATATGCTACAATGTGGTCTTACAGTCCGGGAGAAGTCCTCACACTGTTTGTGCCAAGCTATTTCGGTTACGGCACTCAGGACTATCAGGGCGATAAAGTTTCGACATACTGGGGGAACAAAGAATCAGAAGATTCGCCACCATACATGGGAATCGGGATTCTGGCTCTTGCTATCATTGGACTGTTCTATTTCAGGAAGGATACTTTCGTCCAGTTTCTGCTGGGACTGACTATCTTCTCGCTATTATTGGGAATGGGCAAGAATCTGCCAATTCTCTACGACTTCTTCTATAATAATTTCCCGAACTTCAACAAATTCCGGGCTCCGAGCATGGCATTTGCTCTCATGCACTTTGCTGTTCCGCTTCTGGCTGGTTACGGCATCGCTGCATTTTACAAGATGAGGGAAGATTTTACTCCCAAGAATAAAAAAATTGTGATGGGATTTTTGATTGCTTCAGGTGTGTTCTTTGTTATAGCAATTCTCTTCACTGTTGGCTTCAAGAACAGCTATTTGATTTCTATGGCAAATTCCAAGATGTTCGAATCGGTTACCAAATCTTATGGTCCGACGATTTCGGGAGAACTCCAGAATTTCAACTGGTCGAACATGATCAATGATTGGTTCATAGGTGCTGCACTTCTAATTGGCGTTGCAGTTTCCTGCTATTTATTCGTTACCAACAAATTGAATAAAACTTTATTTTTCGTCGCTTTGCTGACAATCACAGTAATTGATCTCTGGAGAGTCGATTTCCGCAGAATGGAAGTATCCAAGGAATCAATCAAAGAGGGCGTTTTCGAGAAAAAAGCAGAACTGTTCAATTTTATCAAGCAGGACAAATCTCTTTTCAGGGTAGCAGATTTTTCATCCAATCCCGCAAATATTCCGGCTTACTACTTTGTGGAAAGCATTAACGGGTACCATGCAGCTAAGCTTAGAATCTATCAGGATGTTATGGACAATGCCAATGGCGAGCAGTTTGCTGGGTCCACATCGCAGCTGTTCAATCCTTTCCTTTGGAATATTATGAATGTTAAGTATATAATAACAAACAGACCATTCCCGAATTTACAACCTATATTCCAAGCACAGGCATCTGGTGATTATGTTTATCCCAATCCGGCAGGATTGCCCAGAGCATTCTTCGTGAAGCAGGCAGTCATAGCAAAGCAGATGGATATTCTGAATCATCTAAAAGTCGGGGATTTCAATCCATTGGATACAGTTTTTGTGGAAAAGGCATTGGCTTCTCAGATCGAACCCGCTGACTCAACTGCTAAAGCAGAAGTAACAGACTTCAAGAACGAATCATTCAAAATTACTGCTAATGCAAGCGGAAATAATTTCCTCTTTATAAGTGAGATCTACTATCCGGCAGGATGGAAGGCTTATGTTGACGGTAAAGAAACAGAAATCATCAAGTCCAATTTCGCTTTCCGTGGATTGATTCTCAGCAAAGGTCAGCACACAGTCGAGATGAAATTTACTTCCAAAGGATTCGAAACCGGCAAGACACTAAGTATTGTGGTTAATATACTATCGTTCCTTGCTCTTGGTTTCGGTATCTTCCTCTATCAAAGGAATAAGAAGAAGGATCAGCCGAAGATCACAGAAGAAGTATAAATAAGCAATTAGTTAATTTTCATAAGGAGCATAGCAATATGCTCCTTATTTTTGTTATAAATTAAAAGGTTTATCTATTCACTAACCAAATCAAAAATCGATAATCTGTGCGATTAAAAAAATGACTGCCCTTGCGAGACAGTCATTTTATTTTTAACAACTTTTATTTTAGGAGTCTTAGTTAGCAAACGGGTAGTCTGTGTAGCCCTTTTCATCTGCTGAATAGAAAGTGTTGAAGTCGAGAGTTTCTGCTAATGGTAGATTATTCTCGTATCTTAAAACAAGATCAGGATTATTAATGAACGGTCTGCCGAAACCGACGAGGTCAGCATTTCCCGAATCGAGTATAGCTTCACCCTGTGCTTTGTCTAAACCACCACTCATGATAATTGTATTTGTGAATTTCTCTCTTACTTCCTGCTTGATTTTGACAGGTACTTCCGGTGACCCCATAGCGGAATGGTCAACAAGATGCATATATACTATTCCTCTTTTGTTCAGTTCTTCGGCAAGATAATTATATGTCTCGTCGATCTGATCGTATAAAGGCATGTCGCTGGCAACTCCGTAAGGAGATAGTCTTATTCCAACTTTATCTTTTCCGATAGCTTCGATAGCTCCATCGACTACCTCGAGAATAAATCTGCATCTATTTTCGATAGATCCGCCATAGTTGTCGGTTCTTAGGTTGCTCACTGGAGAGAGGAACTGCTCGAGCAGGTATCCGTTAGCTCCGTGAAGTTCAATCCCGTCAAATCCTGATTTAACAGCGTTAATCCCAGCCTGAATGAATTCATTTTTGGTCGAAACAAGCTCTTCGGCTGACATTGCTTCGGGAACGGGATGATCCTGCATAGCCTGAGCATCTGTCCACATTTGTCCTACAGGCTTAACTGATGATGGAGCAACAATTTTTGCACCTTCTGGTAAGTTAAGGGGATGACTGATTCTGCCGGTGTGCATTAGCTGTGCAAAAATCTTTCCGTCATTTTCGTGTACAGCGGAAGTTACTTTCTTCCAGCCATCAATCTGAGCATCGCTGAATATACCGGGTATTCTAGCATAGCCAAGACCATTAGGGGATGGTGCAATACCTTCGGTGATAATCAAGCCGGCTGTAGATCTTTGCTTGTAGTACAAAGCCATTAATTCGTTTGGAATGTTTCCGATAGCTCTGCAGCGTGTCATAGGTGACATGACCATACGGTTTTTGAGTTCGATACTTCCCAGCTTATATGCTGTGAATAATTTTGAATCTGCCATAATAATTTCCTTTTTTTTAAAGATAGTAATAATTTTCTTCCTCAGACGAAGAATAATATTAAATGTTGCAACATTAAATGTAAAAACAACATTATTATTTTAATTAAGAAAATCTTATTAAGAAATGCATAATAGACTATTTCTTCACTAGCAGCTTTGCAGAATAATTTCTGCCGTTCAGTTCAAGCTGAACGAAGTATATGCCGTTGTTCAGACCTGGCTTGATCAGCTTTGTCTGCGTATCTGTGCCCAGTTTTTCTTCATATACGATTCTGCCCGTTACATCTATTATGTTTAAGTTCAGATTGCTTCCGGTTGGCGCAACGCCTGAGCTAACGCTTATCGTGAAAACTCCCGATGTTGGATTCGGATATATCATCACTGCCGGAGTTGGTGTTTTTATCTCTTTCACATCATCGGAGAGAGCATTTGTTTTCCATACTCCTCTGCCGTAAGTAGCAGCGAAGAGTTCATTAGTGCTGTGCTGGATTTCCAGCTCATTGATTATGCAGTTTGGCAGATTATCGCTGTAGAGCACCCATTTGTCCAGACTGTCATCCGTGTAATATACTCCTTTGTTGGTTCCGGCGTAAAGTATATTCCTCTCGCTGTTCGGCTGATGTACAATAGTCCTTAGCAGGCAACCTCCGGTAATCGGCTTTGAAATATCCTTCCAGGTATCGCCACCATCAGTTGTGATATATGTATTTATAGTGTTGATCCATGTGTAAACCGCGGCACGGATCTTTCTTGGATTATTATAATCATAGTCTATGCTGATAATATCCATAGAATCGAGTGGAAGTCCTGCAGAAGATCGCTTCCATGTTTTGCAGCCATCTTCTGTAAGCCACAGTTCACCCGAAGAACGTCTCCAGACTTGTGCAGTGTCCTGATACCAGGATTCTTCTTTGTATATACTCAAATACTTAGAATCTGTCGGTGAGTTCTTGATGATAGAGAGAGAGGCAGAATTTATTTTCGGTTTTGGTGCTAATGTATCAAAATTCATAACCTTTTCCCAGAGTTGACCGCCATTGTTGGAACGCCAGAGATTCTTGTAACCGATATAAATTACATTAGGATCAACGGGATCCATAGCGATTGGGGTTACCCAGTTACCACTTTCCTGTTTGGCAATAGTATCAGACAGACGGTAAGACATGGTTTTGCCACCATCGATAGTCTTGCAGAGTCCGCCGAACTGCCACACGCCATAGAATATATCGGGATTGTCGTTGTCTATCATCGTTTCCATACCGTCGTAATTCGGAATGTAGTTCAACCAGTCTCCTGTTTTGAAATAGTAACATGAATTATCCTGGGATCCGGCAGCTAATATATTAGGAGTATTTTTGCACAAACTCATACCGTAGAACTCTGTTATCACAAGCCCATCGCTCAGATTTTCCCATACTGTCGGGAACTTAACATCGGGATGCCCCGGCTTAGCGTTCTCAAGGTAAGTATCGATCCAATCTCTCACCCATGTTTTCGAACCGGCCTCGATCGACTTTGTTCGGTAAACACCACCGTCGTTGCACCAATAGAAGTACTGATCGACGGGGTTATAAGCTGCATAGTGATGATCGGCATGAATGCTCGGTCCGAAGCAATAAATCCAAAAACTAACCAAATCCCATTCATTTCCACCATTCTCACTCATCCACATATTTATACCACCGGTATAAACCTTGTTTCGCTTAATTGGATCGGCAAGTAGCACAAGATCGTATGAACCCTGTCCGCCACGGTCGCTTGCGTCGCCACCCCAAGCTCCAAGCATATTGTCTGTATTGACTGAGTCGCCTATAACTTTCGTTACCCAGGTTTTGCCGGCATCCTGTGACTTATAGAATCCGAAAACTCCATTACTGTTGGCACTGACAGCAAGTACATAGATATAATTGGGATCGGCAGGGGAGACAGAAATATCCATTCTGCAAATTGGTCCTTTTGCCGGAATCCCTGTGTTCAGTTCAACCCATGAAGCACCAAAGTCTGATGACTTCAATACACCGGCACTTCCCTGCCCCCATTGACGTGCCATAGCGGCATACAGGACATTAGTATTTTGGGGCGTCATGTCAATATCTGTGATAATGGAATCGCAAACGTGAGTCCACGTAGTTCCGGCATCGGGTGATGTCCAGATGCCAAGCTTACCGGCAGTAATGAGCTGGTCGGTATTCTGAGGATTAATAATTATTTTTCTAAGAGCTGAATATTTAAAATTTGGCTCAGTCAGAAGTGAAGTAACGTTCCATGTCGAACCGGCATCAGTGGATTTGAAGATCCCCTGTGCGTTGCCGTCGGTCATAGCGGTTATATCAAAGTCACCAGTAGCGGCATATACAATATCCGGATTCTTTGGATCGACAGCTATGTCGCTGATAGCCAGAGTTGGCAGTTTATCACTTAAGGGAATCCAGTTTTTGCCAGCATCTTCAGTTTTCCATATACCTCCGCCGGGAGTACCGATATAGAGATAGCCAGGTTTAGTCGGATGGAAGGCAATGCAGTTTACTCTGCCCATAGAGTAGCACGAACGTGTCTCATAGCTCGGAGGAATAGTTACAGGACCAACAGGCACCCAGCCGGACTGAGAGAGCATTCTGTCATCCTTAGCTTTTTCTAAATTATTAATATAACTTGCTGGATCAATATCCAGATATTTGAATCTACCCTTGGCATCGAAGTCCATTCTGTGATTCCACAGCCAGCGGTGAATCCAGTTATTATTCTCGCCACTTTTCTCACCCTGATTAGCCAGAATATTCTCGTAATAGGCTTTTATCGTAAAATAGTCCTTTTCATAATATTTGCTAGTGGGCTTATCGGACTGAGCAAGCAGGTTAGAAGAAGCGATACAAGCAAGAAAGAGCAGAACTAGCAATAAAGTAATACGGTATTTGACAAACATGATATTCCTCATATATTTTAATGTTTCTTTACAAAAATAAGCAAAACTTCAATGCAAAAACAGAAACCCCCTTAATCCCCCTTGGAACAAGGGGGAAACAAAACCACCGACTGCTTCGCTTGTATTAGCCCCATTTTTCAAAGGGGGTTCGGGGGTTTCTCCTTCAATTTCTAATGCCTCGATATCGTCATACTCATTATCGACACAAACACAGCAATAAGTGAGATAAATATAACCTGCATGTAGTAATTGCTGATATAAATTCCCGCGAGTACGAGTGGTTCAATATCGCTATCGCAATTCGCTTCAATTTCTCCTTTTGATGAAGAACCATTGAAATTAATCTCAGTCCCGACATTATCTGAAATTACCCATTTTGTACTCAGAAAAGCCGGATACTTCCAGGTAAAAGATTTATCCATAAGGGTTATATTAGCTTTCGATTTCCATGTACTGTATGATATTTCACCAATCTGCCTGTCATTGATAACGTCTATTATTTGAGTTACCGGTTTGAGAAAACCTTTATTTTTAAAGATAAATTGTCTGTTGTTTAATTCACCTTTTAATGAGCCTTTCCAGTCATTTGATTTGAAGTAACCGACATTAACTTCCCCAGACAAAATTTCGGTTTTACTCTTAAATAATCGCTTTTTCAATCTAAATTTGTGAAGCATATATAATTCTCCTTCCAATTACTTTATTTAACAAACTTACAAAAAATTCTTGTGTTAATATTTACTTTTCGATTGGAATATAGAGTATTATATATTAAATTTGTCTGAAAAAATCTTTCCTTTTGTAATCTGACATGTTAAAATATGTGAAGGATAAAGAGATGAAAAGAATTATTCTCATTCTAGTGTTTACCTTCGGTGTAATCTCACTTATATCACAGAATCCTACGGTTAAATTCTATCTGAAAGATGGTAGCACAAAGCAATACCTGATTGCTGACATTGATAGTATGAATATTATCAAAAGCGGAGATTCATCGAATATAACAATTGTTAATAAGAAGACCGGATCGAAGCAAATCATTAATATCAGTAAGGTAAAGAAAATATTTTTTGATGACAGCACAAGAATTGCGTTTGAATTATCGGATTCAAGTTCAAAAGATACGACAATTTATGTCCGACTTCAAGATCTTGACAGCATTAATATTAATACTCCTGAGCAGTTTGCTTATGATACTGTCCGAATAGCCAATCAAATATGGATGAGAAAGAACCTTAATGTAAGCAGATATCGAAACGGAGATACTATTGCTCATGTGGAGGACTCTGTGAAATGGGCTAGTTTGTCAACCGGTGCTTGGTGTTACTACAACAATGATCCATCAAACGAAGCAGTATATGGAAAACTGTATAATTGGTTTGCCGCTAGTGATCCAAGAGGATTAGCACCAGAAGGCTGGCATGTGCCGGATTATTCTGAATGGACGGCTATGGTATCTTATCTTGGTGATGACAGCCTGGCAGGAGGAAAACTTAAGGAAAATGGAACTGTTCATTGGTTGAGTCCTAATTCAGGAGCCACTAACGAGAGCGGGTTTACGGCTCTTCCTGGAGGCTTTAGGAACTACGATGGAAGATTCAATCAGATAAGTCGGTTAGGTGCTTGGTGGACTAACGAGAAGTATGATGCTTTATTCGCATATTCCAGATATATGAGGTATGATGATAATAAAGCACCTAGGTTGGTTGCCAGATTTATTAATGGTTTTTCAATAAGATGCATAAAGGACTGAAATGAATTGTTTACTAAAAATTGAGGTATCGACTCGAATATTAATAATAAGCTTTTATTAGTTAATTTTCAGCTTTAGTATGGACAGATCATCGATGAGGTCTTTGTGATTGTTCAAAGTTTTGATATAAGTATATAAGTCTTTCAGGCTCTTGTTTTTCTTTTCATACAGAACCAGCATTTCTCTGAAACTATAGTCATTCCAGTAATTACCTTCGGCCAGTTTAATTTCGTAAGACCCATCGGAATAAACAAATAGCGTTGTTGGCAAATCAATATTGATGGTGTCTGATTGGATTGTTGGATTCCTGACACCGCCCACGCATAGGTTTTGAGAATCAAGTAATCTGATTTCACTGCCGCAATGTCCATCCATAATAATAACAGGTGGATGTCCACAACCGGAATACGAAAGTTCATGCTTCTCGTTATTGTAAACGCCATACCAAAGTGTAAAATACATATCACCATGATCTGACATCTGGAATCTTTTATTTAATGTCTTAACAACATCAGCCGGTTGAGTCATGTCGGTATTCGGCAGACCATGTGAACGAAGAGCATTAATGACAGAAACAGTATGCAAAGAAGCTTTTATCCCGTGACCAGAGACGTCGATAAGATAAATAGCAAAGTTGTTGTCATCTATCCAGTGATAACCGAACGAATCTCCACCCAACTGTTCGGAGGGAACATATATCCATTCTGTTATGAGCTTATCGGTAATCGGCTTTGGAATCAACGAGAGAACGTAGTCAGCAGCTCGCTTCAGATCATTATTGATAATATCTAAATATTGATCTTTTTCCTGATTTATATTTTGCAGCTCATGATTTTTTCTGTTCAGCACTTGGTTGTTCTTCTTTTTAGTAAGGTTAAGCATATAGAAATATACGAAAGTTATGATTGCAAGAAAGGCTAAAACATAGTTGAGTGTTTTTTGATCCCTCGAAATTTTTTGTGACTGCTCGTTTACCCTTTTTAAATAAAGATTTTCTTTTAATGCGAAATCAATTTTGTTCTGTTGATGCACTTTCTCAATTTGTTTGCTGATTGTATCTTTTATCATTTCCAGATTAATTTCCTGCTTTTTCAAAATAAATTCATACGCATTTTTATAAATTCCGAGATTTTCATATGTTTTAGCAAGAAATCCATATAAATCATTAAGCATTTGTTTGTCACCCGATGCCTCTGCATAGGGGAGTGCAAGATTGAGATATTTCAAAGAACCTTTGTTGTTGTTTTCAAGAGCATCAACTTGAGCCAAACTATAATAGCTGTTTGCTGTCTGTAGAGTATCTTTTATTTCAAGAGAAAGGTCTAAGGCTTTATTAAAATAATATTTTGCTTTGTTGGGAACATTCTTTTTAAAATAGATTTCACCGATCAGCGATAGATAAACTATATAGTTTATTTTTTGCTCAGAGGGTTTAATTATTTTTTCAAAATCCTTTACAAGAACCAGAGCAGAATCTGCATGACCTTCATCAAGTAGAATGGAGGCAAGATTGACCTTGGTCGTCGCTTCTAAATGAATCAATCCAATTTCTCGATATAATTTGATTGCATCATAGAAAAATTTCTTAGCTTCATAATTCTTGTCAATTTGAGCATATATGTTAGCAATAAAGCATAAAATGTTAGCTATTTTTCTCTGGTTACCCATCGATTTAGCAATTAACATGGAATTATCAAATGATACCAGCGCTTCATTTATCTTGGCTTCTGCATACTGCACACTGCCTAAAGTGAAATAATAATCAATCTGGAATGATTTGTTGGTCTTGAATGAACTTGAGCCTTTAATCTTGTTGAGATATTCTGTTGCTTTGGCTGTCATGCCAAGGGATTTATAAATATTAGACAGAGTGAGCATATAGTCAATATCTTCAGTTTTGCTAAATGTAGATTTTAAGAGTTTTTCAGCAAAATTGATATGTTCGTTAGCTTCCTTATAATTCTTAATAAACGCTAGAAGATAACTGATATTCAAATAGCAAATAACCTGGTTCTTAATGTCTTTTACAGACTCGAAACATATGAGAGCGGATTCATAATTATTCCACGCTTCCTGATAATAACCGTTGAAATCGCTTAGCTGACCTAATAATATTTTACATAATCCTTCGAGATAGATATCCTTCCGGATTTTTACCATTTTGAGTGTCTTTTTTATGTAATGAAGAGTAGAATCATAATTTGAAAGGTTTTTGTAAGCTACGGCAATTGTGTAGAGAGCATAATTTGATTCCTTTTCCTTATTCTCAAATTGAGCTAATTGGAAGCATTCGGAGGCATAAGTTAGTGTTTTCTGGGGATCATTTTCGAGATAATAATTAGATAAACTATCAAGTTTTTTTAGTCTGTCCAAGGGGCTTGCCGATGACACCTCAGCTTCAATTCTGCTGACATCTATCCGCTGGCCAGCAACAGATAAGTGCATTAAAAATAAAAAGCAAAATATAATCGTGATTTTTTTCATTTACATAAAAAGTATTTGCTATCTTCTGCAAATTTAATTAATTTTACATTAAATAAAAGAAAAATCTAGTATATCCATATAATTTACCTTTCAACACTTTTTTATGAGGTACTATCGTGGCTTCTAAGAATACTATTTCTGCCAAAACTTCGAAATCTGAAGTAAAACAAGTTATACTTGCAATTTCCACACAGGCTCAATGCGACAGAGTCAATCCTGTTCCCACCGGTGGTACAATTTCAATCAATGGTAAGAAACCAATAATATTGCTGTTTTTTAACCAAAATCAAGTTCCTGTCCAGGCTAATGTAAAGATAGCAAATGCATCGACAGGAGTGCCAATAGAACAATTCTTTTTAATTAATGCCTCCAGTTCATTAGCTCTCGATGTTAATATTGATTTGGGCCAGACTATGGGCACCAAGAATCTTATCTATTATAAAATCGAAATTAAAAACGTTAATAGCCCACAATTTGAGGTTGGTTATTCAGATTTTATCATTAATATTTAGGAGATAAAAATGTATAAAAAAAATTCACGAGCACTTATCATTTCGCTGATGATTCTGTCTCTGGCGCTTGGGGTATGTGTCATATTGCTGCTCATTAGACCAGCACCAGTAGCATTACCACTAATACCCGGAGCAATTGACCGGGTTCAGACTGTGCCACCATCAATACCAATGCCAATCAATGGAAAGAGGCCATTTGTACTAACATTAGTCAATCGCTGTACTACGGAAGTGGATGTGGATGTTACTATTACCGGAGTAACTGGTGCACCTATTGTGCAGCCTTATAAAATTCCAAAGGCTTTATCACCTACACAAGGATATTATCTCGGTATTCTTATTGATAAAAATTTAGGTGGGTATTTTCCTGGAACAAATTTCAACTATAAGATTGATTTGTCATCTAGAAATAGTTCATCCAATGTTTATGCAATTTATTCTGATAGTGCTGTCATTGTTCAATAGAGATTGAATTTTTTTAACTTATTCAATAAAGGATAATTTATGAGCTTAACACTAACAATACCCGGCTTGCCTGATAGGATTCTTACTGGCAGAGTAAACCCAGTACCTCCGGGCGGAACTATCACAATCAACGGCAAAAAACCTGTCGCTATCAGTATGGAGAACAAAACCGGCAACTCCATATTTTGTATTCTTAAGGTTAATCAGGAACCAATTATTGATGAAACTGTTAATCTTCCCGCGAATAATTCAATCAGTTTTTTTGTAGACAGAACCACAATTGCGGCTGCATACGATATTCTGATTACAAATCAGAGCAAAACTGATAGTATGGGGACTACCATAATCGAAAACTGTATGAAAAAGTAGTTTAACTCTATTCAAACATAGAATCTCCGACTCTCTGCTTCTTGCGTCCACCAAGAACTGGCGGCTTTTTGTCGTCGATTGACATAAATCCGATATAGGCGAACGCATCCACCTGGTCGTCATGCCGTCCATCGGGGAAACGCATCAGTTCATCTTCGAAATCGCCGAGCCAGTGTGCTCCTGACGGGAAATACACTTTTCCCAAAGCCATTTTTGCCTTCATCACACCTGCACGCAGTACTTTGTTTCCCCTGGGAGTGAGAGCCTTAATCTGGGAACCTGCGATACTCATTTCGTTGACTAAGATAGCCTGATAGCCAACCTGCTCAATGCCAACCAAAGTTAAGTTCCATTTAGCGACTTGAGTTGCAATCAGATTCTTGTGATGCTCCGGTGCTAGTCTTTGACGCAGAACATCAAGCACGAGAATCTCATTTTGCGGAGTGTGTGCATAGGTGAGAATGACAGTGTAATCGCTGGTGGTTGAGATACTCGACGCAAGATCGACGGTAGCGAATCTCAGGCATGAGTCCTTGCGTCTGGATTCGCTCGCACCCAAATGATTGACAAGATGATAACACTCAGCATCCTCAGTGAAATAACTAAAATGCTCACGCTTGAAAACCGGATTTCTGCCGGGGATCGGACTCTGCTGATAGAGTGAAGCAAACCAGTAAGCTCCTGCCTGAAGCTTGATCTTAGCCAGAGCTGATTCGTCATATCTCTCTGCCCAAAGAGGTTCACCGATGCATCGACCGAGTTCGTCATCTTCCTCTGCAAGAGCAGGGAGAGTAATCTTCACCCATGTTTCTTTGTCGGTAGGGAGAAGTGAATCAGAACCGATAGCCTCATCCAGTCTGATGATATTCGATGTTTTGGCGATGCGTCCGCATAAGTCGTCATCGTGCCAGCGGGTCATCAGTAGTACAACTTTACCGCCGGGTTCAAGCCTTGTGTAAGCAGTTGCGACAAACCATTCCCAGATATTATCGAGAATTTTCTCGCTGCTGGCTTCCTCGTTGTTCTTAACGGGATCGTCGATAATCAGAAGATCGGCACCTCGACCAGTCAGAGAGCATCCTGCACCAGTGCTTACCATGCTCCCTGATCTGTTTGCGATGCTGAACAGCTTCATTGCATGGCTGTCCTTGGCTAATCTCAGATCGGATTTGCCTTCGATCGAACGTGTGATCAGAATTTCCTTGACAAGTCTGCCCCACATGGAGGCAAAGTCAGCGGAATAGCTTGTAAGGATGATTCTCTTATTGGGGAATCTGTTGATATACCATGCCGGAAAGTATTTGGAGATCATCTCGGATTTACCGTGACGAGGCGGCATATTGACCATAAGTCTGGAGAATTTGCCTGCAACGAGGAAGTGAAGGGCTTTATCGAGATAACGCAGATGCGGCGGATACTTCCACTCACCCGATGAGTTGATGTATGCAAACCAGCCCGGAGAGATTGTTTCGAGGATTTCCTGACTAAGAATTTCATCGCGTGTATTTATTTCTTTTTCTTCCATTTTCTGCTTTCAATAGAACAAACCACTGGCAATCTATTGAATCAGAAGTAAACGCCAAGAAAACGGTTTTTATAAGGAATATATAGGAAATAGAAAGGGAATAATTTAGAAATACAGAATGTCGAATATCGAATGATGAAGGAAGGAAAAATTAAATTTTGTTCCGGAAACACCGGAGGTGTGAAATCTTAATAGAAAAAATGGAGGAGAGAGCATCATAGCCCCGTAGGGGCGACATCTCTTTCGCCCCTACGGGGCTTGAGTGGTGGCCGGGTACGATTTTCTATTAAGATGCCATCCCTACGGGATTTGTTCTACATTTCTGAAATTTTCACACCCCTTGATTCCCTCTCAAGAAGGGAAAATACAGAATACATTTATTTCATCCCCACGGGATTATTGGAAAAGATTTTTCGATGAATATCTATTATAATTAATCCTCTACAAGAAAATAGATATATTACTCTAAATGTTACTCTGTGATTTTTTCCTCATGACAAAATCATAGAATTACCGGATATTTACTATTTCTTGAGCTTGGTGCCAAACACTTCTTCAAATTTCTTCAGTTTGGGAGAGATCACCATTTGGCAATAGGGTTGTGATTTATTGTCGTTGTAATAGTTCTGATGATAATCCTCGGCTTTATAGAATTTTGTGAACGGGCTAATCTCGGTAACAACAGGATTATCAAAGGCTTTTGCTTCATTCAATTTTGTCTTATACTTATCAGCCAATTCCTTTTGTGACTGATTATGATAGAAAATAACAGACCGATACTGAGTTCCTGCGTCAGCACCCTGCCGGTTTAATGTAGTGGGATCGTGCACTTTCCAAAATACTTCCAGAATCTCTTCGAATGAGATTTTAGAGGCGTCGAAAGCGATATTGCATACTTCTGCATGCCCGGTTCTGCCGCTGCACACCTGTTCATAAGTTGGATTGTCGATTGCTCTGCCCGAATAACCGGACTCGACGAAAACCACACCTTCAAGTTGCTGGAAAACCGCTTCCACGCACCAGAAGCATCCAGCACCGATTGTAGCAGTGTCAGTGGCAGTATATTTATTGTTCATTTTGCTTTTCTCCATTACCTGCTTTGATTTATCGTTTGCCGAGCATGAAACAGCTGCCAGCAACAATATAAGCGATATAAATATGTTCATGTTATTATCCTTACAATTTTAGAATAAATCACGAATCAGTAGTCAGGATATTCTAAATGGCTGAAGAGAGTAAAAGTATAGTCTGCTGACCTCAATACTCATCTTTTTTATCGCAACCCATTAACTTAAGAATCTTCTGGCCCCGAGAATATAGTGCAGGGTACGCATCGATCATTTGTGAGCGGACAATATGCTCAAGCTCTATGGAGAACTCTGGATATATCTTTGATATACGATATAGTATATCAAGACTAAAAACCTTGATTGCTCTGCGTTCGAAAGTACCATTTAACAGATTAATGCAGATGTCAGTCAGTCTGCCGAGATATTCATCGTCATCGGGCAGATCCATTAGTATGAAAAGGTGAAGAAGATTGAACATCACGCTCTGATTGCTCATTTCTGATAATTTATCGAGGAGGACATCACGATAAGGAGTAAGCAGAGCAGGATCAATTTCGGATAAAACTATGATAACTCTAATCGCCCGTGCCGAGACTTTAGGCTTACCCTGCAAGGAAAAATCGAGCATAGGATAGAAAAGCGCGGGATCAGAATCCACAATTTGTGCAGCCCTAAGTATAGTCCTCTTGGAGCTATCCGGCAGAAGAGATTCGACGGATGTAAGCGTTTGGTTATAATTGCTTATCGCGATTGGCATATCAGATATTGGATTGTTTCTTTTCATATAACATTCGAATTTGTTAATCTTTTATGCAACGGACAGAAAAGCCATATATTTCCAAAAATCCAATCATTTCTATATTACTTTTATCGTACTTTAAATTTCTGGTCCACCTCCATTCAGCTGTCCACATAGTACACCAGATTCTAAAATTACTGAACGGGGCTTTAGCAGGAAATGGGGGAGGTTGTGCAAGTCTACCACCACCGGGCAATGCACTGAATCCGGTTTCGTTAGAAGCTCCTGTATTGGGAGTTATCCAGTGTTCGGTGCCCGCTTCTTTTAATGCAGCACCTAACATACCCTGTTTCGTAACAAATGCCTCTAAAATAGACCAATCTTGCAATGCAGGGATTCTCCATCCTTTTGGTGCCAATACTCTTGAATCATTTACAGCATACCAATTATACAATTTACCATAAATTGCTCCATTTGCAGGATCATTAGCTTGATAGCACCAAGCACCAGAACTAAGCATGGCCCAATAATCACCTCTAACTTCTGGGATCGAATCTCCGTTTCTATAATGATCAACATTCAGGTTTCTATACATCCAGTGCTGCTCGCCAATTGTCACTGCGACATAAGTTGTGTAATATATTGAAATGCTGTCAATTTTATGAATTGCAAAGTCCCATTTGAATCCGTCATGCCAGAGATTTACGTATTGATTGCTGTATTGACCGATAGAAAAAGTAATTGTGTCGATTAGCTGTACAGGATAGTAAAAAGTTTTAGAATCATTTGTAAAGACCTGAAGCTGGAGAGTCTCAGGAGCATTTGGGAATTGTATATTCGCTATTTCGCTCAAATTATACTGCTTTGTGCTACCATCCTGAAGATAGAATCTGACCAGAGGTTCTGCTGAATAGAGGGAAGCGGAAAAAAGTGACAAAATTGTTACAACGATGATGAGAAGTGCTTTTTTCATAAAAATGAAATTCTGTTAGATTCTAAATGGTTTTCATAAGTGTGAACCCGGCTTGCTCAAAGTGATGGTCAATAGTTAAAGCCTTCTGAATGTTATTCAGATCCATAATTAGAAATGACAAACAATCAACAAGACCCCATTTTTTGTCAGCATAAGTAGAATATTTCTCGAAAGCTTGATTAAATAAATCTTTCGAATTCCAGATTATTTGAATATCAGGAGAATTTAGTAATAAGTTTATTGTTCTGATCGCTTCTGTTTTATAGTCCTTTGCTAAGTAATTTCCAATTTCATAAAGTACTAAATCTGATGTGATATATTGACTCCCGGCAAGACTTTCAGAAAGTTCTAAAGCCCAGCTATGATATTCATCTTTTTGATTGATTAATGCAATAATAAATGAAGTATCAATAAAATAAGTATTCATTAAGCATTCCCGGAATAAAGAAAATTATCAATATTACCAGAGAAATCCTTTGGAGCATCAATCTTGATGTTCTTTAAGTTGTCCATTAGACTACCTTTGTCGGAATTCTCCAAATTATGCATATATTTCATCAATTCTTCGAGTTCATTCTTAGATAATGAGCTTATTTGAATCTTCAATGCCTCAACAGTTTCCATAAATATTCCGATGTTATTAATAAAAATAACTATTAATATATTTGAAACAACGAATATTTTTGATAATTATTCTTATTTCTTTGTTAATCTTTTATGCAACGGACAGAAAACCCATAATCCTTAGCGCTATTGCTCCTGTATATACTGGCGTAATCATAGTACAAGTACCTACTCCATGCGTAAGCTGTACCAAACTCCTCAGTAGACCACCAATTACTGTTGTAACCAATATCGTCGAAATCTCCATCGTTGCTACGGTAGCCACCCGGGAGAGTGGAAAAACCACTTTCATTAGTTGCACCAGTGTTTGGACTCAACCATAAGCCATCACCTGCTTGTTTTGTGCCTGAAGTTTTAAGTTTGCCTCCTTGATCAGTTCCCCGAAAGCCTCTCATATCAACATATTCTCTTGACATACCTAAAAATATCTCCAGCTCTTTCCAATCATACTCACTAGCTACATTCCATCCCTCTGGGGCTATGCCTCTTGAATCATTTACTGCATACCAGTTATATAACTTGCCATAAATCAGACCATTTACAGGGTCGTTGTAGTAATAACACCATGCACCAGTTTTTAAATATGACCAAGCTGTTGCATCCTGCTCTTCTGATATTAAATCACCATTACGATAATGATCAACATTCAGGTTTTTGAGCATCCAGACCTGCTTCCCGATAGTAAGGGGTTGATATTGATCGATATAGAAAATGACGCTGTCGATCGAACTTAATATGTAGCTTTTGGGATATGAAAAGATATAGACATTGAGTATGTCACGTTTTACGCTGTCTTTTTCAAATTTGATACTAGCGATAATTTCAGTTGGATAATAAGCAATACGTGAGTCACTATAATGGATACGCATAACATAGTTATTCTTTTTTTCTATGATATTTAAGCTGTCAATATCACCGAGATTATACTGCTTTGAACTTCCATCCTGAAGATAGAATTTGACGAGTGGTTCTGCTGAATAGAGGGATGCAGAAAAAATTATGATGACAATGATGGGAAGTGCTTTTTTCATGGTTTTTGCCAATTTGAAGAGAGTTTATTTAATTTATTAAATTTTGAGTTCATCACGAACTATCAGATAGTCTTGAATTGCTTCGCGGATGTTCTCAAGTGCTTCATCTTCAGTAGTACCCTGCGAAGCACACCCGGGTAAGTCTTCGCACCAGACAGCAAAACCTTCTTCGCTTTTTTTTAGTTTGATTCTATACTGCATTAATTTTCCTTAATATGTATGCTCTTTCAAACGAATAATTAAGGCCAATATTTTTACTCAAACAATTTCCTCTAATACCCGAATCGCGTCAGCATATCTCTGTCATTGCGCCATTTGTCTTTAATTTTGACGAATAACTGGAGATAAACATGCATTTCGAGATAATTCTCGATTTTGTTTCTCGAGCGTTCGCCTACTTCTTTTATCTTTTCGCCATTAGCACCAACGATGATAGTCTTCTGTGACTGTTTTTCGACAATAATGTCAGCAGCAATATACCATTTGCCTACTTCACGCTCCTTGAATTCATTTATCTGGACTTCGCAAGCATAGGGGATTTCCTCAGAAAAGTATTTGAAGATCTGCTCACGGATAATCTCAGAAACAAAGAATCTGTCGTTTTGATCGCTGAGGTAGTCATCGTCATAGAAGTACTCATGCTCTGGCAGATACTTCTTGATAACCTCAACCAAAGCCGATGTTTCTGCTTTCTTCTTAGCAGAAATGGGCATTATTTCATCGAAGAGGTTCATGTTGGCTAATTGCTGAATAATGGGCAGTAAAAGCTTAATATTCGGCAGAAGGTCAATTTTGTTCAGTACCGCGATTTTAGGTTTGCTGATATTCTTAAGTCTTTCGATTAAATCGGCATTGAAATAGTCACCAAAATCCTTCATAGATCTTATGTCGATCACAAGTAAGACTAAATCAGCCTCAGCAAGGGATGAATCAATATATTCCATCATTGATTTATGAAGCTCATGCTTTGGTTCAATCATACCGGGATTATCAAAAAAGACGATCTGATGATTTTCCTCAGTATGAATTCCAAGCACTTTCTTACGAGTGGTTTGCGGTTTACGTGTAACGATGGACAGCTTAGTGCCAAGAATCGCATTTAATAAAGTAGATTTACCGGCATTAGGCTTGCCAATAATAGCAGCGAATCCAGCTTTTTTATTCATTTTCATTTTACCTCAAAAAAAATGCCTTTGAATGTACGGTTCACTCCATCATCCAAAGGCTTAAAGATTTTATTCAAATATATTATTCAGGAGTTTTTGTAGTACCAAAAAATTTCCATAAACCATAAGGAATAATAAAGCAATATCCCAGTACAAGAAGAATAGGTCCAATTGAAACTGCGAAAACATTATTCCATTTTCCGGATTCAACGGCTGGTTGATCAGTAATTCCGGTAGCCATCAGCAAATATCCAATAATAATAGTACCAACTCCTATAGCAAGAATAATAAGATTTTTCTTGATTAAAGGAAATTCCCAAGTAACTTTATTGGTCTTAGTTTTCTTTGCTGCAGCGACTAAAGAGCCTGTTCTGCTTGTAATAATTCGATCGTTTTTGTCTTTTGCCATTATATTTCCAATTATGTTCTATTATTTTTGTTCAAATTTAATCAAAATCAATTGAATATAAACGTATTTTTTTATTTAAAAAATAAACGTTTTTTCTATCTTTGTATTTTCCAGCTTTATACAAAAATCATATATGTTATTGTATTTTAGCAAAATAGACTTTAAAATCTAACGATTGTATATATTTTTTAAATTTATTTTTAGGATTCTTTATGTTTAAAGGACATCCCAAAGGGCTTTTCGTAGCTTTCTTCGCTAATATGGGTGAGCGATTCGGATTCTACACAATGTATGCTATTTTTACTCTTTATATCCAGGCTAAATTTGGATATGATGCTAAGACCACCGGTGCTATCTGGAGTGTGTTTTTGTTCGGTGTATATTTTCTGCCTCTTATTGGTGGAATAATTGCCGATAGAGTTTTGGGTTATTCAAAAACAATTAACATCGGATTGGTTGTTCTTTTCATTGGCTATGCTCTGCTGTTCGTTCCGGGTACACAATTGCCTGTAATAATAACTGCTTTAGCAACAATTGCCGTTGGTACAGGCCTCTTCAAAGGAAACCTGCAGGCTTTGGTGGGTAATATGTATGATCATCCGGATTATAGCAAGAACCGCGACAGCGCCTTCAGTATTTTTTACATGGGTATTAACGTTGGTGCTTTCTTTGCACCACATGCAGCGAATGCTATGAATCAGATGATTCTGACCAGATACGGTTTTACCTACAATCAGGAAATACCTGCTCTTGCGCACAAATATCTCAATGGAGACATGAGTGTTATGGTGAAATTGAAAGAGCTTGCCCTCACACAGATGCCTAATATGACAGACTTAAAAGTATTCTGCGATAAGTATATTTCAGCTTTGAGCGAATCTTATAATTATGCTTTTGGTTTAGCCGCAATTAGTATGATCATAAGTTTTCTAATTTTTGTTATCTTTAAAAAATACTACGCTCATAATGATATTACAACAGATAAGAACAAAACTCAAGCCGCTAAGGATGCTGAAGTTCAGATACCCAGAAAAGAATTCAATCAGAGAATTTTTGCACTTATTCTAGTGTTTGTCGTTGTTATTTTCTTCTGGATGTCATTCCATCAAAACGGTCTTACTATTACATGGTTTGCACGAGATTACACGAAAAGCATGATTAGCCAGGAACTCTATATTTTCTTCAATCTGTGGTCTGTTCTGTCGCTATCAGCCGCAATTATTGGATTGGTGCTGATTTTCAACACAGCCAAGCAATCAGCTAAGATGATAGGTGGCGGTTTGATTGTTGGAGGATTAGCCGTAACATATTATCTTTATACTACATTTGCAAAAACAAATCAAATCCTTCCACAGGATTTCCAACAATTTAATCCTTTGTACATAGTGATTTTCACACCTGTAGTATTGTCGATATTCGCAGCATTAAGAAAACGCAACAAAGAACCGAAAGCACCACGTAAAATTGCTTATGGTATGTTGGTTACAGCCTCTGCATTTATTCTCCTGAGTATTGCCTCGATGGGGCTCGAAGCACCAGGAGTTCTCGCAGCACGTGGCGGTGTTTCCACAATGTTAGTAAATCCAATGTGGCTTATTATTATGTATTTTATTCTTACAATTGCAGAGTTATTCCTGAGTCCAATGGGTATTTCTTTCGTATCGAAAGTTGCTCCTCCAAAATATAAAGGATTGATGCAGGGTGGATGGTTTGCAGCAACTTCTATCGGCAATCTGCTTGTTGGTGTTATGGCTGTATTCTGGGATCAAGTTTCACTATCTGTTTTTTGGCTAATACTAGCTTTATCTTGTCTAGTCGCAGCGGTTTTCATTTTTGCTGTTATGAAGAGATTAGAAGCTGTTGCTCAGTAAATAGAATTATTAAATTTAATTAACATTGTCAAACATTTTTAAATGAGAATTATGAATCAGTCAGTTTTAGATAGACTTTTGAGATATGTAAAAATAGATACTCAATCAAAGGAAGATTCGGACACATTCCCGAGCACAATGAAGCAATTTGATTTAGCAAATCTTCTGGTCGGGGAATTGAAAGAGCTAGGTCTTAATGCAGAGATAGACGAGCATTGCTATGTGATGACAACAATTCCTTCGAATTTGCCTTCATCGCATCCTGCATTCGGCAAAGTCCCCGCAGTGGGCTTTGTCGCTCATGTTGACACTTCACCGGAAGTATCGGGAGAAAATGTTAAACCACAGATTATTAAATACGAAGGAGGAGATATTGTTCTCCCAGGCGATACAAGTGTTGTCATCAAAGCATCTGAAAATCCCGGTTTAGAAGAATGTATTGGGCATACACTCGTGACAACAGACGGCACAACATTACTTGGTTCAGATGATAAATCTGGTGTTGCCGCTATTATGACAGCAGCACAAACAATAGTAAATAATCCTGATATTCTTCACGGAGATATTCAAATCTGCTTCACTCCTGACGAAGAAGTCGGTATGGGCACAAAGTATTTCGATCTGGAGAAATTTGGAGCTAAATACGCATACACAATTGACGGCGATCTTCCCGGTGAGCTTAATAAAGAAACATTCAGCGCAGATGCAGCGATTGTAACTGTTTATGGCAGAGATATTCATCCAGGTAGCGCCAAGAACATCATGGTTAATTCAGTCAGAGTTATGGCTGATATTATTGCAAAAATGCCGAAAGACAAAGCTCCCGAAACAACTGAAAATTATGAACCATATCTTCATCCATATGTTCTCGAAGGTGGTGTATCGAAATCAACACTAAAGATTCTCTTCAGAGATTTTGAAACAGCAGGATTAGCAGTTCACAAGGAGAGAATGAAGAAAATTGTTGCCGAAGTTCAGCTTATGTATCCGGAAGCTAAGATCCAACTTGAAATAAAGGAACAATACAGGAACATGCGCGATAAACTAATCGAACAGCCAGAAGTTCTGGATTATCTTTGGGAAGCTGCAACAATTACAGGCGTTAATCCTTACTGGAAACCAATTAGAGGCGGCACAGACGGCTCAAGATTGACGGAAATGGGGTTGCCCACTCCGAACATCTACACAGGAGGTCAAAACTTCCACAGCCGTCAGGAATGGGTTTCAATCGATTCTCTCAATAAAACAGTAGAAACAATTGTAAATCTGATAAAAGTTTGGGTAGAAAAAAGTAAATAACAAATATTAAAATTGAGGATTTAATGGAAAATACATCAACGCCAAGTACCGGTTTGCCCGAAAATGCTTATCGTGAATTAAAGCCGGGAGAAGAATACCAGCCCATTCTTTCGCCACAATATACATTTCCAGAAGTAACAACATGGTCCGTCTTATGGGGATTATTAATGGCAATTATTTTTTCAGCCGCCGCAGCATATTCGGGGTTGAAAATTGGTCAGGTTTTCGAAGCAGCTATCCCTATTTCAATCATTGCTGTTGGCGTATCCAAGTTTGCAAAAAAGAAATCTGCGCTGGCGCAGAACGTAATTATTCAGTCAATCGGAGCAAGTTCAGGTGTTATCGTTGCCGGTGCCATCTTTACGATACCCGGACTTTACATATTAAAAGCTAAATACCCAGAAATTCAGGTAGATTTCTTTCAGATATTTTTCTCATCATTGCTGGGTGGATCACTAGGAATTTTATTCCTTATCCCGTTCAGAAAATATTTTGTGAAAGATATGCACGGTAAGTTTCCTTTCCCTGAAGCAACTGCAACAACCGAGATTCTTATAACTGGTGAAAAGGGTGGCAATCAGGCTGCAATATTAATTACCAGTGGTCTAATCGGTGGACTTTTTGAATTCCTTTCCTCTTCAATGAGACTCTGGAGCGAGTCGTTCACAACCAGAATTGTTCCAATCGGTCAATTTCTATCCGATAAGTATAAACTGGTTTTCAAAATGAGCGTTAGCCCTTTGGTTTTCAGTTTCGGTTATCTGGTTGGGCTTAAATTCTCATTGATTATTACAATTGGTTCTCTATTATCATGGTTTGTGCTGGTACCGCTATTGAATGCAATAGGTGGAGTAGCCGCAGGAGCAAATGGTGTCAATATTTTTGCAGCAATGACTCCTGAATCAATTTTCAGGGGATACGTCAGACCAATCGGTATCGGTGCTATAGCAATGGCCGGTCTGATCGGCATCATCCGTTCTTCGTCTGTTATCGGATCAGCATTTAAGCTGGCTGTTGGCGGTATAGGTAAGGGTAAGAAGAAATCAGAAGACGAAGTAGAAAGAACACAAAGAGACCTCAAAATGCCTGTTATTTTGATGCTTTCTTTAGTTGTAATTATTGTTCTTTTCTTTTTCCTGATGATGGGAGTTAAAATCACAGCCGCTCAATCAGGAATTGCATTATTGACAATAGTTATTATTTCGTTCTTATTTACGACTGTTGCTGCCAATGCTATTGCTATTGTTGGCACTAACCCCGTTAGCGGAATGACATTGATGACACTCATAGTTTCCTCATTTGTTCTTGTTGGAGCCGGACTCAGTGGTCCAACAGGCATGGCGAGTGCATTGATTATCGGTGGTGTAGTTTGTACAGCATTATCAGTTGCGGGTGGATTTATTACCGATCTTAAAGTTGGTTATTGGATAGGCACAACACCAGTTAAACAGCAGATGTGGAAATTTCTGGGAGTACTAGTATCCTCGGCAACCGTCGGTCTCGTTATCTACGTACTAGCCAAAGCTTATGGATTCGTACTCACTCCTGAAACACCAAATCCACTTATAGCTCCACAGGCAAATGCTATGGCTGCCGTAATTGAGCCATTGATGCAGCCCGGTGCTCAGATTAACTGGATGCTTTATGTGGTTGGAGCCTTTATTTCTTTCTTTGTGTATCTTTTGGGAATTTCACCACTGGCATTTGCCCTTGGTATGTTTATTCCTCTTGATTTAAATACACCGCTGATAGTTGGTGGTTTGATTAATCATTTCATCGGAAAAAGTTCGTCTGATAAAAATATATCTGAAGCCAGAATTCAGCGCGGGACATTGATTTCATCAGGCTTTATTGCAGGTGCTGCTTTGTTTGGTGTTCTGGGAGCGATGCTGCTGTTCTTTGGGGTTGATCCGGCAATTAATGTGTGGAAAGATAACCTGGTCGGAGCTGAATGGACTGCACTGATTGCATTCATCTTCATTCTCATTTATTTCGTTTGGGATACAAAAAGAGCAAAAGTAGAATAATTTTTTAAGAACGTGCTGTCAAAAAGTGTCATTTTGAGTGAAACGTACTGAACCGAAGAATCCAGTATTCATGCGGGCTGGATTCGCTTCGCAGGCCTCCGGCACCTCACTTCGTTCGGAATGACAAATTAATATTTTTGAATAAAAAGGTAAACGGATGAACAACAACACTAAAGAAACTACAGAAGAAGCTAAAAAGAAGCCTTCAGAAAAGAAGAAGCAATATCTTGGTATGCTGTTGGCTATCGTGCTTGTTGTTGCCTCATTCTATTATGCAACCAAGGATATTGATCTGGCTAAACTCTGGTCAATCATCATACATGCTGATTATCTCTGGGTAATCCTGTCAATTCCTGTTATGCTCCTTTCCCACTGGGTGAGAGCTATGAGATGGCAGACAATGCTTCAGCCAATAGTTAAAAATTCTCATTTATGGAATCTATTTTCTGCGGTAATGGCTGGTTATGCTGTCAATAATGTGAGTCCTATTCCACGTGGCGGCGAATTTGTAAGACCTTATATATTTGCCAGACGCGAGAAAGTTTCTTTCACATCTGTTTTTGCTACTATTATTGTCGAAAGATTCGTCGATGTTCTCGTATTGTTGCTAATGTTCGGAGCTGTTTCTTTCACATTTAGGGATCAAATTCGTACTGCTCTTCCTAACCTGCAGGCAGAAAAGATGCTCTTTCCTGTTTTGATTTTCGTTGGTGTTTTGATTTTATCATTCTGGCCCCGGTTAGTGAGAGCAGTATTAAGGGTCACAATCAAGCCGCTCTCCGAGAAAATCCATGATAAAATCAGTGTGCTATTCGAAAAATTTGTTGTTGGTCTGAGTATCATTCATAAGCCTTCACAGTATTTCAGGCTTACGGCAGAATCACTTTTGATCTGGCTTCTCTATACAATTCCAATGTTTATGATGTTCTTCTCTTTTGGGTTCAATCAAGCACCATATAATCTTGGTTTTGATGATGCAATTCTGCTTATTGTAATCTCAGGAGTAGCTTTTTCAATTTCACCAACACCCGGGGCAATTGGAGTATTCCATTTCCTTATTCAAAATACGCTTGTTAAGCTTTATGGTGTAAGTTCTGAGGCTGCATTAGCTTACGCAACCGTCAATCATGGCATTGGTTATTTGCTTCAGGTGGTTGTTGGCGGATTGTTCCTTTTGAGAGAGAATCTAAAACGAATACCCCATCAGGAAGATATAGAGCAAGATCTAGAGAAAATATAAATAGCCATCTTAAAGTTCAATATTCAATTTAGTAAAACTTCTATCAAAATGGAAATATCAAAAGTATATATAAAAAAGGGTCACGAAAAGCGACTGTTTTTCGGACATCATTGGATTTTCAGCAACGAGCTTACTCACATACCACAGCTGGAACCAGGTTCTTTAGTCGAAGTATTCAACGATCAGTCCAGATCATTTGGTTTTGGCTTCTTCAATCCAAGCAGTCTAATTTCTGTCAGATTGTTATTCACAGCTGAAGCACCCGACAAATCACTTTTCGTTACCAGAATCCAATCTGCGTTGAACTACAGAGAAAAGCTTTTCCATGGGAGTAAAGTTTACAGGCTTATATTCGGAGAATCTGACTTTCTACCCGGATTGATTATTGACAGATATGGAGATTATTTAGCACTTCAATCCTTGTCGGCAGGAATCGAACGCAATCTTCCACAAATCGTCGAAGCACTTCTTGAAGTAATGCCAGATATAAAAGGTATATATGCTAAGAATATCTCCAATCTCCGTCTAATGGAGGGTTTGGAGCTTGGTGAATACTTATTGTACGGCACCATGCCCGAAGAAAACATCGTAGATGAAGAGGGTATCAAACTCAGCATTTCGCTTGAAGGAGGCCAAAAGACAGGCTATTACCTCGATCAGAGAATTAACCGTAAGTTTATCCGCGAATTATCCGATGGATTGCGGGTTCTGGATTGCTATACAAATCAGGGTGGCTTCGCATTGAATGCTTCACTAGGTGGAGCAGAGGAAGTCACTGCTGTCGACACATCTCAGCCGGCACTGGACAAAGCAGCTTTGAATTCAAAAATAAATTCTTTCGGGAATATCACTTTAGTTAATGCTGACGTAGCAGATTATCTTGAGAAATCAATCGGCGAAAATAAGGAATGGGATCTGATAATCCTGGATCCACCTGCCTTTGCCAAAAACAGAAAGAAGATTCCGGTCGCAAAAGCTGGATATGGCAAAATTAACCGTTTGGCTATGAAGTTAATTCCCAGCGGTGGATTTCTGGCAAGTTCCAGTTGTTCACAACAAATTGATGAAAATGATTTCCTTGAAATTATTCACAAGGAAGCATCGAAGCAAGGTAAACAGTTGCGTTTGGTATTCAGAGGTCTGCAGTCACCATGTCATCCGATATTAACAGCAATGCCCGAGACAAAATATCTTAAGTTTTTTGTTCATCAGATTATTTAATAGAAAATTTTTATTTCTAATATCGGTTAACAATGATCAGTAGGACGATTGACCTACCTATAGCAGGACTAGCATCCTAAATTGGTAGCAAATAATTATTGGGAAATAAATTGGATAATTAAAAATAAATTTGAAATTTCCTCTAAAAAATTCTAATTTTGTAATCCCATTTGGGGACATGGCGGTCTTAGCTCAGTTGGTAGAGCATCAGATTGTGGCTTTGAGGGTCACGGGTTCGAGCCCCGTAGATCGCCCCAAAATAAAACAGGCTGGATATTGTATCCAGCCTGTTTTTACATATAATTTTCACCAAATCCTGTTAATTTATATAACATTCAATTTCTAAAATTCCGCAAAGAGGTTGCCTAAACCACCTTATGCTTCATCTATTTTTAACTTAATGTTTATCGAAGGATCATTCGCCAATCTAGATAATAAACCACTGAATTCGTCGAACAATGCCGGATTAGCGTCAACTTCATCATTAATTCTTGCTTTAAGAAATTCTATAAATTCATTGTTTGCAGAATTATTTTGAAGAGCAGCATTAATTTCATCTTTGTTTTTTGCAAGAAGTACAATAGATCTTACCAATTCCGGCAATTTGATTGACTTAATTAAGTCTTCATCATTTATTTTCAAATAATAATCGTTTACCAATTCTGTAATCACATTTTCCATTTTATCCGGATTATTTTCATTTATCTTCATTTTAGTCCCTTTTTACCTAAAAAATACCAAATACTACGGATTGTTTTTAAAAAGTCTTTTCCATAATTTGTGGTTAGTTAAATATTAATTTTGCTAAAATATATTAACAAAACCATACAATCTTACAAAATAAGTTTTGTTAATGCACGATTATTATATTTAAAGTATTTAGGAATGATTTTGATTTAATATATATTTTATTTTTATAAAAATGGAGAAGCCGGCAAATAGCATTTTAGGAATTACTGAAGGAAGTTCACACTCTCCTGAGTCTTCTGTGAATTATTTCAAAAGTGAGTCCGGCGGGCATGAACATCGTGAATCAAAATTCATCAGTCTTCGTGTGGGTGAAATTGTGCAAGGCTCTATTATTGAGGTCTACTCCGATAAAGAAGTTCTCGTTAAGCTGCCGATAGGTACAATGACAGCAACTCTGATGGGTAAACTAAAAAAGGGCGATGCACTTTTCTTCCGCGTAATGGAAATCGATCCAGGCCTTGTCCTCCGCATTTATGCTGTAGGCACACGAGTGAAGTCTAAGGAAAATACAACTGAGGAGCTTGTAAGAATTCTTGATCTGCCCGATCATCCTTTCTATTTAAATTTCTTTGATTATATCAAGAATAAGAGAACTCTTATCACACGCGACGAGATGCTATTGTTCTTTAAGTCTTATATCAATCTCCCAGAAGAAGAGCATAAACAGGAAACTTTGATAAATATCTATAAGACTCTTCACATGATGAAAGATGCTCTGATTCCTCTTAAGACCGATCTTTATTTCAAGTTGAAGCCATTCTTCATAGGTGAGAAGAATATTTTGAATGATTTCGAAACTATATACCGAAATTTAAATCAATTTCCACCAAACATACTTGCATTGCTCAATCAGCTTTTCACAAAGATGCGCAATCCAAGCACAGCTTTTGCAGATCTTCTTCAGTTTTTTACAATAGATACTGTCAATAAGAATGATCCAACTGTATTCTGGATATTAAAACAGATCTCTGGATTGAATCAGAAAAGCTTCAATCCTCAGTCGTATAATTCAATCATGAGTGCCACTATTGATCTTATCAAAGCGATTGAAGGACAGAACATTTACAATGCATTTGCTCAGCAGAACAATTCTTCGTTAATATTTTTCATACCTGTTCTTCATGCAGGAAGCTTTAGGTTTGCACAGATAATCATAACACGCAAAGGCAAGACAAAGGACAATAAATATATTCTGAAATTCCAGATAAACACAGATACTGACATCGTTGACCTTGTTACCCAGGACAGACCGCTGGCAAATCAGCCAGGCACGATTATCCAGACTGAGGCTGAAGTAATGAAACTCTTCCTTAACCGTAACATTAATCTCATCAGAGAGCATCTTGTTAAACAGAATTTCGTGATTGATGATCTCACTCTCCACCATGTTCCCCATGATTATTCATATACAGCTTTGCAGGGCGACAACACTCATAAAAGCATTTCTGTTGTAATATAATAAGTATTATTTCTTTGTTTCTTTCCTGAGAGAATAGTGTAGCATGATGTATTGCCCTTTACGAGAAAGACACAAAAATACATTTTTAAAATATTTACCTGTTTTTTTTAAATCGGACAAAAATATCTTTTTTATTGTTATAATTTATTTTATCTTGCAGTTGGAATAATTATCAATCAGTTTCATATTATTTTACTTTATTGAAAGGTGCTTTTTATGTTCAATTTCAAATTTATGGGGATTTTTCTCTTTGCTTCAATCATATTAATTTCCTGCAACAGCAAAGAGAGTGCAGACACAAATGAAGTGAAAGCTACAAAACCGCAGGCTGGCCAATCTGGAGTTAAAGATAACAATTCTCAAAAAAATATAGTGAAAATTGCAATTGGTTCGAAGGATCATACTACATTAGTAGCGGCAATCAAAGCGGCTGAATTAGTAGATGCATTATCGAATGCCGGACCATTTACAGTGTTTGCTCCTGTAAATTCAGCTTTTGACAAACTCCCTAAAGGAACAGTGGATGATCTTCTCAAACCTGAAAATAAAGGAAAGCTTACTGATATACTTCAGCATCACGTAGCACTTGCGGGATATAAGGAATCAATGCTCAGAGATGGTCAGATACTCGGTATGGTTGATGGGACTAATGCAACAATAACGAAAAAGGATGGTGCCACATTTATCGACAAGGCTAAAATCATAGCTACAGTTGTCGCTTCCAATGGTATTGTTCATGTTATTGACGAAGTAATCCTTCCTCCTGCTAAAAAATAAGATTGATGATATTTTGATGTAAAATGGACTCCAACTCAAAGTTGTAGTCCATTTTGTGTATCAGTGAGAAAATACATAATTTTCTAAAATTCGATCAGCATCGGACGGATCGAAGTGCCATTTAAAAATAAGATCACCGAAAATGTTTGTTTGTTCGTCATCAATGTAGCTAAATTTGAAATTACTTATGATTTATCCGGGAAATACATGAAGGAAAAGATAGCAAGACTCAATGAGTTGAAGAAGGAACGCAATGCCGTTATTCTGGCGCATTATTATCAGGATTCAGTCATTCAGGATGTTGCAGACTTTCTGGGAGATTCTCTGGCATTGGCTCAGGCAGCTAAGAAGGTTGAAGCTGAAGTCATTCTTTTCTGCGGTGTGCACTTTATGGCTGAAACTGCAAAAATACTGAATCCAACCAAGACAGTGGTTATTCCCGATATGGATGCCGGCTGTTCGCTTGCTGACAGTGCTCCTGCCGGTCCTTTTCGCGAATGGGTTGAAGCTCATCCTGATCACACTGTTATTTCCTACATTAATTGTTCTGCCGAAGTAAAAGCTCTATCGGACATTATCTGCACCAGCTCAAACGCTATGAAGATAGTCAATTCACTGCCCAAAGATCAGAAGATATGCTTTGCTCCTGATAAATATCTGGGTTCTTATATTATGAAACAGACAGGCAGACCGATGGAGCTATGGAACGGGAGCTGTCAGGTGCATGAGATGTTTTCGGAGCTTGCGGTTATTAATCTTTCGTCCAAGCATCCAGATGCTGAAATTCTGGCTCATCCTGAATGTCCGGAAAACATTCTGAATTATGCTGATTATATTGGCTCAACCACAGGAATACTGAACTATGCTATTGATAGCGATAAAGAAGAATTTATTATCCTTACTGAACCCGGGATTATTCATCAGCTTGAGGTTCATGCTCCTAATAAGAAATATCTTACTGTTCCAAATTTGAACGGATGTGCATGCAACGACTGTCCTCACATGAAGCTTAACACGATTGACAAGATGATTGCTGCTCTCGAAACTCTACAACCTGAGATCATTATGGATGAATCTTTGAGGCTGAGAGCATTACTCCCTTTGGAAAGAATGCTGAGTTTGAGCTAAAGAATATAATTAAATTTTTCATTTCAGTAATGTGATCATTTATGCGCGTTTGGGATATAGAACCTAGATACCTTTCCAGAAATCATCTGCTGGGTGAACATCGTGAACTTCATGCTATATGGATTTATCTCACAACCGAAAAAGGCGGAAGCTACCGAAAGCATCCAGAAACCTTACGTTGGGCGGATAAACTACCAGCTCTTTATTCCAGACATGAGCAACTGATAGAAGAGTTCAGTAACAGAGGATACAAGCATCATTCTGATTTGCAATTAATGAGTGGATCGCCAGACCAGAACGAATTTATCAATACTATCGATGAACAGAAGCAACTTCTCCTCAAAAAAGATCCTGATTGGTACGTTCAGTGGTGTTGGTGAATATCTTGTGACAATTACCGACAAAAGATTGAGTCCAAATTGCTCAAAAGCGCTTTTCCCATTGATTAGAACCACTATACAGTTATGTCATTCCCGAGTATACGGGAATCTATGATTTGCTTAGCTAAAAAAAAATCCTGCATTAGCTTCGCTGTTACTTCGTGATCGCAGGAATGACAGGTTAGGAGGGGGATTACAACAATATTAGTTTGCGACTAATAGATGATCTAAAATTAACAAAATAGGCTCTCTTCGAAAAGAGAGCCTATTTTATATAAAAGACTAAGAGACCTTATTTCTTAACAAGATTCTTCTCCAAATCAACATCAGTGAGGCTTCTGTTAAAAAAAAATCCATGAGATTAAAACTATCAAACCCAAAATCATATTTTAGTTCTTTAATTCTATTTTCTGCATAACCCCTTATACCTATAGAGTCTCCAGATTTCAGGTGCAGAAAATTTCATAATAGTAACCTAAGCAGAATAACGGTAGTTTCTATAAATTTCTTCTTCGGCACCTTACAGGTTTACTGAGAATGAAATGAATGCTGCGAAGGACCGGAAGTAAGTTACAATTAGAACAATTGTTAGTTTCATCTTTTTAACCAGGAGATATTATTTATTAGTTTCCTCTTGTTTGTATTAAAATGTAAAGAAATATAATAAATGTCCGATAACAAATTTATGGACTAAAAGTAAGATTATTTTGATCAAATTAAATAGCAATTAAAAAAACATTTATTCTATTAATTGGATGATTTTATTATGAATAGCATCTTAAAATCCCGCAAAACAGCCGCGTTGTTAA
>CAIOZA010000123.1 GCA_903862655.1 uncultured Ignavibacteria bacterium
CGGGCAGGAAATGCACATATCCAAGGCTAAAGCATACCAATTCATAAACACCATATAAAGCTATATTCAGATTGTAATAGGATACATTATGACATTTGAACAAAGCATACAACTTTATAAGCAAATCGAAAAAGTAAGCAATGATTTTCTTAAAAAGGAATTTATAGAAAAAGCTATTGATTACGCCAGAATAAGAACTGATTGGTATTTCATGGATACTGACTCAAGAAGCAAAGACGATAAAAGTCGGAGGATAAAGCATGACAGTTTCATTGATTCAATAAATGCTATATCGAGATTCATGGCTAAGAATGAAGATGATAATTCTTGGTATAATGAATTACCTGATTACAGAAGTCCAGCCGGCAGAAAAGAATGGGGCGATTTTGCTTGTTATATCCATTGCTATATCGGCATAAGATTGAGATAATGAAAAATTACTGAATTATCATTATTGATATATTTAAAAAGGAATAATAAGTTAATATAAGAAAAAAAGAGTATGAATGAAGATAAAGAGCTGAAGACATTATACATGAAATTTTTAGATTTTATTAGAGCTTTCAATGATACGAATTTAAATAATCTTGATTGTGAAATCGATTACTCTTATATTTTCTTGAAGTTTAAACTTTTCAACTACTTATGTCAAGAAATAGTATTAAGTGATAACTTTAGGGATATGAATAGTAAAATCCATATTCAAATAATTCATAATCTTAATCATTTTAATGAAAACGTTAATTATTTTGCATTGTATCGTAAAGACGACAAAGAAAGTTTAAATAAATTGTATAAACTTTGCAATAGTCTTGCATATTCGATGACAACAATTATTTCAGATTACTTTTTTGAAGTATTATCTTTAAATCCAATTGAGTATAAAGGTATTTCAATAAATAATAACTAAATAATTTATCGGTTTTTTATATTTTATAGATCGAGAATTGAATGAATAAAGATGAGATAATCTTAGCTATTGAAAAATATTCAGAACAGATAGAACATAATCCAAATGATTATGAAGCATATAGGAGTCTTGGTTATGAAAAACATAATATAAATGACTATTTGGGTGCTATTCATTGCTTCAATAGAGCTATTGATCTATCGCCAACATATTGTGATGCTTTTATCGATCGTGGGATAGCAAAATCAGCCATAAAAGATTATGAAGGAGCATTTCTCGATTTTCAAAAATCATTAGAAATAAACCCTCTAGCTGTAAGCGCATATGTAAATTTAGCAATACTCAGAGAAAAGCAAAATGATTTTGAATCGGCTTTGACATATTACAGCAAAGCGATAGAAATCAAATCGGATGATGCTACAATACTATCGTTTCGTGCAAATGCTAAGAGGAAACTACAGGATTTCGATGGTTCATTAATCGATTTTAATAATGCGCTTCAAATCAATCCAAATTGCATAGATGCACATTTCAACCTAGCCATACTTAAAGAAGTAACAGATAAACCACTAGCAGCTCTAGAGTGTTATTATAAAGTCATAGAATTGGATCGGAATGAAAAATCTGCATATTTTAATCGAGCAAGGCTATATAGTAGGCTGGAACTTTTCACGGAAGCAATTTCTGACTTAAATAAAGCAATAGAACTTGAACCAGAATTTCAGAAAGCCTATACAAATCGCTCTTTAGTGAAATATTCATTGAAGGATTACGAAGGTGGAATCTTAGATGCCACAAGAGCAATAGTGCTAAATCCAGCTAATTTTAAACCTTTCGAGGCTAGAGGATTATTAAGGTATAAACTAGGAGATAAAAAAGGTGCAAATAGTGATTTTCAAATGGCTTATAAGTTGGGGGATGAATCTGTGAAGGAATTTATAGGAATGTATTTATAAAGGATAATAGATGTCTTATAACGAAATGAAATTCGAGATTGCAAAAGGTCGTCACTTATCGCCAAATGAAATGGTCAAAATGGATGTGGAGAAATATTTAGAAGGTTCTGGATTGTCAGATTTTGAAGGACAAATGCTTGAGGAAGTAGAACAAAATGCAAAATTATTAGGAGATGATTTTGCATCCAGATTATCTGAAATAATTTTTCCAAGTCGTAAAACATATGACTCAGAAGAAATTTATCTTCAAAATTGGATTAAATGTCTCGAAGCATCTAAGGAAATTTATTCAGATGTATTTGTACAAAAGGTAGTATCTTACTGGAAAAGAAGGAATGTAAAGTAAGATTTATATATTTCTCAAAAGTTAATAAAAAATATTTTTCAGTATGTTAAAGATAGTAATCCGTCTGGATAACTTTCCTGAGAATCATCAAGTTTTATGATTTTATTCTGTCTGTTCATTAGACTTTAATATGATAGTGTCAACTCTTTTTTTGTTTCTTTTCCAAGTAGACCTGCATATGATGGCCTTCATTCTATTTTTTAAGTCATATAGATAGTTTGATTCTGAATAAAATTGATCTAATTCTAATTTTGTAATTTTCTTTATAAGTGGCTCACCGTCAAAATAATCATATAGGTATTCATTAACTGTTATGCCTGCATGAGGATATTTCCCACATGTAAAATAATCATGTCTTTGAATAACTATATTTGTCGAAGAATCATATGTGAAGACTTGTTCATCACTATTCGACAAATAATCACCCTTAAATTTTTTAGATTTCTGACCCACCAGCATGCCATTTTCATCAAATTTATATTTACAAGTCATTCTACTTTCAAATTTTTTTGAAGAGAAATCCAATACGGTTCTTTTTATTAGATTTGAATGATCATCATAGTAATAATAGATATCCCTTAGAAGAATATCGGAGCCATCTAATACTGTTACTTTTTTAAGTGATCCATTTTCGGCATATTCATAATAAATATTTCTTAGAATTTGATTCTGGACGTACATATTCCTTTCGATTGAATTTACTATTTTTCCATTAGCATAAGTATTACTCTTTATTTTGGCTTGATCATAATAAATTATAGATTTTAACTCCCCTTTTCGATAAAGAGCCTTTTGTTTGACGGTTTGAAAATGAGAAAGTTTATTTGGATTAGGATATTCTCGAGACAAAAGCAATAGATTTGTATTTTCATATTGATTAGTTTCTTCTGGAAATATTATTAGTTCTTTCCTTAATTTTGAAAATGATATTGTCATAATAACCCATATTTATTTTAGAAATATTTACTATGTTATTGCTCTTAGCTAAATTTTCTTGCTGGAAGAAAAAGTAAATCTACTACATATAAAATTAAAATAGACAGAAAGATATTCCTAATATTTGACTTACATTTTTTTTAATGACCTTTTGTTCGGTTACGCTGATGCAATACAATACCTTGATTTGAAGTAGTGCTTATATAGATAGAGCGTAATGTGATATGTGTTTTATTTTGAGCAATTGTAATTTTCCTTCTACTATTTAATGATTTTTTCTTATATTTATTTTTTTTTAATAACCTATGGATACAATTGGTTTGAGAATTATTATTGAATCATATAAATCTACTATTATTGGGGATAGGGATTCCAATCAAGACAGGATCTTATCCAAAAGAATAAATAGTAATCTTTTTATATCATTGATCTGTGATGGAATGGGCAAATATGAAGGTGGAGAAGAAGCAGCAGAAATTTCAATAACGACAATTAGTCAATATTTCAATCAGTTGAAAGATTTTTCTAATATTGGAATTGAGATTTATAATTCAATTGAATTGGCACATAAAAAAATTGTTGAAATTTCTCAAATTGATGAAAACAAATCTATGATGGGTACCACACTTGCACTTGTAATTTTCCATTTAGATTACTTTATAGTGGCTAATGTTGGAGATAGCCGAGTTTATTTGGTTAGAAATGACAATATATTCCAATTGACACAAGATCATGTTTTAGCACAAAGAATACAATTTAAGGACTATAATTACAAACCTGGAACAAGCATTACTAAAGCTGTTGGAATTAATAACAAATGGCAACCTTTTATTTCTTTACCATTCAAACTTTTTTCAGGGGATAAATTCCTACTCTGTTCTGATGGATTGTATGAGTACATTAATGACGACATATTGCTAAGCAGGATTAGCGAGCTGTCTCCTTCAGTTGCAACTCGCGAATTATTGGATATTGTTAAAAAAAATTCAAACGAAGATAAAGATAAATTTCATCAATCATTCGACACAGAAAGTTTTTTTTATCCCTATCTTGACAATACAAGTCTAATTATTGTCAATGCAAGTTTTAGGAATGACTTTATTCCATTTCTTGTATTTTTCATCATTGCATTATTGATTATTTTTACTTTTTTTATTTCCAATTTTTAGAGAATATAGTCATGGATAGTCATGTATTAATAAAATATTGTCCTTTTCAAGAAGAGTATAAAAATTCATTTCTTAATGAATTTGAATGCTTACTCAAAAGCAAAAATTTGAATCATCTTGACTTAATTGTTCTTTCGAATTATTGTATTGATAATTCATTAACTGATTTAATTATAATAACCTACACTGAAATAATAATAATTAATATATGTGATAAAAAGGATCCAGTAAATTTTCGAAATGGCAAATTAGTCTGGAAACACATTCAATCCATTATTGATGATGCTGGCTCAGGACTTGGTTATTATATCAAAAATTTTCATGAATTTAATTGTCGCCAAAATGAAATTAAAAAATTGATTTCTTTTCTTATCAATTATTGCAAAGTCCCAATATGTACCGAGGTTTATTCTTTTGAATTTCTTGTAAATAAATTAAAACTACAAAATATTAGTTCGGAAATTACAAAAATCAATAAATTAAAGGTACAATTTGAAAGACTATTTGACTTTAGTTATCTGGATCTATTTGGAGATACTTTGGATATTTTCTTATCGCATATTCAAAGTGGGAATATAACTAAAGACCAAAAAGATCATATTGAAAAGACAATTGAAGATTTTTATATTAATAGAATTAGATCTTTCATTAATTTGAATAAAGGCTATAGTTTTGAATTAAGCATTAAGAGTAATTTAGCTGGAAATATCATTAAATCCAAATTCGAAGAGTTGCTAAATGATCGAACCAAATTGTCTCTAACTCCAACAATTTTAAAAAGAAATATACAAATTAGCAAAGAAACAATATTTATTCATATTCAAGAATACTCTACGATTTCTAATCCACCGATGATACTCATACAATCATTAAATAGTAATCTTAATTGGTACTATTGGGATTCAAAAACCAATGAAGAAATGGAAATAACTTTTCAAGGGAAAATTATTCGAGATAACTATTTAAAAATTGGTAGAGATCGTACACCTAAAATGGACAGTAATAACGTTTTTCGCACAAATTCGATTTATATAAAATCAAATTCATCCAGAAATTTAGTAAGTAGAACATGTGCAACTATTGAAATTGATGAAGATAAGGTAATATTACGTAATGACCAATTAAATGTTCCAAATAAATTTTTAAGAGTAAATAATCTTATTGTTCGTTCTTTAATAGAGTTGGAAAATAACATTAATTATAATCTTATTTTCAATAAACAGGAATTATTATTAATAAAAGTAATAAAGGATTAGGTAAAATGCTTAGTTATTATATATTTAAACTTTTCTGTATTTTTAGCTCAAAAATAAATTATCAGAAGATTAAGATTGTTCTAATTTATACTTTATTAAAATCAGCTAAAAA
>CAIOZA010000124.1 GCA_903862655.1 uncultured Ignavibacteria bacterium
GAAAATGCTGTGGCTTATGCTAAAAATACAGGTTTGGATGTATGCGATGGAACTGACAAACTAGATCAGAAGTATGATGTCGCTGTGATGTGGCATTCACTTGAACATTTCACTGAACCACTTGCCTTTCTTCAAGAATTGAAGCCATATTTGAACCCATCGGCACATTTGTTCATCCGCGTTCCTGCTTTCGACAGCTTATGGAGCAAGATTTTGGGAAGAAGATGGATTTGGTTTCAACCACAGAATCACTATTTCCACTATTCGATTAAATCGCTGGAAACTCTTCTCAATAGAGCTGGATATTCGGTAGAAATCATAGAACACCGTAAACCTAACAACTGTTCTACACGCAGGCAATTCCATATTGCCCGGAAAATCATGTCGAAGAAATTCCATTATGATTTACCTCTAAGAAAGCGTCTTATCAGAATCTATGAGGATTGGATTGCGATGGAGATATTTGCAGTGGCAAAGATTAAGGAATAATCTAAAACGGAGATAAGGAAATACTCCAAAATAAATATTATTAAAATCAGTCAATTTATTTTTTACCATATTTCCTAAAGAGTTGTTATATTTAAATATGATTTTAGTTTGGGATCAAAATAAAAATACTAATAATATCGTTAAGCATGGTATTGATTTTAATGATTTACGAGAAGCATTTAACAATATAATGTTGATAAAAAGAGATGACAGAGCAGACTATGGTGAAGATAGATTTATTGGTATTGGACAAATTCAATCAACAGTAATAGTGATAGTTTGGACTGTTAGAGAAGATCAAACTAGAATTATTTCAGCTCGTAAAGCTAACAAAAAAGAAAGGGAAATTTATTATGATAAAATCAACTAAAACTGATTGGCAAAAATTAAGTTCTCAAAAAGATGAAGATATTGATTATTCTGACATACCTGAAACGAATGAAAAATTTTGGGAAACTGCTGAAATTAGTTTGCCTCATAATAAAGTAGATTTCACTATAAAAATCGACGAAGATCTTGCTCTATGGCTCAAGAAGATGGGTAATAACTCTGACCAGGCTGTGAATAATATCATTAGAGCTTATTTCTTAGTGCATAATTAGATCAACACTATAAATATTTAATAAAATAATCCGGATTTCTTACGAATTCCGGATTATTTTTTTTTGAGATTTATACTATAATCTACTTCTTCTGAATCTTTATCTTAATTGATTGTTCAGTACAATCCTTGAATGTTACCTGCACATAATTGTAATTATAATCGGTCATAACAGCCTTGACCTTGTAAGTATAAGGTGCACAAATGTGGTTGAAAATATATTGCCCGTTTGCATCTGTTGTCCCGGTTACAGCAGTACCGTCAGTTTTCATGAGATAAACAGTAGCACCGGCAATAGCAGAACCATCCGTAGAATCTTTGACAGTTACTGTTAGTTTTCCTGTACAGCAAGTATCTGTTGTATGAGTTTTTGATAGATACTGAACATTATAACTTGAATCATTACATCCCATTTTGATAGTTATGTAATTATAGTTGTATCCAGTTAATGATGATTTGATGGTGTATTCACCTTCGCAGATACCTGTAAAATGGACGTAACCATTTGCATCTGTAGAAATTGCTGAAATCTTGGTGCTTCCTTGATACAGATAAACACCCGCTCCTTTTAAGGCAGCTTTTGTAGCCGAATCTTTTACGACAACATCAATAACTCCATGACAACAGGTATCGGTATGCTGAATTGGTGTAAGATATTTTGTTGTTGTATCGACAGCATTGCAATGAGATGTATAATCGAACTGAAGAGTTTCGTAGTAAGTTGAAGTTATATGAACCTGATAACTTCCCTGGCATATTTTTGAAAAATATGCATAGGCTGTACTGGTCTGAGTCTGAATAACCTTTCCGTTTTGAACTAAATTAACGGTAACACCTTTTGCTGGAGCTTTGCCGGTACTTTTGTCTAACAAAAAGACTTTCAGGATACCTTTGCAGCAGGAATCAGTGTTAGCTACAACCGATAATTTAATATCAGCACCTGCTGAGTCATTGCAACCAAGTTTGAAAGCCAATGTTCCATTATTATAGCCGCGCTTGAAGAGACTAACTGTATAATCACCAGGGCAGAGGCTAATAAATATTATTCTGCCTAGGCTGTCGGAGTAAGTATTGGAAACATAAGTACCACTCTGCATAAGATATGCTTTTACGCTGCTAAGAGCTGAATTTGTCGCAGAATCTTTAACATTAATGAAAATCTTTCCATTACAGCATGAATCGGGAGTAGTCTGAACCAAAAATTGATGAAGATTTACTGTGTCTGATCCGGATGTTGATAATGAATCATACACACTTCCAAAATGATATTTACTATACTTTAGAATATAATCACCCGGGCAAACATTAGAAAAGGTAATAATACCGTCTTTGGTCAAGCCCTTTTTAATCAAACTCCCATCACGGTACAGTCTGACTTCGACATCGCTCAACTTAGTACTATCGCTGGACTTAAATGTCCAGATATTCAAGACTCCCTTGCAGGTGTCTTCATGGCATAATTGTACAGGATTAGATGTTTTTTGCTTGAAATCAGAGAATTTTTCCTCGAACGGTTTGAAATCCTTATGAAGGATTTTTACATTTAAAGCAGAAATGTCAGTAGGCAGGTTCGTAAGTGAAAACTTTCCATCTTCATCGCTTGTATCCTTTGCTAGCTCAGTTCTACCAGCAGCATTTGGATTGTAAACCGATAAAATGGCTGAAGGCACACTAATTCCCTGCTCATCAACAATAACTCCGGAAACAGTATTTTCGTTGTTGTTTGGAGTGTTGGGCTGATTCTCGCAGGAACTAAAAAGTATTGTTAAAAACAAAACTACGGGAAGTAATAGTTTGTAGGATTCAGTAAAGATTTTCATAACAATCACCTGTGTTATTAGTTTATACACTTTAATTAATATTTTCAGGTATATTATATAAGAAATGCATTATTCTTAATTTTGTTACAGATCAATTCCATTATTTTAACAAATAATTTCAAATTTATAAAATAATAATAACATTACTAAATAAATTTTCGCAACCTTATGTATTATTGTTACTTATGGTAAATTATGCCTAACTATGTTCCAAAAATTATACCTTCCCAAAAAAGAATGAATACAAATGAACTTTGAATAAGAGTAATTGTTTGGATTATTATATGTTAATTATTAAGTTAAATTTTTTAAATTGAAGATGTAAATATTGAAAATATAAATTAGCCCGAAAGTGAAATATGTCTGATAGCGTTGAATTCTGGAATGAAGCATATATTGAATATGTGCCTTATAAAATCCCTGAATCTGATTTTGCAAAGAGAAATGAGTATTTTCTAAATGTGATTGGTGATGTTAGGGGAAAATCAATTCTTGATGTTGGATGCGGCAATGGAGAGCTCTCCGTGCATTTTGCATTGAATGGAGCTAAGGTTACATCGATTGACTATTCAGAAACCGCTGTTCAGAACACTCTGACTAATGCAGCATTTCATGGAGTAGAGGTTAGTGCAATGCAGTTGAATGCAATGGAAATCTACAAACTTGATCAGACATTCGATCTGGCAGTTGGCATCTTCATACTCCATCATTTGGAGCCATTCGGAGAAATGGTAGAGTCCCTCCACAAGGTTATCCGTCAGGACGGGAGAGGTGTGTTCTACGAGAATAATTCAAGAAATAAAATTCTTATGTTCTTCAGGAATACAGTTGTCGGTAGATTCGGTGTACCCAAATATGGTGACAACACAGAGTATCCATTTCAGTACAGAGAATTGAAGATGGCAGAAAGTAAATTCCCGAATATGCGCCTTACCTATCCTCAGTTCAGATTCTTCTCACTGCTGGCACCATATATTTTCAAGGACAATGTAACGTCGGATCGAATCACAAGAGCAATGGACAGGTTCATATATAAATATCTTCCGTTCTTAAACAGATATAGCTACATTCAGATTCTTGATATGAGGAAGTGACAAGCTCTTTAAAACCTATTCTTACAAACAAGTTTGGTTGGTTATGGATTCACTTCGTTAGGTTTAGGGCACTTCTCTTCACTCTGAATAGCTAACAAAGATGTCCGACACCTCCAAGGTGTCTGACATCTCAATAAAATTTGTGATTAATAAAAAGAATAGCTCAGAATGCACGTTTTACTTTATTTAATGTAACTAAACGAACGAGAAATTATGCTTAAAACAGATATTCTGGTGGTTGGATCCGGTCTTGCCGGTGCTATTGCCGCTCTCACTGCCGCAGACATGGGCAAGGATGTTATCCTTATCACTAAGACCGAGTCGCTTCTCAGCGGAAGTACTCCTTATGCTCAGGGTGGCATCATCTACAGGGGAATGGACGATTCACCGGATAAGCTAAAACATGACATAATGGAAGCCGGCGACGGTCACTGCTGGGAGTCCGCTGTTGATCTAATATGCGAGCGTGGACCACAATTGGTTGAAGAACTCCTTATCAACAAATATCTTGTCGATTTCGATATGTCAGCCCCGGGTGAGTTCGATCTCACGGCAGAAGGTGCTCACTCCAAAGCCAGGATTATCCACTCTAAAGACAGAACTGGAGCATCAATCCAAATGCAGATCATTACGTTTCTCGTTAAGCATCCCAAAATAACAATTTTAACTGAGCATACTGTTGTCGATCTGCTCACAACGTCCCATCATTCCTGCGATTCTCTGGATATCTACCGCAAACCTGCCTGCTTCGGTGCTTTTGTTTTAGACAAGAACACAGGCAAAATTATTGCCGTATATGCAGAAAAGACTATTCTCGCAACTGGTGGTCTGGGACAGATTTACAGACATACGACTAATCCGCCTGAGGCAACGGGTGACGGTATTGCTCTCGCATGGCGCGCCGGTGCAAGATGCTTCAATCTTCAGTACATTCAGTTCCATCCGACGAGCCTTTACAACGATCGCGACAGCTTCCTCATCTCTGAATCTATGCGAGGCGAAGGTGGACGGCTGATCGACAAGAACGGACGCCAGTTTATGAAGGATTTCCACGAGCAGGGTGAACTTGCTCCTCGCGACGTTGTTGCTCGCGGAATACACCAGACCATGCTCACGACAGGGCATCCATGCGTCTATCTCGATATTTCGCACAAGGATTCGGCATGGATAAAGAGCCGTTTCCCGACAATCTACGAATACTGCATCAAGACTGGTATTGACATCACAGCCGAGCCTATTCCGGTCGTTCCAGCGGCTCATTACTCATGCGGAGGAATCGGTGTCAGCCTTGTGGGACGTTCATCGCTTCAGAGGCTCTATGCTGTCGGAGAGGTTGCCTGCACAGGAGTTCACGGTGCAAACCGTCTGGCGAGCACTTCGCTGATGGAAGCAGTAACATGGGGCTATCTCGCCGCTAAGGATGCCTGCATCGAACGCGAGGGAGATACTTATTTCCCCGATATTTTCCCATGGAAGGAAGAGACCGAGCCTGTCGATCCCGTGCTGATAGCTCAGGACTGGACACAGATAAAGAATACGATGTGGAACTATGTCGGGCTGGTTCGTTCGCGTCAGCGTCTGCTGCGTGCCAGAACCATTTTCCGTCATCTTCAGTCAGAGATTGACCAATTCTACCAGAAAACGAAATTATCTTACGATATACTCGAACTGCGTAACGGTGTTCAGACAGCACTGGCAGTAACTCAGGCAACTCTCGAGGACAGAGTCAGCCGTGGAACACATTATATAATTGAAGATTAGAAATTTCAGATTGAATATGAAAAATACTCAGGATAGCCAGATAGTAATTTATCAGACTGAAGATGGAACTACTCAGATTGAAGTGCATCTTGAAGAAGATAATGTTTGGTTGAACCAATATCAAATGTCCGAACTGTTTCAAACAGACCGATCATCTATTGTTCGTCATATAAAGAATATTTACAGTCAGGGAGAATTGGAGGAAATTTCAACTTGTGCAATAATTGCACAAGTTCATAAGAATCAATTAGAGATATTAAAGTGAATCTCGAAAATGTAAATATAATGCTTTTAGACAATGTGAATTGAATGAAATAAGCAATGTACAAAAAATGCACTTTACTTTTATGATAAGCGAATCTAATCTATAATCTGGATGTTATTAATTTCAAATAGGACATGTTATGAATACCTTAATTGTTATGTTAAGCCTCTTTATATCTTTGTTTCAGGTGACAGCAACTGCTTCAACCAACAATGAATCAAATAATATGTCGATAGCAAAAAGCGAGATTGACACTAATATTACGGCACGGGAGGATACCATTAGTGGCTTGAATTATCTGGCATTGTGGACAAGAAAATCAATAGAGACAAAAAGATTAGATATTTTAATAAAGATATATAAAGTAAAGAACTACTCAAGATTTAAGGATATGATTTTTAAAGCATTGAATGATAATGATATTTTTATTAAGGAAGAAGAATTTAAAAAAATGGAATTGACTATAATTCCTATATGTAATCTAAGTATAGATACATTCAAACTTAATAGTAATAATTCGATTTATAACTTCATTTCGTTAGATACAAATATAAATGATTTTGAGGCATATGTCTTAATCGAAGATAGTAAACATACTAATTTTCCCTATGTTGCTTTAGTGAATAAAGATAACAAACTGAATAGTGTATCTATTTATCCATTTTATATACATTATCCAAATTATATACTTTATAAGACTTGTACAAATTTTATATTAAAGAACTTACCTGATATTATGGAAAAACGTAAACCTGACTTGATCTTTTATGACTGGCTATTCATTTTCAATGAAAGAATATATTCTAATATTTCATTACAGAATTCTTATCATTATTGTGATTTTGATGATTTCTTTAACGATAAAACTAAATGTATGCAAAATTTCGAGTTGGACCGGCTCATGACTTATAGAGTATCAATTGACCAATTAAAATTATTATTTCATAAATAGCAAATTAATTTTAGGTGTACCCAATGAAAAAATCATTACTAACGCTGTTAATCCTTGTACTGGCTTTAAGTTTTGCCGATGCAAAGGAGATTACACAAATCACAGGCGGCAATCCTCACTATCTGATTTCTGTTACCCATGGCGGTACACCTATCGGTGAGATCGAAATTGAACTATTTCCCGAAATAGCACCAAAGCACTGCATGAACTTCGACAGCCTTGTTGGAATAAAGTTCTACGATAGGACTGCTTTCCACAGAGTTATTCCAAACTTCATGATTCAGGGTGGTGATCCTAACTCACGAGATGGGGATAAAAGCACCTGGGGTTTTGGCGATCCATCTCAAACTAAAGTTCCGGCAGAGTTTTCGACTAAAAAGCATTTACGTGGTATAATGTCTGCCGCCAGAGCTACTGATCCAAACAGTGCTACTTCACAGTTCTTTATATGTGTAGCAGCAGCCACTCATCTGAATGGTCAGTATTCAGTTTATGGTGAGGCAGTAGCTGGAATGGATGTGGTTGATGCAATAGTGAATGTTCCAAGAGATATGACAACTAACAACCCTAACCAGAAAGTGGAAATGACGATAGTCAAGATTGATCCTAGTTCAGTCAATGAAATTGCAGTTGATAATTCAATTCAAATATATCCAAATCCGGCAACCGATAAGTTGAGTTTTAGATCAAAGTTAGACGGTTTAGCCATATCGGAGATACAGATATCAGATATAACAGGTCAGATCTACATCAATGATGCGAACATCAATAATCAGGATATAAATCAGTTGTCAATTCCTGTGGATCATTTGTCAGTGGGTGCGTATATGCTGAAGCTGAAAGATTCGAATAATAAGGTACATAATTTAAGATTTGTGATACAGTAAACCCAGATTATTCATTAGAAACAAATTGAAGTTGTTGTCATTCCTGCGATCACGCGGTAAAAGCGAAGCTAATGCAGGAATCTTTTTTAACAAAGTAAAATCATCCGATAACTAAAAATCATCGGATGATTCATTCAACTTTGAACTCCTTCCCTAACCCTTACAAAATACATGTCGATTTCTCCTTTGTTCTTCGCATGAATTTTTCCACGGTATTCGCATTGGAATTTGTCCTTAATTAGCTCATAAGTGCTGCCGGAGATATTTATCCTGCCTGGCTCGCTGGCGCTCTCCATTCTCGAGGCGATGTTGACAGTGTCGCCCCAAATGTCATAAGCAAATTTCTTTACGCCAACTATTCCTGCTACGGCAGGACCAGAGTTTACACCTATTCTTACTTCAAAAAAAGTTCTGCCTTCGGCTTCACTCTTTTCCTTCTCACTATCCATAAAATCAAGAATCTCGAACGCAGCCATTATTATATCTTCAGCGTGAGTAGCAGTTTCGTGTGGCAAGCCACCGGCACACATATAGCTGTCGCCAATAGTTTTAATCTTCTCTATGCTGTATTTGGCAATGATATTGTCAAAAGCGCTATAGCAGGTATTGATCTTATTAACCAATTCCTGAGCTGTAAGCACCTCACCCATTTTGGTGAAATTAACAAAATCTGTAAAAAGAACTGTAATATTATCAAATTCTTTAGCTTTGGCAGATCCTGTTGTTTTTAACTCTTCAGCCACTTCGTATGGAAGAATATTCAGCAATAATACTTCCGATCGCTGCTTTTCTAATGTAATGATTGTATTATCTTTCCTTTTCTGCCTGTAAGCTAAAATGAGGATAATCGTTATCAATAGTAGGAACCCTGCAACAGAGAATGTGGCATAGCGGATATTCTTTTCCCTGTTCAGCTGAATTTGAGTAATTGCATCTTTCTTTTCCTGATTTATCTTATTCAAAGCATCTTTCTGACTTCTTTCAAATTCTTTCTGCTTCTGAATCGATTCAAGTTTTGAAGTTTTCTGTGCATAATCAAATTCTATCTGTTGTTCCTTTATCTGTTGTTCGTAAATAAGCTGCTGTTTTTCTTTCTCGGTTTTAGCAGCTGCTTGTTTCTTTTCAAATTCTAATCTCAGCTCTCTAAGAGCATTTTCTTTTTTGAGAGCAATTTCCTTTTTCTCATTTTCATATTTTTGCTCTTGTTCTATTATTTTCTTCCCCGACTCAAGTGAAATAATTGAATCTCTGTAATCGATATATTTTGTGTAATTCTCATAAGCAGATTTGTAATTCTCAGCGATTCTGTTTGCTTTGGATAGATCGCCATAATACTCCTTAAATCCATCCAATACTCCTGCGGTTTTGTCTAACTCATACATTTTACTTAAATATAGGTATACTTTTTCTAAGATTGCCGCCTTATTGTCAGGAATTAGACTATCAGGCCGGATTTTAGCTGAAGAATCTTCAGCCAAATCCAAATAAGTGTGAACCAGGACGTGATATCCGTTCCACAGATCTAAAGGATTCTTTAAGGCCTCTGAATGTTCTAAACCCTTAAAGGCATATTCTAATGACTTGTTATAATTGCCAATTCTCCTGTATGCCCAGGCACAACCATTCAATGTTTGAGCTAAATTAGATTCATCACCCTGCTCTTTGTAGATTTTAAGTACTCTTTCGACGTATTCAGAAGCAAGTTCTTCTTTACCCATTCTCAAATAAATTGTGGATATACTTCGTAAACAAAAAGCAAGACTGGTCTTGTTATTAAGAGTTTCATTTATTCTTAGGGATTTGAAATAATATTCTAAAGCTTTAGTAGAATTCTCCTGGGAATCATACAAATTGCCCAGAGAAATATTAACATTTGCGATACCTGACTTTGAATCAAGTTCTTCATAAATTTTCAAGGATTTAAGATCGTATTCCTCTACCTTATTGTCTTGATTCAATTCATTGTATATATATGCCATTCTACTGCAGACATAAGCATAACTATTTTTATTACCGGTTTCCTCGAAAATTCTAAGGCATTTCAGATAATAATCAAGTGCTTTAGAGTAATCAGGTTTGTAAGTATAATATAAACCAAAGCTCGACAAGCAATTGGCATATTCATTCCTGTTGTTGATCTCTTCATTGATTTTTAATGATTTTTGAAGATATTCTAAACCAATATCGAGTTGATACTGTGATAGATATGATGTAGCAAAATTTGTGTAGCATTTAGCTGAACCTAGTTTATCGGAAAGTTTAAGAAAAATTGCTAAGGCTTTTTCATAATATTCGCGTGCTTGTTTATTGGAATATTTTGCCTGAAAAATAGATCCAAATACAAAATTAGAATATGCAATTCCCTTCTCCCAGCTAATCTTTTCTGCAAGTAAAAGTGATTGATTAGCATATTTTAAAGCTTCATCTGTTTGAAGTTGACGAAAAGTAAGCGCCAGATCGTTTAGAAGATTAACTCCACTAGTGTCTTGTTTGAGCGAAGGCAGCTCATTGAGCAGAGAATCAGCTCTTGCTTCCCTTTGCTTTTGGGAAAAGGATACCTCCGATAGAGAAGCTATCATTAGAAGAATGAGTAAGATTTTGTTCATTCAGTCAAGAAATATTTTTAGTTATTTGTTAATTCATTTATTTAATACAAAACTCATCCGATGCCTTGTAAATTCGGATGAGTTTTGTTAAGAATCATAAAAATCAATTAGTATAATATGATCTGATCTGAAATATCAGATATAATCCGATCAATGCACTGATTGCCGTTCCGACTAAACTGCCGATATGACTTGGCCAATTAAGCCACGAAAATATACCAGCTAAAACTGAAACCAATTGAGAATAATAAAGAAGATTCCAGGCACTTCTCTTCTTCCCGAATAAGCCGGGAATTGCGATGCCCATAATAACAAGCTGGATCCCTAAAAATACAGAGCTTACATAAAACATTGTAGAATAACCTACAAAATAGGAACTGAAAGCTGATACATAGGAACCGATTCCAAAAATTAGCAGAAAAGACGGGAGCGTGATAACAAATAAGATCAGTGCCAGCCATGGTGCAATCTTCACCAGGATTTCGCGAACATTGTCGGGCAGTTGAAAAGGTGCCTTTTCAACCAGAAAAAGATTCAATTTTCCCTCGAGATTAGCTAAAACACCAGATTGCTCAGACATGAATACCTCCGAATAAAAAGTTAAAAAAGTTTTAAGAGGCTCTTTAAATTATTAATTTCTTTTAAATAAAGAAATTACACACATAATTGCTTGCAATAAGTATCAATAGTTAATAATAAAAGGTCAAAATCTGAATATTCATTTTAAACATCAGATTAAAATAAATAAGATTTAAAACAAATCAAAAAATAATTGATTTATTCCTACTTCTAAGTTAATTATCAAAAAGCCCTGATAGCTCTAACGGAAAATGAATTAGCTCTGCCGCTGTTGGATTGCATACCATCCCTAAAGCTTTGATAGGTACAGAACGTTGGTCCATACTTGCTGGAACTCCAATAAGTATTATCACTGAATCCTCCTACCGCAACTTTATTTAAGTAAAGTTTGTTTAGTTCATCTTTACTTGGTAAATACCAGTCACTATATCCTCCTAAAACTAAATCACCACATAGTCTTGCTGCTATTCCAGCTGTTGAGCATCCAGCCATTATGTCGATTGTATTCTGATTACCGGTTCCTATTGCTGTTCCATCTGCACCGGTAATAATTGCACCTACACAACCCCATTCTGCACCTGAACTTTGGTCGCTGGGTGCAGCTATCAGTCCATGCAATTGACTAGGGTTATACCCAGGGTCGCCTGATTGAAGTATGTATGCAATTCTGCCACCTTGATAAGTTGAACCAATACCGGCAATAAAACTAAATTCATTACCATAAGAGGTACCTTCGCTGTTAGCCGCATAAGCCCTTACAAAATAGACAGTTCCCATAACAAGTCCCGGGATGCTTGATGTAAAAGAACCCGAACCGGTTCCGTCACTAGTAAGATCATTAGCAATAGTTGGGTGAGCGATAGTGCTCCAGCATACGCCACGGCTTGTTATTGGCAAACCTCCGGTATGAGTTATGATACCTCCACAAGATGTCGTAGCATTTGAACTGGGAAAGATTGCTTTAGTTGTTAGCTGAGGTGGTGAATTTAGTGTTGTGAAAGTCATATCATTGCTGTAGGTAGTATTGACAGCATTTGTTGCTTTAACTCTATAATGGTAAGTTGTTGCAGATTGCAATCCCCACAGATAGGCTACTTTCTGAACATTCGAAGTTCCTGTGACTAATCCTTGCGTTTGAGTAGCAGAACTATCATAAGCAGTAGTCGGTCCCCAATCAAAAACAACAGTAGTGCTAAAACCATTTGCATTAACAGTACCATTCAATATAGCAGAATATGATCGTACCTCAAGTGCTGAATCAACTGTTGCTGTTGGAGGCAAGAAAGAACTTGATGTAACGGCAGGAAGCCTCACAAATCCTCCATTGCTTAAAAAGATTGTATCGTTGCTGATGCTCAATGTCTGCAATTCGTTAGTTGTTGAGCTATCCATTTCATGGCTAAGTTTATGATTCCAGTTAGCCGTATCTTGAGCGGTGATGGCACTGGCAACCGATGCGCTAAAAATTGGGTCTGATTCCGTAATACCGCTCTTCACAGAGTCTGCAGTGGCAGCATGTATAGCATAAGGAACGCTCAACAATTGGCTTGTACCGGTAATGCTATAGTTAGTACCACCTGAAGGGTCAGTTTCTGTTAAAAGAAAGTATGGCCCATTGGACCAGTCTATTGCATCAAAACCCTTTTGTCCTCCAAATTCTATGCTTACCAAGCCATTAGAATTAGTTGAGGGCATTTGAGTTTCAGAATAAACCACCTTTCCTGTTGGAGATGTCTGCAAAATACTAATCTTCATTCCAATAGTTGCTGACACAACCAACGAGTTACTGCCGTTTCTTATCACAGCCTGATAGCTCATTTTTTGCGGTGATTGAGCAAAAGACAATGTGCTGATCAGTAAATATGCTAATATTATGATTAGCAATTCGAGGGATTTTGTATTTGATTTTCTCATGATATGCAATATGAATAATGATATTTTAAAAAAATTGCCACATTTATAGAAAAAGAGAATGTTAAAATTTACGAACAGCACGTACAAAAGCTGGGTTGACCTTACCATTGCGGAGCTGAGAGCCATCGCCGAAGCCCTGAAGCCATGCGACGCCGTTATCGTACTCGGTGGAACTCCAATAAAAGGCACTAGCACCAACAAGAGTATGTTGTAAATACATTAAATTTAGCTCATATTTTGAAGGTAAATACCAGTCGCCATAAGTAACATCATCAACAGTTACGGAATAATCGGCACATACTTTTGCCGCAAAATTTCCTGCTTGGTTATCTGCCAATTGTGTCGCGACTATCATTGCCGTATTCATAGCACCTGCATACAATCCATCGCCTGTTGTTCCGGTGTATCTAATAGTCCCATTATACCATTGGATTTGGGTATCAAAGTCGGCTGAGGCTGCAATTAAGCCGTGCTGTCCAGTTGCATCCAGCCAAAAAATAATACCTCCCTGGTAATTGTCACCAATAGAATGTAATGAACTGCCTCCCGTGGCACTAATAACATTACCTGTAATTTGAATACCTGCCCCAGCAGATAACTTGTCTTGTTTGTTATTCCAGTTGGTGGTGTCTGCTCTGGTAATTCTGCCAGCAACCGAGGTACTAAAAATTGGATCGGTTTCTACGAAGGTGCTAAGTTTATGATTCCAGTTAGCCGTATCTTGAGCGGTGATGCCACTGGCAACCGATGCGCTAAAAATTGGGTCTGCTTCAGTAATACCACTCTTCACGGAGTCTGCAGTGCTAGCATGTATAGCATAAGGAACGCTCAACAATTGGCTTGTTCCTTTAATAGTAAAGTTAGTGCCACCGGAAGGGTCAGTTTCTGTTAAAAGAAAGTATGGACCATTGGACCAGTCTATTGCATCAAAACCCTTTTGTCCTCCAAATTCTATACTAACCAAACCATTTGAATTAGTTGCGGGCATTTGGGTTTCAGAATAAACCACATTCCCTGTTGGAGATGTCTGCAAAATACTAATCTTCATTCCAATAGTTGCTGACACAACCAACGAGTTACTGCCGTTTCTTATCACAGCCTGATAGCTCATTTTTTGAGGTGATTGAGCAAAAGACAATGTGCTGAATGCTAAATAGGCGAGCGTGATGATCAACATTTCGAGGAATTTTGTATTTGTTTTTCTCATGATATTCTAGTTTTTAATAATTTTAAAATATTTGACTTCTTTGCTGTTTTTAGTTACTTTCAGAAAATATACGGCAGGTGTAAGTTTTTCAATTGAGATATCCGATTCCTTAGCTACAATTATTTTGTTATCTATCAGATTGCCGTTCAGGTCTAACAGCTGATAGCTAAAATCTTTCAGCATTACTCCTTCTATCTTTAAGACAATGTGATCAGTTGCAGGGTTGGGATAAGTAATACATTCCAGAGAAATTCCATTCAACTCATCAATCCCATTAATAACAGAAATCTCAAAAGGTTGTTGAACTCCTTGAGCTGCCGAACCATTTGCTCCAGAGGCGGTTATGTAAGCGATCTGCCCTATAGAATAACTTGCAGATCCACCGCTGCCTATGGCTGTTCCACCGCATGGGATAATGGTTTCCTGTGCATATAATCCTGTGAATCCCAGGACAAAAACGATTAATGCACACATTGATTTATTAAAATAATGCATATACTACTCCTATTTATTTGAATGAATTAATATAAATTGGAAAAAAATTAGTGAATACTCTAAATGACTTTAAGGATGCAACTCATTATTAAGGGTTGCAGCTGGTATCAACAGTTTA
>CAIOZA010000125.1 GCA_903862655.1 uncultured Ignavibacteria bacterium
CGATGGTATGGGGTCGTGCGGGATTACGAAGCACTTTCCTATCAGTTACACCGAATTTCTTACGACCAGCAAACCCTCAAAAACCACCAAAACCCGCATGTCCTATACCATTTGTTATAGGGCGTTTTTCCTTACTCAAAAAAGCTGCTTTTCCATCAAAAGAGTTTTTTTGTCAGAATTATCCATTATTTGAATTCTAACCTTACGGTTTGACATGAATTGCTCAAAATCTCTGTTCCTTTTCAATCGTTGGTAATCTTCATTAACAAGGTTGAAACATTCCTTAATTTTTTTTGAAGTAATATCTTTTTCTTCAAACCAGAATAACTGATTCTGAATGTTCAGAGTTTCATCATCCTCCTTGTTTATTATAAGGTTTTCATAGTTCCAGTTTCCTCCGGTTTCAATTGTTTGAATTCCTCTCTTAATTTCATTATCGTCATTTAAGCTCAAATAAATCTTATCTATTCTTTTAAATTGTGAAAGGCCAAATCCTAGTCCACCAATCATAAATACAATTACTGAAATTATTAATTTGGAAAACGACATATTTCCAATTTCAAAATGAGAACTTAGTAGAAAAGTGCCAATTGCAACAGGCAATCCCCAATAAATGGACCCATGTAAAAAAATAAATAACCATTTCTTTTCTCTTTGTTTTTCCCAAAGTCGATAAAAGTTCTCCCTTTTTTTGTTCAATTCTTTCATTGTAGTATGTTCTAATTTAAATGCCCTATAGCGTTTGTTATACGTTCGGCATTTTTAAGGCATTAGTCCTTGCTGTCTTTTTGGAATTTATCCGGTTAACTGGTCTTTTATTTTGCATTTTTCTGGTACGGATAAATTCGCTTATCTCTTTTCTTTCATTATCGGTTAAAGGCGGACTTTGTATTATAAAATCAACGCCTTCTGGTTCTTTCACTAAGCCCATAATTCTAAATTTTAAAATATTTTTCAACTAAAATTCTCGCTGCCTCGGTTTCAATTATCATAGGCTGGTTTTTGAAATGATAAGCACCTAAGGTTTTCTCATAATGGTCAATCAGTTTCGTTTTAGCAGTGAATGATACGTAACCTTCAAAACCTTTTTGAAACGATATTTTACATGCATAAGCTACTAAATTCCCGGCAACGCCTTCATATATTTTGTGTTTACCAATATTGAAGGGTGCGCTTTCCAATAAGTCCATAAAAACATGGTCTTGTTCAATTGTGACACTTAAAAGATCTTGTATAATATTTGGATTATTAACGATCGTAAGTTTGTAAACTTCCTTCTTTATCACATCATATTCCTCTTTCCAATTGAAGCTCCATCCTTTATTTTTGGTGATATGTTTCAAATCCGATTTTCCTAATCGAATAACTTTTGTTTGGAAACTGTCACCTGAAACTGTGTTCAGAATTGAATTTGTCAGTCTGTCAATTATAAAACCCGTTCTATTTTATTTGAGTCCTCCATATTTCAAAGGTACTAAAATCTCTGCAATTTCTTGATATGTATTGTTCGTTAAGATATTGCAGATCCCTTCTCAATGCTGACGCATAACGTATTGGTGCTTGGCGCAGTGGCGGATTTCGGAGCACAAAACTGTCTGCCAACACTGCACTTGATACGAAGCACGAATGTTCATTAACCACATCACCCGCCATTGAGCCAAACGCCTGTTAGCGGCTGCCTTTTCGTTATTTAGTGTCACCATACCAATATTCTGCTGTCACGCCACCGTCCATAAGGAAGTCGCTACCTGTAATAAATGCTCCGTCTTGTCCCATCAATAAATTTGCAATATTACCAACTTCGTCTGGTGTCCCTGCACGACCAACAGCAGAAGTGTTAATCATTTTTCTATATCCATCACCACGAGGTCCGGCTAATTCGTCTTTTGCAAGTGGTGTAATTATAATACCAGGGCTAATTGTGTTCACTCTTGCACCACGCTTTCCCCAACGCACTGCTTCTGCCATCACACGCAAAGAGTTTCCTCTTTTAGATAATTGATAAGCATGAAGTGTATCTGTAACTTGGTTAGGTTGAAGAAAAGGCAAAGCAAGAAGTTCGTCAGCGGGAGTTGTTGCCAATGCTTTATTTTGTTCAACTGTCAATGCAGGTAAGCGGTGTCCTGACTGTGAAGATATAACAACACCTGCTCCGTCTTGAGCTATTACATTTCCAAACTCTTCAAGTATAACAGCAGTTCCATATAAATCTACTTTCAGAATTGTCGCGGGAGAAGCTTGTGAAGGAGAAACACCAGCAGCATGAATAAGTCCTGTAATACTCCCGATTTTAGATGCTTTGTCAGCAAGTGCATGAATAGATTCTCTTGAAGATATGTCAACTATTGTCGTGCTTACTTCAAACCCTGCTTCGCTTAATGTTTTTGCAGCGGCTTCATTGTTTGTTTGGTTAAGGTCTGACAGCAAGATATGTTTGCCTGCACCAACTCTTCTTGCAATTGCTTGTCCGATTGAACCTGCTCCTATAACAACTATTACTTTTTTATTCATCTGTCTGTCCATGTTTATGTCATCTGTTTAAGGTTGACGCTAACGTTCCGCAGCTAGCCCTAGGCCGGGAGAATACCTCCGAAGTTGTCGCGTGGTGTTGCCGTTCAAATATACACTTTCCTATCGGGCGGGCACCAAACCCCGGCTTAGGGCTAGGTGCTGTGTGCGCCCTGCATAAGCAGCGCGCACTCGTTGTAAGCTCTTGAAAAACTTCGAAAATACAAATTTTTGGGTACAAAAGTGATTTTACGGCGAGTGTATTTTTCCAGAGGGTGAAACGAAGTTCACGAATACCTTAATAATAGATATTCATATTCGTAAAGTCCCTTATACACTGAGGTAACGCTCAGAAGTATTAGTAAGTCGCAAGGTGGTTTGTCGTGACCCATGCACTGAAGGCAGCGAGACTACAAAGTTCGGTACTGATACTTCGGCAAGCTCAGTATAAACCAAGCAGAAACGACATATGAGGCTACGAAGCGAGGATAAGCAAGCACATCTTTGTAATGTCCGAAGAATAA